>CP094685.1:2400000-2723080 GCA_022828425.1 Candidatus Thiothrix sulfatifontis
ACCGATTTCGCGAGCCAGTGATTTGGAAAATCCAACCAAACCGGCTTTGGCGGCTGCGTAATTGGTTTGCCCCGGATTCCCGGACGCACCCACCACGGATGAAATCGAGATAATGCGCCCTTTTTTAGCTTTGGTCATGCCGCGCATACATGCTTTGCTCATGCGGTACACCGATGTCAGATTGGTCGCAATAATGTCATCCCATTCCTCATCTTTCATGCGCATCAGCAGGTTATCGCGGGTAATGCCAGCATTATTCACCAACACACTGATACTGCCGAACTCGCCTGTCACCGCTTTAGTGAGGGATTCGATGGAATCTTTGTCGGCGACATTCAACACCATCCCTTTGCCAGCAATACCCGCAGCAGCCAAATAGGCAGAAATGGCTTCTGCGCCTTTTTCACTGGTCGCCGTACCAACAATCGTTGCGCCCGCTTTGCCTAGCATTTCTGCAATGCTACGTCCGATACCTCGGCTTGCGCCGGTGACTAGGGTGATTTCACCCTGTAGACTGATGAGTGAATCCATTACGCTCCCGCCTCCTCACAAAGTTTTAATGCTTCTTCCAATGTTTTGCTATCCAAAATGCACACGGCATTGAGTTTGCGGTCAATCCGTTTATTCAAACCAGTCAACACCTTGCCGGGGCCAAACTCGACAGCCGCCGTCGCACCGTAAGTATTCTGTAAGGCTTGAATCGTATCAACCCAACGCACCGGGCGATAGAGTTGTTGCTCTAAAGCGCTACGCATGGCATCCGCCGTAGTACGCGCTACCGCATCGACGTTATGCAGCACGGGAATTTGCGCCGTGTTAAGCGTAGTAACGGCTAACTGACTTGCTAATTGGGTCGCGGCAGGTAACATCAGCGCACAATGAGACGGCACACTCACCGACAATTTGATGGCTTTTTTCGCTCCCATCTCGGTTGCCACTTGAATGGCGCGATCAATTGCAGCCGCATTTCCCGCAATTACAACTTGCCCCGGTGAATTGAAATTCACTGCTTCAACCACTTCGCCTTGAGCGGCTTGCGCACAAGCGGCTACAATTTGTGCATCATCCAACCCTAAAATCGCTGCCATTGCGCCGTCACCGTCTGCCACTGCCGATTGCATCAGACGGGCGCGTTCTGCAACTAAAGCTACCGCATCTGTAAAACTCAACACACCTGCCGCCACCAGTGCGGAATATTCACCCAAACTATGACCCGCTAACGCAACAGGTTGACAACCACCTTGTTTCAGCCAAACACGCCAAACAGCGACGCCAGCAGCCAACATTAACGGCTGAGTATTTTCAGTGCTATTGAGCGCGGCTTCAGGCCCTGCTTGCGCCAATAGCCACAAATCGCGCCCTAATACGGCGGAAGCTTCTTGGAAAGTGTCACGCACTTCCCCAAAGTCTGCGCTCAAGGTTGCCAACATACCGAGTGACTGCGAACCTTGCCCCGGAAAAATACCCGCAATGGTCATGTGTTTTACTGCTCCCGCGTGAAAAATTGTTCTATCCTAATAAAATTACGTTGCCATGAAAACTGTCAAATCGAGAAATCCAAAAAAGAACTTGTCATATGGCGCGTGGCAAGGATAATACGTCGTTTGGTACACCTTAGTATTTAGTGAGATTATGGCGAAAGAAGATTATATTGAAATGGAAGGTATTGTGCAGGAAACCCTGCCAAACACAACTTTCCGCGTTGAATTAGACAACGGTCACGTGGTGAATGCTCACATTTCCGGCCGTATGCGTAAAAACTACATCCGTATTTTGACTGGCGACCGCGTTACCGTACAGCTCACCCCTTACGACCTCACCAAAGGCCGCATCAGTTACCGCAACAAATAAAAATGCGCCCCGCAGGGCGCATCGTGTCTCCGTTTCCCGATAATGCTCAGGCTGGTACGGCTTCCGTGCCGTGCATTTCGACCACCAGCCCTCCAGCATCTGCCGATACTTCCACCCGACCACCCTGGCTGAGTTCGCCAAACAGAATGGCGTCTGCCAGTGGTTTTTTAATGTGCTCTTGAATCACCCGCTCCATTGGACGTGCGCCCATTAAGCGATCGTAGCCTTTATCCGCTAACCAACGCCGAGCCGCTTCATCAACCACCAGTACCACCTTCTTCGGCTCCAATTGTGCTTCCAGTTTGATGATGAATTTATCCACTACCGAAGACACCACTTCAGCCGTCAGCGGGTTAAACTGAATCACCGCATCCAAACGGTTGCGGAATTCGGGTGAGAAGGTGCGATTAACCGCTTCGGTCGCATCCAAGGTGTGATCTTGCACGGTGAAACCGAGCGATTTACGGCTGATATTCTCCGCCCCTGCGTTACTGGTCATGATCAGAATCACATTGCGGAAGTCGATCTTGCGCCCGTTCGCATCGGTCAGTGTGCCGTGATCCATTACTTGCAGCAGGATGTTGAAAATATCAGGGTGGGCTTTTTCAATTTCATCCAGCAACAATACCGCGTGCGGGTGTTTATTAATCGCATCGGTGAGCAAACCGCCTTCGTCATAACCCACATAGCCCGGCGGCGCACCAATCAGGCGTGAAACCGTGTGACGTTCCATGTATTCGGACATATCAAAGCGCAGCAATTCAATTCCCAAACGTAATGCTAATTGCTTAGAAACTTCGGTCTTCCCTACCCCGGTTGGCCCTGCAAACATGAAGGAACCAATCGGTTTAGTATCATCACGCAAGCCAGAACGCGCCATTTTGATAGCAGCGGTTAATTGCTCAACCGCTTTGTCTTGCCCGAAGATAACCATTTTCAGGTCACGTTCCAAATTGCGCAAAGTATGCATATCCGAAGTGGACACCGACTTGGGTGGAATCCGCGCAATTTTTGCCACGATGTCTTCAATATCGGTGACATTGATGGTTTTTTTGCGAGAAGCTGCCGGTTGCAATTGACGGTTAGCGCCTGCTTCGTCAATCACATCAATGGCTTTGTCGGGTAAATGCCGGTCATTGATGTATTTAGCTGCCAGCTCTGCCGCCGCCTTGAGCGCAGGCTGGGTATAACGCACATTGTGATGTGCCTCAAACCGTGATTTCAAGCCCTTGAGGATTTCAATGGTTTCTTCTACTGATGGCTCATTGATGTCGATTTTCTGGAAACGTCGCGCCAAGGCACGGTCTTTCTCGAAAATGGTATGGTATTCCTGAAAGGTAGTGGAACCAATGCATTTGAGTTCGCCCGATGACAGTACCGGCTTAATGAGGTTGGAAGCATCCATCGTGCCACCGGAAGTTGCGCCCGCCCCAATAATCGTGTGAATTTCGTCAATGAACAGCACCGCGTGCGGCTCGTTCTTGATTTGCTTCAACACGGCTTTCAGGCGTTTCTCAAAATCCCCTCGGTATTTGGTGCCCGCCAGCAACGACCCCATGTCCAAGGAGTAAATCACCGCATCAGCAAGAATTTCCGGCACTTCGCCATCCACAATGCGTTTGGCTAGACCTTCGGCAATCGCGGTTTTGCCAACGCCTGCTTCGCCAACCAACAATGGATTGTTCTTTCGACGACGGCACAACACTTGAATGGTGCGTTCGATTTCGAGATCGCGCCCAATTAAGGGATCGATTTTGCCTTCTAATGCCATCTCATTCAGATTGCTGGCGTATTTTTCCAACGGTTTGCCATTATCATTGGTATCAGAGTCGTTATCCGCTTGATTGCCAGATGACTGCGATGAATTGTCGTCAGGATTTTTGCCTTTAGACGCTTCAGGCTGATGGTCTTTGCGGATACCGTGGGAGATGAAATTAATAATATCCAAGCGCGTCACATCATGCCGTGACAGAAAGTACACCGAATGAGAGTCCGGCTCACCGAAAATAGCCACCAAAATAGCATCACCAGTCACCTCACCCTTGCGCGAAGTTTGGGCACTGTATATGGCGCGGTGGATAACGCGTTGAAAACCCAAAGTAGGTTGTACATCACGCGAGGAATCATTATCAGGAACCAGTGGGGTGTTTTCATCCACAAACATTTCCAGTTCACGGCGTAACTGCGGAATGTCCACGGAACAGGCACGCAATGCCTCTGCCGCACTGGGGTTATCCAGCATAATCAGTAACAAATGTTCAACGGTGACGAATTCGTAACGGCGGCTACGGGCATCGCTGTACAGCGTATTGATTGAATATTCTACTTCAGCGCTCAACATAAAACTTATGCCTCTTCCATTGTACACAGCAAAGGATGTTGATATTCCCGCGCAAACCGGCTGACTTGTGCCACTTTGGTTTCCGCTATATCACGAGTATAGACCCCACAAATGCCTTTGCCACGTGTATGTACGTGCAACATGATGCGAGTCGCGTTTTCGTGATCCATATCGAAGAAGGTTTGCAGCACTTCAACTACAAAGTCCATCGGTGTGAAATCATCATTTAATAGTATAACTTTAAAGCGGGGGGGTTCTTTCACCTCTGGGCGGGATTCCTGTACCGCTACACCGGAATCCTGACCGTTACCGTGATCTTCTTTGTGTTTTTGCGCCATACCTAATTTACCTTGCCCCAAGCTTACGGGTTTTGATGCTAATGTTATAAACGGTTTGACCGTTCGCTGTCACTATTCCCTGCATAGATTGGTGTAACTTCTCGAAATACAAGTACCTCAATAAAAAAACAGGCGACACTCAGGTCGCCTGTTGCCACACAATCGCGTACCGAGCGTTACATGTGAGCGATCACATTATCACCGAATTCTGAACAGGCAATTTCTTCTGCCCCGTCAATCATGCGGGCAAAGTCAAAGGTCACACGCTTAGAGGAAATCGCCCCCGCCGTGCCTTTGTTAATCAAATCAGCCGCTTCTAACCAACCCATGTGACGCAGCATCATTTCGGCTGACAATACGATCGAGCTAGGGTTGACTTGATCCAAACCTGCAAACTTTGGTGCCGTACCGTGAGTCGCTTCAAACATCGCGATGGTATCAGACAAGTTAGCACCGGGAGCAATGCCAATCCCGCCCACTTGCGCGGCGAGCGCATCCGATACGAAATCGCCATTCAAGTTAAGGGTTGCTACCACTGAATAATCTTCTGGGCGCAGCAAAATTTGTTGCAGGAAGTTATCCGCGATGACGTCTTTAACAATAATGTCTTTGCCGTTCAACGGATTTTTCATGGAACACCAAGGGCCGCCATCAATTTCCACTGCGCCAAACTCTTCTTTCGCCAACTCGTAGCCCCAGTTTTTAAAGGCACCTTCGGTAAATTTCATAATATTACCTTTGTGCACCAGCGTTACGGAGTCATGGTCATTATCAATCGCGTACTGGAATGCTTTGCGAACCAGACGTTTCGTACCGTCACGCGACACGGGCTTGATGCCGATGCCAGACGTTTCGGGGAAACGAATTTTAGTGACGCCCATTTCATTCATCAAAAAATCGATGAGTTTCTTGGCTTCGGGGGATTCTGCTGCCCATTCAATCCCCGCGTAAATGTCTTCAGAGTTTTCGCGGAAAATCACCATGCTGGTCTTCTCCGGGTGCTTGACTGGGCTGGGCACGCCGTCGTAATAGCGAATCGGGCGCAAACACAAGTATAAATCCAAATCTTGGCGCAACTTAACGTTCAACGAACGAATTCCGCCACCGACCGGCGTGGTCAATGGGCCTTTGATCGACACCACGAATTCTTTGACGGCATCGACTGTTTCGTCCGGCAACCACACGTCTTCGCCGTAAATTTGTGTCGCTTTTTCACCAGCGTACACTTCCATCCACGCAATTTTGCGCTCACCACCGTAAGCTTTCTGCACAGCCGCATCGACAACTTTCATCATCACTGGGCTAATATCAACCCCAATGCCATCGCCTTCGATGTATGGAATAATCGGATTGTTCGGCACATTCAGGGAATAATCGGCGTTGGTCGTAATCTTCTCGCCTTGTGCGGGGACTTTGATATGTTGGTACATCGGTACTCTCTCCAATTTTTGGTGGTTGTCTCTCAGCGCGTGGGGGACATTATAAACGAAACGTGCGAGGATGACGATTGCAAGAAGGAGGCCAAAACAAGATGAAACTTGCCACATTTAACCTTTATCAGTTCGCTGCACACGGGTATTACTGGCATGAGCATACCGAATACAACACCTTTAGTGCTGCTGAGTGGGAACAAAAACAACACTGGATTCGCACACGCTTGCACCAAATGGATGCAGACATCGTGGGTTTTCAAGAAGTATTCAGTATTCCCGAACTTCAGCAATTGTGCTTGGCAGCGGGGTATCCGTACTTTATCCAAGTTGACACCTCAGGTGTGCGTGACGACGATCCGTTGGTCTATCACAAGTCGGTGGTGGCCTTAGCCTCGCGCTTTCCGGTGGTGGCAGTTCATCCGGTAGACATTATTGACGCAGTGCGCGATGAATTGCCGATTCCTGAAAGTTTTCGCTTTAGCCGCGCACCTATTTGTGCTGATGTGCAAGTACCTGGGTTCGGTCTGTTGACTGTTTACGTGCTACACCTTAAATCCAAACGCCCCGCCACTTTGGATTTGCGCTACGCCGACAGTTTGGAATGGCAACAGCGTGTTGCAGACACCTTGCAACGCTTATCACGCGGCACGATTGCCTCCTTGCTGCAACGCGGCTTGGAGGCTACCCTGCTCTATCACCACATTGTGCGCCGCCTAGAACAGGATGCCACCCACCCCATCGTGGTATTGGGTGACATGAACGATAGCGAAAACTCCATTCCACTGGCGGCGCTAACCATGCAGGAGCGCGTTTACGCAATTGGCGGCTTAGAAGCAGAACAATGGCCAGAAGGCATTACACCTTGGTTATACGCTTATCGTTTGGCTGATACCTTCCGGCTTGCGCCGAATATGCGCCAGCGGGTACGCCCGTTTACTAAAATTCATCGCGGCACGGGTGGTGTTCTCGATTACATTCTTGTCTCCAATGCGCTTAACCCCAAAAATACCGACGCCAAAGCCGAAGTTGCACACTATGAAGTCTGGAATCAGCATTTGGAAACCGATGGAATGGATGAACGCCTGCAATCGGATCATGGGCAAGTCTGCGTGGAACTGCTTCCCTGCGATGCGCCCCCTGACTACGCCGATAGTATTCACCAACGCCCTGCCCATAATATTAAGCACGTCGCTGATATTCTCACGCGGCAGGACTTTGTGGCATATGCTGGTGGTGTATTCCAAGCACGCGAGCACTTCAAACAATGGGACGGTACCGCCAAATGGAATAATTTCTGGTCATTCTTTTTTGACAATGAATACGGCTGGGTCACGTCCATTTACGGCACCGCTCCGGTCAATGAGCTGTATCAAAAACAACATCACAGCATTGAACACCTGATTCCACGGGATTTCTTAGACCGTTACCTTGCGTACAAAAACGTGCCGCGTCATGTGCGTAACGGCGCCAGCACCAATCCGCTCAATTTCGCGCCGTCAGAGCGCGGTTTAAATGCCAAGCGTTCTAACTTCAATTTTGATCTGGACGATGACAAGATTGTGCGGCCTTACAACCTAATCTTACACGCGGACAGTTTCAGTGAGGCCACGGGTTTTGATGCCGATCATGAATGGGTCATTCCTTCCCGCAATCGGGGAGACATCGCGCGGGCGCTGCTGTACATGCTGCTGGTATACGAAATCGACGAACTTTATAATCGTCACATTGCGACACTGGTGCATTGGGCGAAGGTAGACAGCCCCAGTGCTTGGGAGTTGGCTTACAATAACTGGGTATATTCGCGCTTAGGTATCCGAAATCCGTTTATTGATACACCCGAAAATGCATTACAATTACTGAATAATCGCGATTTGCTGGCCTCGATTGAATACCGGCAATAACGCAAGATCATGCTAATATGCCATAATTTGTTGAATTGCCCGCTCTGAGGATAAAAGATCACATGACTACACGCAAAACAGCGTCGGTATTGTTAATGGCTGGTTTACTTGCCAGCACACTCGCCGCACAAGCCGCCGAAATCATTCAAGTTGAAACCGCTGGCGCACGCTCGCAATCGGTACTGGGCAGCACCGTTATTCCGTACAAAGAAGTCACCTTGAGTGCCCAAATTCCCGGTGTTGTCAAATACGTAGCAGGCGCAGTAGGCACCAACCTGACCGAAGGCGCGGCTGTTTTTAAGATTGATGAAGCCCAACTTGTGGCAAAACGCGATGCCGTGCTTGCCCAAATTTCAATTGCACAAGCGGGCGTCCAAAATGCGCAAGCTCAATATTACCGTGAAATGACCTCCCCGCGTAGCAAAGACATCGGCGCCATGCCCGGCTTCGGCTTGCCGTCGATGTTTGATCGGTTTGCGGTACGCCCTTTTGCGGAATCCTTTATCGGTGGTTATGACGCTGACACCATCCGGCAGAGTGATTTGACCAACGCAATGTCGGTCGTTTCACAAGCGCAAGGCCAACTTCAACAAGCCATGTCGCAGTTGCAAGAAATTGATTCGGCGTTGCGCGATGCCAGCGCCCTTGCGCCATTTGAAGGCATTATCCTCGAAAAAATGGTCGAAGTTG
Organism: Candidatus Thiothrix sulfatifontis; assembly: GCA_022828425.1. Classification (NCBI taxonomy): domain Bacteria; kingdom Pseudomonadati; phylum Pseudomonadota; class Gammaproteobacteria; order Thiotrichales; family Thiotrichaceae; genus Thiothrix; species Candidatus Thiothrix sulfatifontis. The sequence continues at coordinate 2,408,555 of CP094685.1, forward strand.
GCGACACCGTGCAACCGGGTCAACCGCTGGTCAAATTCGGTTACGTCAAATACAAACGTTTACAAGCGGATGTGCCCTCCGGTTTGGTCGGAAATTTGAGCAAAGACATGTTGTTACCGGCGAAGATTGATGGCAGTACCGACACTTCGGTGCGGGTTTCTGAAATTTACCCGATTGCTGACCCTAACCGTCATACCGTTACGGTGAAGTTTGATATTCCGATGGAAATCACTACCGCACCGGGTATGTATGCAGAAATCTATGTGCCTGAAAACAAAAAAGGCGGCAGCCAAGTGACCGTAATTCCGCGCTCTGCCTTGATGAAGGGCAGCAGCTTACCGGGTGTTTTGGTGGTTAAAGATAACAATACTTCGGAATTGCGCATGGTGCGCTTGGGCGCAGAACAGAATGGCGGTAGCAAAGTAGCCATTATTTCGGGCTTGAATCCGGGTGAGAAAATCATTAATAACCCGCCCGCAGGCGTTACGTCCGGTTGGATGCCAACGACGGTTAATCCAACACCGGCACCGGCTTTGCCTCCTACCCCTGCTGCAAAATAATTATAAAAGAAACACCTCCCAACCTCCCCTCATCAAGGGAGGTATGGGCTAAACGGTGAGGTTGCATGAAATTAGACACCACCTACACGGTCAACACGCCGGAAGGCATTGCACTACAACTATCACCCGCAGGCCCAGCCCCACGATTGTTGGCATGGTTGGTGGATTTATTGCTACGCGGTTTAGTTAGCGCATTGTTATTTATCGGACTCGCGCTACTCGGCGAAATGGGCATCGGCATTGCGCTAATCCTCACCTTTTTGTTGGAATGGTTTTACCCCGTCTATTTTGAATTGCGTCATCAAGGGCAAACACCCGGCAAAAAAATGCTGGACATTTATGTTGCGCACGCCGATGCCAGCCCGATTACCTTTTCAGCCTCGTTAGTCCGTAACTTATTACGCGTTGTGGATTTTTTGCCGCTTCTCTACGGGTTTGGACTTGCCAGCATGTTGTTAAATCAACGCTTTCAGCGCCTTGGGGATTTGGCTGCAAATACAGTGGTGCTCCATAAAATCCGGGCTGATACGCCCAATCCAATGTCAGCGGTAGAGGCAATCCGCCCCGAAGTCACATTAACCCTGCCCGAACAACAAGCGATTATGTTGTTTGCCCAACGTAGCCACACCCTCGCCCCCGCCCGCTTGGATGAACTGGCGCAGATGACTGGCGTTCTCGTCGCGCCGCAATCCAAGCCTACAGCGTATGTGCAAGGCATTGCCCGTTGGTTAACCGGCGGAGGCAGAACATGAAGCAAGAACAATTCATCAGCCAATACCAACCGCAGTGGGAACACATGCGTGCTTGGCTGGATTACCAGCAAATGCCCCCAAAACAGCGCAAACGTGACGCACTCAGTGAGCCAATGTTGGATTTCCCTGCTGCCTACCGTCAACTGTGTCACCAGTTAGCGCTGGCACAATCGCGCATGTATAGCCCCTTGCTGCTTGCGCAACTCAACGAGTTGGTAACACGCGGGCATCACTGTTTGTACACCTCACGGCTGCATTTCGCGCATCGCTTTATTCAGTTTTATTTGCAAGATTTACCGCAATTGGTGCGGCGCGAATGGCAAGCGCTGTTGCTGGCGGGAATGCTGTTTTTCGGCAGTTTATTGGCGATGCTGATTGCCATTCAAATCCAACCGGATTTGGTGTATTCGGTGCTGGATGGCGCAAGCGTGGCCAATATGGAAGACATGTATGACCCGCAACGCGCTTCTCGCTTTGGGCGCGAACGCGAAGCCGATAGTGATGTGTACATGTTCGGGTTTTACATTAAAAACAATACCGGGATTGGCTTTCAAGTGTTTGCAGGCGGCTTGTTATACGGCTTGGGCAGCGTGTTCTTTTTGTTGTTCAATGGCTTATACATTGGCGCGGCGGCGGGGCATTTGACTCAAATCGGTTATATCGAAACCTTTTGGGGGTTTGTAGCCGGGCATAGCGCCTTCGAGTTGACCGCGATTGTGTTATCGGGTGCGGCAGGGTTTAAATTGGCAGCCGCCTTGATTATGCCGGGGCGTAAAGCGCGATCACTGGCATTACGCGACAATGCGCAAGAGGCGATTCTAATCGTTTACGGCGCGGCAACACTGTTCATTATGGCGGCGTTTGTGGAAGCGTTTTGGTCGTCGCAAACTTGGATTCCGGTGTTGGTCAAATACGCTGTGGGTATTGCCTTGTGGTTGCTGGTCATCGGGTATTTTGTATTCTTAGGGCGGGAGGCGGCAGCGGATGAAACTTGACGAGCTGAGCGCCAATATCCGTCTGCGCTCCCCGTGGGAAGCGGTTGATCTGGGCTTTGCCTTGGTGCAACACCATGCGCGGTGGATTTTTCCGGCTTGGGCATTGTTGCTGGGAAGTTTCGCACTGATTTTGTGGGTGCTAACGCCAGATGCTTACAAAGCCTATATTCCTATCGTGTTGTGGTGGTTCAAGCCGCTGTATGATCGGGTGTTACTGCATATCCTCAGCCACCAGATGTTTAATCAGCGCTTATCCACGGCGGAAATCATCAGTGCTTTACCAACGCTGATTTGGCAGACGGGATTATTGGGCGCATTGACCTGGCGGCGTTTGTCGTCGTCACGCGGTTTTAATTTACCCATCTGGCAATTGGAACAATTACGCGGCAAACCACGGGCAGAGCGCCAAGCGTTGTTGCACTTGCAAGCGCATTCGCACGCTGTCGGTTTAACGATTGCTTGTGTGCATTTGGAATACGTGGTGCTGGCCAGCTTGTATGTGCTGATTCTGCTGCTCGACCCAACAGACAGCGCGTGGTATTACATGACAGGTGCTTTTACCGAAATATTTGATGCTGATACACAATATTGGGGCAACTTATTGTATTTACTGTTGTATAGCCTGACAGTGTTAGCCATTGAGCCTTTTTATGTCGCAGCGAGTTTCAGCTTATACCTCAACCGCCGCACCCAACTGGAAGCGTGGGATATTGAACTTGCTTTCCGCAACTTGGGAACACGCTTAAACCAACTGGCACGTACACCGCTAAGCCTGTTGTTAGCAGGAGCATTGCTGGTAGGTTTACCCGCAATTACACCGCAACCAACGTGGGCAGCAGTGATTGGCGCGAATGAATACCTCGCACCGGAACGCTTACCGCCGGAAGCCGCCGCCGCCCAAATCAGTGAAGTAATGCAACGCGAGGAACTCGCCGGAATGCGCACGCAATACCAATGGGTATTACGCAATCCAAAGGAAGACACAGCGGAAGACCCCATCGAAATCGCCAAATCCCTGCAAGTGCTGTTTGCTAACATCGCCAAACTCGCCTTGTGGATCGCCGTCATTGGCTTGCTGATCATGGCATTGGTGTACCGTAAGCAAATTTTGGCTCTGCTAAAACGCACGCGCCGCAAAACGCCCGCAGTCACGCCGCCGGATGTATTGTTCGGCATGGATATTCGCCCCGAATCCTTACCCGATGACATTGCGACTGCCAGCCAACGCTTATGGGAATCCGGTCAACAGCGCGAAGCACTCAGCCTGTTGTATCGCGGCGCATTAATGCGTTTAACCCGCCATGATCATCTCAATGTGCAAGCCAGCCACACCGAGGGCGACATCCTGCATTTGGCACAGCCGCACCTGAATACCGAACGGCTGGCATGGTTGCAAGCGACCACGCAGGCTTGGCAAGCCATTGCTTACGCGCACCGCTCGCCCGATACGCACACCCTCATTCCCCTTTGGCAAGGCTGGCACACCTTCAGCGCAATGCAGGAGCGCGTATGAGGCTCCAATCCATTCTGATCGGTTTGTTTGTCGCCTTAGTCACCACCGCTGGCGTATTTTGGTTTTTGGATGCTTACGAATACAAAGAAGTGGATGAATACACCGGCTTTCAAGGCGAAGCGCGTGAAAATCCCCTGTTTGCTGCCCGCTTATTTCTAAAGCGCATGGGGATTCCCAGCGAACGCCACACCAGCCTGCAAACCCTGCCTGATACGGATACCGTGTTGGTGATTGATACCGACCGTTACACGCTGTCACGCCAAAAAAGTGAGGCACTATTGGCGTGGGTAGCCAATGGCGGACACGTAATTACCCGTACCCGTTACCTCGCCAGTGATCCAGATGCTGAAAATACCGAAGAAACCAACGCAAGCGATCATGACCCGCTGCAACTCGCGTTAGGCATCACCAGAGGCGAACACATTATTCCCGAAGATGATGATTTACCGCTGGACGCCGAACTGTCCAATATGAGCAGCCCACTGCACGTTGATCCCGAGTTTTTCTACGCATTGAACACCGCCGCCACGCCAGCTTACCCACAGAAATACAACGACGCGGCTTGGTTGCTGGAAATAGAACACGGCAATGGCTTAATCACTTGGGCTGCCAATCTTGATTTCATCGAAAATTCAGCCCTTGATGATCACGACCATGCCGAATTTTTCTGGCACATGCTGCACGGCTTGCACGACACACCACAATCGGTCTGGCTGATACACAGCGACGATATGCCCGCCTTATCGACCTTATTGTGGGAACATGCTTGGGCATTGGTGCTGACCTTGGCGGTATTTATTCCGCTGACCATTCTCGCGCTCAGCCCGCGCTTTGGCCCACTGATTCCCAAACCTGCCCCCGAACGCCGCCGCATTCTGGAACACATCCACGCCAGCGGCTTGTTTATGTGGCAACGTCACCGCAAACACGCTGATACCCAATACGCCGGGTTCGCCGCCCGCGTTACCCAACTTCTGCCGAGCACAAGGAAACAACATGACAACAGCAACCCTGACGCTTGAACAAGCCAGCCATTTAGCCGACGCCATCCGCCACGAAATCAGCAAAGCTGTGATTGGGCAAAAGCAAGTCGTGCGCGAAACCCTCATCGCCCTACTCGCAGGCGGACACGTTTTGATCGAAGGTGTTCCCGGCTTGGGTAAAACCTTGCTGGTTCGCGCCCTCGCCCGCACCATCTCTGGGCAATTTGCCCGCATTCAATTCACCCCCGACTTGATGCCCGCCGACATCAGCGGGCATGTGCTATTTGACATGCAAAATCAAAGCTTCAATGTGCGCAAAGGCCCGGTGTTCACCAACCTGTTGCTGGCAGACGAAATTAACCGCGCTCCCGCCAAAACCCAATCAGCGTTACTGGAAGTCATGCAGGAACAGCAAGTGACCATCGAAGGCAAAGCCTTACCCGTGCCACTGCCGTTCATGACACTCGCCACCCAAAATCCACTGGAACAAGAAGGCACGTACCCGCTACCCGAAGCGCAACTGGATCGTTTCCTGCTGAAAGTGTTCATCGACTACCCAGAATTAGAAGAAGAATCCGAAATGGTCATGATCGTCACCGACAAACAAATCGGCGACCGCTTCAACCTCAATAATTTGCAAGCGATTGCGACGCCCGCACAGGTCATGGCGATGCAAACCGTCACGGCTGAGATTGCAGTGGATGTGGCGGTATTGGATTACGCTGTGCGCATTACCCGCGCTACTCGTCACTGGCAAGGTTTGCGCTTTGGCGCAGGACCGCGCGGGAGCATTGCGCTGATTCGAGCAGCACGGGCGAATGCGTTGCTGGCGGGGCGCGACTTTGTACACCCTGATGACATTAAGCAGGTTTGCCTGCCGGTGTTACGCCATCGGGTTTCCTTGTCGCCGGAAATGGAGCTGGAAGGCTATCATGCCGACCATTTGCTACGCGCTATTCTCGACAAGACCGAAGCGCCGCGCTCATGATTTTACCCGCTCGCCGCAGTTTCTATGCCGTTGGTGCAAATGCTGTCGTTGCTTTAGTTGCCAGCGTGTTGCCCGACTTTATCGGCTTCTGGTATGTCACAGTTGGAATCAGCCTGTTGGTGGCGTTTGCCGATTTATTGCTGGTGGTGACAGAACCTGCGCCGCGCGGTGAACGTTTCGTGCCACATTCTTTGCCATTAGGGGTGAAACGCACGGTGCGGCTGCGTCTGCATAACACGGGTAAGCGTCCGCTTACGGTGGAAATATTCGATCATTTTCCGCTACAAGTGCAAGCCACCGGCTTTCCGCTGCGTTTGGGGCTGGCTATTGGCACATTTGCCGAGCCACTGTATGAAGTGACGGCGATTGAACGCGGCAAGCTGAATTTCCCCTGTTTGCAGGTACGCATTCTGTCGCCGCTGCAATTATGGTGGCATGACTTGAAACTGCCGGTAGTTTCTGAAACCAAGGTTTACCCCAATTTTGCCGCTGTCGCGCAATACGCACTGATGGCGACGGATCACCACCTCAGCCACATGGGAATTATGAAAAAACGCCGTCGCGGTGAAGGTCAGGATTTCCACCAATTACGCGAATACCGCGCCGGGGATAGTTTGCGCCAAATCGACTGGAAAGCGAGTTCACGGATGCGCAAGCCCATTTCCCGCGAATACCAAGACGAACGCGATCAAGAAATCATTTTTATGTTGGATTGCGGGCATCGGATGCTGGCGCAAGACGACGCGCTGTCGCACTTTGATCACACCTTGAATGCCATTTTGTTACTGACTTATGTGGCGCTACGCCAAGGGGATTCGGTGGGCTTGGGCAGTTTCGCGGGGCAAAACCGCTGGTTGCCTGCGCACAAGGGGCAACACCAAGTGCAACAGATGTTGAATGCCTTGTACGATTTGCAGCCGACCACGCACGCACCGGATTATGTGCAAGCTGCTACCGAATTGCTGGTGCGTCAGAAAAAACGGGCACTGATTGTGTTGCTCACCAATTTGCGCGATGAGGATTTGGATGATTTATTGCCAGCGCTGCACATTCTGCGCAAACGGCATGTCGTGCTACTCGCAAGTATGCGGGAACAGGCGCTTGATCAAGCGTTAGCTGCGCCAGTGGATAATCAAGAAGATGCTTTGCATACCGCCGCCGTGCAACATTATCTGGCAAGCCGCGAAGCGACCTTGGATCGGGTACGGGCGGCGGGTATTCGTTGTATGGATGTGCCGCCCCCGGAATTATCGGTGAATCTGATTAATCATTACCTCGATATTAAGCGCAGCGGCCTGCTGTAATAAGACGGTTTATGTTCTGAACGCTAGATTCTGGTACGATACGCAACTTCCTGAACTGCCGATGACTTAACCATGAACCGTACCAACCAATTGCACGCCGCGCTTGCCGACCGCATCCTGATTCTTGACGGGGCGATGGGCACCATGATCCAACGTTACAAGCTGGAAGAAGCCGATTATCGCGGCACCCGCTTTGCCGATTGGCACAAAGACATCAAGGGTAATAACGACCTGTTGGTGCTGACCAAACCAGAAGTCATCCGCACGATTCACGGGGAATACCTCGCCGCTGGTGCGGACATTCTCGAAACCAATACCTTCAACGCCACCACCATTTCGATGCACGACTACGACATGCAAGAATTGTCGTATGAAATCAACGTGGCAGCGGCAAAACTGGCGCGTTCTGTTGCCGACGAATACAGCACACCCGACAAACCACGCTTCGTTGCAGGCGTGTTGGGGCCGACTAGCCGCACTTGCAGCATTTCCCCCGATGTCAACGACCCCGGTTTCCGCAATGTCACCTTCGATGCGCTGGTCACAGCTTACATGGAATCCACCCGTGGTCTAATCGAAGGCGGTGCGGACATTATCCTGATCGAAACCATTTTCGACACGCTCAATGCCAAAGCGGCCGTGTTCGCGGTCAAGCAAGTGTTCGACGAAGACGGTATCGAACTGCCGATCATGATTTCCGGCACGATTACCGATGCATCTGGGCGTACACTTTCTGGGCAAACCACCGAAGCGTTCTACAACGCGCTGGCACACGCGGAGGCGATTTCTTTCGGGCTAAATTGCGCTCTCGGCCCTGACCTGCTGCGTCAATATGTCGAAGAAATGTCACGCATCTGCGCCAGCCACGTCTCCGCGCACCCTAATGCGGGATTGCCGAATGAAATGGGCGAATACGACATGGATGGCGCGGAAATGGCGGTTCACATCCGCGAATGGGCGCAAAGCGGCTTTTTGAATATCGTTGGCGGCTGTTGCGGCACCTCGCCTGCGCACATCAAATCCATTGCCGATGCCGTCGCGGGTATTTCACCGCGTGCACTGCCTGATTTACCGCCAACAATGCGTTTATCTGGCTTAGAGCCATTTAATATCGGCGCAAATAGCCTGTTTGTGAACGTGGGCGAACGCACCAATGTGACGGGTTCAATCAAATTCAAGCGCTTGATCAAAGAAGGCAATTACACCGAAGCCCTCGAAGTCGCGTTAGAACAAGTCGAAAGTGGCGCACAAATCATCGACGTGAACATGGACGAAGGTTTGTTGGATGCCGAAAAGGAAATGACGCGCTTCCTCAATCTGATCGCATCTGAGCCAGACATTGCCCGCGTGCCGGTGATGGTTGACTCGTCTAAGTGGGAAGTTATCGAAGCCGGTCTGAAATGCATCCAAGGCAAAGGCATTGTTAATTCGATTTCGATGAAAGAAGGTGAAGCAAAATTCATCGCGCAAGCCAAGCTGGTACGCCGCTACGGGGCAGCAGTGATCGTGATGGCATTTGATGAACAGGGGCAAGCGGATACACAAGCACGAAAAATTCAAATTTGCACTCGCGCTTACAAGATTCTCACCGAACAAGTCGGTTTTCCACCGGAAGACATTATTTTTGACCCGAACGTATTTGCGGTCGCCACAGGCATCGACGAACACAATAATTACGCGGTGGACTTTATCGAAGCCACGCGCTGGATTCGACAGAACCTGCCGCACGCGCACATTTCCGGCGGAGTTTCCAACGTCTCGTTCTCGTTCCGAGGCAATAATCCGGTGCGCGAAGCCATCCACAGCGTGTTCCTCTACCATGCAATCAAAGCGGGCATGGACATGGGGATTGTGAACGCGGGGCAAATGGCGATTTACGACGATATTCCGGCGGAATTGCGTGATGCGGTCGAAGACGTGATTCAAAACAAGGACGCGGGTGCGACCGAACGCTTGCTCGACATTGCTGCAAAATACAAAGGCGATGGTTCGGCAGAAGTGAAGAAAGAAGACCTCGAATGGCGTTCATGGCCGGTTGAGAAACGCCTCGAACACGCGCTGGTAAAAGGCATTGATGCCTTCGTCAACGAAGACACCGAAGAGGCACGGGTGAAACTGGGGCGTCCGCTGCTGGTCATCGAAGGCCCATTGATGGACGGCATGAACGTGGTCGGCGACTTGTTTGGTGCAGGCAAAATGTTCCTCCCGCAAGTGGTCAAATCCGCTCGCGTGATGAAAAAATCGGTGGCCTACCTCGACCCGTTCATGGAACTGGAAAAAGCCGGTTGCGAGGTGCAAGCCAACGGCAAAATCCTGATGGCGACCGTGAAAGGCGACGTGCATGACATCGGCAAGAACATCGTCGGCGTGGTGTTGCAGTGCAATAGCTACGAAGTCATCGACATTGGCGTAATGGTCTCTGCCGAGAGAATCCTGCAAGTGGCACGGGATGAAAAGGTCGACATTATCGGCTTGTCCGGTTTGATTACGCCGTCGCTGGATGAAATGGTGCATGTGGCGAAAGAAATGCAACGGCAGAATTTCCATGTGCCGTTGCTGATTGGCGGGGCTACTACGTCCAAAATTCATACGGCGGTGAAGATTGAGCCGCAGTATAAAAATGACATCGTGGTGTACGTGCAAGACGCGTCGCGGGCAGTGGGCGTCGCGAGTGCGCTGCTGTCCAAGGAGCAGAAGCCTAATTACGTTGCCAATATTCGAGCCGAATACGAGCAAGTGCGCGTAAAACGGGCGGCAAATCAAACCGAGCGCAAGTTGATAAGCATTGCTGCGGCAAGGGCGAATAAGTTTCAGGTGGATTGGGCGAATTACACGCCGCCTAAACCGAACACTCTCACCCCGCTGGTCTTCAATGATTATCCGTTGGATGAACTGGTGGAGCGCATTGACTGGACGCCGTTTTTCCGCAGTTGGGAATTGGCGGGTAAGTTCCCTGCCATTCTGACAGATGAGGTGGTGGGTGAGGAATGCACCAAGTTGTATGCGGATGCGCTGGCGATGTTGCAGCAGATGGTGGCGGAAAAGTGGGTGCAGGCTAAAGCGGTGGTTGGGTTCTTCCCGGCGAATGCGCAAGGCGATGACGTGGTGCTGTATACCGATGAGAGCCGCACGCAAACTTTGAGCGTGTTGCATAATTTGCGGATGCAGATGGAGCGGAATGGGCAGCAGCCGAATTTCTGTTTAGCAGACTTCATTGCACCTGCTGTTCCCTTCGACTTCGCTCAGGGAACGGATGCCACGGTCGTTGAGCGTAGTCGAAACGACTGGATCGGGGCATTTGCGGTGAGTACCGGGTTTGGGATTGAGCCGCATTTGAAAGCCTTCCGCGAAAAGCACGACGATTACAGCGCGATCATGCTGGAAGCCTTGTGTGACCGTCTGGCGGAAGCCTTAGCAGAGCGGATGCACGAGCGCGTGCGCAAGGAGTTCTGGGGTTATGCGGCGGATGAAACGCTGGATAATAACGCGATGATTGCCGAGAAATATCAGGGGATTCGCCCTGCCCCCGGTTATCCGGCTTGCCCTGACCATACCGAAAAAGGCACGTTGTGGACGTTGCTGGATGTTGGGGCGAATACCGGGATGATCATTACCGAATCGTTTGCGATGTATCCGGCGGCTTCGGTGTCGGGCTGGTATTTCAGCCACCCGGATTCGCGGTATTTCGGCATTGGGCGGATTGCGCGGGATCAGGTCGAGGATTATGCCAAGCGTAAGGGAATGACGTTGGCGGAAGCGGAGCGGTGGTTGGCTCCGGTGTTGGGGTATGAGGCGTAAATCAGCCCATCAGCAAGTAGCCGGGATTCCATAAATCTCGGCATTGCTGAATATTCTCCTGCTCTAGCCAGAAACTAATTATGTATTACTACGTAAATAAAAACTCATAGAAAAACACATTAACCATTTGAAAAATAAAATATTAATAATTAATACGTAACTATGTTTTTAATTTATGTCAAGTTGTTATGTGCAACATTTGAAATAATCATTAATCCCGTTAACTGCCTAATCCATGCTGGATCAGGCAGTTAACGGTTTCAGAATCTCCGATAAACTCTATCGACAAGTCTCCACCGCTATTTCAGCAGCGTAAGCGTTTCAAACGCATCCATCTCACCCATCACATTGCCGCTACCGTCATACTGTGTTCCAGTACCCACCGTCGCTTTCACCTTTTTGTTTTTAAACTTGGCGGGCATTTCCGCCACCTCATTCCAAGCATCACACAATGGTGCCGAACACAAACCCGAATGCGGCACGCCTTGCTTGTCGGTAATGGTCAAGTAGCAGTTATCACCACACTCATACGACGCAATCACGCCTACCAAGGTTTTACCTGTGGTGTCAGTTTCAGGTTCGTCAGGCTGCTTGTTATCAACCGCCAGCTTTTCCAGAAAAGCGTCGAAGGTATAAGCGGTTTTGCCTTGCCATTCGATTTTGACCCAAGTGCCATCGCGCCCGCCAATCGAATCGGTTTTATCGGTCAGCGCCAACACCTTAACTTTGCCATCATAGGGAACATTGCCCAACTTTTTGCCGGTCACAGCGGCACTGTCGCGCACCGTCAGGTTAGGTTTCGCAGTGGCTTTATACCAGCTACCCGCCTCTTCACTATCCAGCTCGGTGGGTTCCTCCGCGATGGCGATCATCTCATTCAATGCCGCCAATCGGGATGTGTAAGCCGCTTTCAAGCAAGCAACATCGGTACAAACATCACGTTCGGCAGTCAGCCACGCCACTTGCTCGGTTTTCAGCGCAGCCTTGTCATCCGTACTGGCAAGCGCTTTTTGGAAAGAAGCGGCCAACAACTCATCCAAACTGGATAATTGCTTGGTGCTACAAACGGTTTTCTCTGCCCAGGTTTTGGCTTTAGTACAGTCAAAACTAGCCGCGTAGCCATGCAGTGGTAGTAATAACGCCACCACGACCAATAAACCTTGTGTCATTTTCATCATCATTATATGCCCTCGATCATCCGCCAAATGTTTCACGTTAATACCGACAAAAGCTGTTGATAATCTTGCGAATAGCTTGATGCTTCCGCAATCACATACGCCTGAAACGCCTGTGCCGCTGGGGAAAGCCACTTCCCCTCCCGCGTCACGATATGCCAATAGCGTTGGATCGGGAAATTCTGCACATCCAAAATCACCAACGAATGCGTTTCCAACTCCAGTCGAATACTGTGTAACGATACAATCCCCAAGCCCAATCCCGCAATCACTGAATACTTGATCGACTCATTGCTACCCATTTCCAGCGTACTGGTGAAGGTATGCCCGTGCTCCGCAAAAAACCGCTCAATCGCTGCGCGTGTCCCTGACCCCGGTTCGCGCACCACAAACTTTTCGCCAATAATCGCCGACACCGGAATATCTTTCTGCCCTGCCAACGGATGATTCGCAGGCGCAATCAACACCAGCGGATTGCACATCAGGCGTTGCGAGTGCAAATCCAGATTTGACGGCGGCTCGCCCATCACCACCAAATCCGCCTCATAATTCTGCAACTGTTCTACCAGCGTCTTGCGGTTGGTGATATTAAGGGAAACTGTAATCCCCTCATTCTGCTGCGAAAATCCCGCCAACATCCGCGTAATGAAGTAAATCGAGGTATTCGCCGCCGACACATTGATAACGCCCTGATGCACATCCTTTAACTCTTCCAGCGTTTCCACCATGCCCTGATATTTAGCGGAAATCTCGCAGGTATAGATGTGCATTGCCCGCCCCGCCGCCGTCAGCACAATGCGCTTGCCTTGGCGTTCAAATAACGACAAACCCACGTTTTCTTCCAATTGTTTGACCTGCATGGATATTGCAGGTTGCGTCATGTGCAACAATTCAGCGGCGCGAGTAAAATTTTCCGTTTGAGCAACGGTCTGGAAGATCTGGATCTGGCGAAACGAAATGTGCATGTTGACGGATTCACTCGGAAATTCAGGGTTTCTTGCTAACATCTTAACATAATCAAGTCTGATGTTTAAGTAAGAATAAATGACTTTCCCTTATCTTAAGCATTGCTTATACTTGCGCCCATCAAAAGTTATTGCACCCTTTTTATTCACGAGGAGAGAGTCATGGACCAATCTGGACGTTACGCGGATCTTAGCCTGAAAGAAGAAGACCTGATCGCAGGTGGCAAGCACATTCTGGTTGCTTACAAAATGATGCCACAGCCGGGTCACGGCTATTTGGAAGCGGCTGCTCACTTTGCAGCAGAATCTTCTACGGGTACTAACGTTGAAGTGTCTACCACCGATGATTTCACCAAAGGCGTTGACGCGCTGGTGTACTACATCGACGAAGCCACTGAAGACATGCGTATCGCGTATCCATTGGACTTGTTTGACCGCAACATCACCGATGGTCGTATGATGGTCGTGTCTATGTTGACGCTGATTATCGGCAACAACCAAGGCATGGGCGACATCAAACACGCCAAAATCCATGACTTCTACGTGCCTGAGCGTGCTATCCAATTGTTCGATGGTCCATCCAAAGACATCTCTGACATGTGGCGTATTCTGGGTCGTCCAGTGGTCAACGGTGGTTACATCGCGGGTACAATCATCAAGCCTAAACTGGGTCTGCGCCCTGAGCCATTCGCGGCGGCTGCATACCAGTTCTGGCTTGGCGGCGACTTCATCAAGAACGATGAACCGCAAGGCAACCAAGTTTTCTGCCCAGCGAAAAAAGTTTACCCACTCGTATACGACGCAATGAAGCGTGCGCAAGACGAAACCGGTCAAGCGAAACTGTTCTCTGCGAACATCACCGCTGACGACCATTACGAAATGTGCGCTCGTGCTGACTTCATCCTCGAAGCGTTTGGCCCGGATGCGGACAAAGTTGCGTTCTTGGTTGACGGTTTCGTCGGCGGCCCTGGCATGATCACTACCGCGCGTCGCCAGTACCCTAACCAGTACCTGCATTATCACCGCGCAGGTCACGGCATGATCACTTCCCCGTCTGCACTGCGTGGTTACACCGCGTTTGTATTGGCGAAACTGTCACGTCTGCAAGGTGCTTCCGGTATCCACGTCGGCACAATGGGCTACGGCAAAATGGAAGGCGAAAACAGCGACAAGCTGATCGCGTACATGATCGAGCGTGACGAGTGCCAAGGCCCAGTCTACAACCAGAAGTGGTACGGCATGAAGCCAACCACGCCAATCATCTCTGGCGGTATGAACGCGCTGCGTCTGCCGGGCTTCTTCGAGAACTTGGGTCACGGTAACGTTATCAACACCTCCGGTGGTGGTTCTTACGGTCACATTGACAGCCCAGCGGCTGGCGCAATCTCCCTGCGTCAATCGTATGAGTGCTGGAAAGCGGGTGCTGACCCCATCGAATTTGCGAAAGAGCACAAAGAATTTGCTCGCGCATTCGAGTCATTCCCTGGCGATGCTGACAAGATCTACCCAGGCTGGCGCGAAAAGCTGGGCGTACACAAGTAAGCCGCAAGCGACCACAGTAAAGGTGGGTGGTGCATTCGCACTGCCCACTTCTCCCCATTTCTCTGTCAGGAATCCCACCCATGACCGACGCTTCCCAATACACCATCCAACACGAACCCTTCTACCAAGCCACCGGACGCGAAGTCGAACTGTACCAAGCTGCGTACCGTTCCCGCTTGCCGGTGATGGTGAAAGGCCCGACGGGTTGCGGTAAATCGCGTTTCGTCGAACACATGGCATGGAAACTCGGCAAGCCACTGATCACAGTCGCTTGTAACGAAGACATGACCGCCTCCGATCTGGTCGGACGCTATTTACTCGAAGCCAATGGCACACGCTGGTTGGATGGCCCATTGACCACCGCCGCCCGCATTGGCGCGATTTGCTACCTCGACGAAATCGTTGAGGCACGCCAAGATACTACCGTAGTCATTCACCCGCTGACGGATCACCGCCGCACTTTGCCGCTGGATAAAAAAGGCGAGTTGGTGAACGCACATCCCGATTTTCAGTTGGTGATTTCCTACAATCCGGGCTATCAAAGCCTGATGAAAGATTTGAAACAATCCACCAAGCAACGCTTTGTGGCATTTGATTTTGACTACCCTGCCGCTGATGTGGAATCCACCATTTTGCAGCAAGAAGCCAACGTGGACGCGGCAATGGCAGATAAGTTGGTGAAGATTGCCCACACTGCACGTAACCTGAAAGGGCATGGGCTGGATGAAGGCATTTCTACCCGTTTGCTGGTGTACGCTGCCAACCTGATGCGCGACGGCATTGCAGCGGGTGACGCTTGCCGCATGGCACTGGTCAGCCCGATTACCGATGATGCGGATATTCGCAGCACGCTGAACCACGCGATTGACGCGATCTTCGGATAAATAGCATGGAAGACACCATCGCCCGTTACCGCGCCCAACTAAGCTGCAATTTCAAGCAGCTTGATGAAGCCTTCGCCGCCTGTATGCAGGACGCGCTCGCGCTATTGAGCGAGGAAGGCATCAAGGATTACCTCGACGGTGCGTCGTTGGTGTGCAAAATCGGGCGCGGTTTCGACCCCGTGCTGACCTATCTGGAAGAAATGCCGGTTATCGCGTACAAGCTCGGCGAAGGTATGTTGACCCGCGTTAGCGCAGCGGTTTGGAAAATCAGCCGCACCCCCAACGGGCGCATTATTCCTGCATTTTTACAGACCTTGCCCGACGTATGCCGCCGCCTCGACAGTGAGGAACTGGTTGGGCATTACATCACCCTGTTGTTCGAGATGATGGAGCGTACCACGGGATCGATCCACGGTTTCCACACCACCATTCCTAGCCCCGGCCTGCCCAAATTGCTGGCGCAAATGCCTTATTTAATGAGCCAGTTGGCATTGGGAGGCTTGAAGAACTGGATCGAATACGGCATCCGCAACTACGGCAAGCATCCGCACCGGCAAGAGGAATATTTCAACCTCGAATCCGCTGATGCTAAAGCGATGTTGCAGCACGAACGCCACGGCACGCTGTTTACGCACCACGAGCGCAAGCTGAATTTGTATTTGCAAGCCTGCTGGGAAAGTCATGAATACCTCGTGCCGTATTCGGTGGATTTCCGCGATATGCGTGAGCAGCAGCCGTATTTTGACGAATACGGGATGCGTATTCCTGACGTATTTGATGATGCGCATGGGGTAACGGGGATTGATCGTTACCGTGCGGTATTGGCGCACATGGCGGCGCATCAACGCTGGACGCGCAAAGTGGTAGCGGATAATTTCAGCCCACAACAGCGCATTGCCATTGAACGGCTGGAAGACAGTCGGGTGGAATATCTGGCGATGCAGGAATACCCCGGTTTGCGGCGGATTTTCACGGCATTACACCCAGTACCGCTGGAAAACGAGTGCGATTCCAAGACGGAATCGTGTTTCCGGCATCGGTTGGCGATGTTGTCTTGGGCGATTCTGAATCCGGCGCATGGCTATCAGAACGCGAAGATCAATGAGTTTGCGGGCAAGTTCCACGCAAAAATGCTGCAAGGCAACGCGACCACGGCGGATATGGTGCAACTGGCGATTTCGTTTGTGGCGCAAACGCGCTTGCAAACTGACCAGTTGCCGAGCGTGTATTTCAACAATACCGCCATTCCTTACCGCGATGATAACCGCCATTTGTGGCAGTACATCGAGGAAAGCGACGACGAAGAATTCTTCGACGAACACAAACAAACCGCGCAACAGAATGAGCAATCGGGCTTGCCGCCGCGCCATTACCCTGAGTGGGATTACAGCACGCAGACGTATCGACCGGATTGGACGAGCGTGTATGAAAGTTTGCATCCGGCAGGTAATCCGGCGGTGATTGATGCGCTGTTGCAGAAACACGCGGCGTTGGCGAAGCGGTTGAAGCAGATTGTGGACTTGTTGAAGCCGCAAAATTATACGCGAGTACGCTATCAGGAAGAAGGCAGCGAGCTGGATTTGGATGTAGCGATCCGTTCGTTGATTGATTTCAAGGGCGGGGCGAACCCTGATCCGCGCATCAATATGAGCCACAAGCACGACGGGCGTAATATCGCGGTGATGCTGTTGCTGGATTTGTCGGCTTCGATCAGCGAAGTGCCGGAAGGCGCGACCCAAAGCATTCTGGAACTGAGTCAGGAGGCGGTGTCGTTGCTGGCGTATGCGATTGAGGCGTTGGGCGATCCGTTTGCGATTGCGGGGTTTGCGTCCAATACGCGGCACGAGGTGCGTTACCAGCACATCAAGGGTTTCAAGGAACATTGGAACGATGAGGTGAAGGGGCGGCTGGCGGCAATGCAGGCGGGGTATTCGACGCGGATGGGCGCGGCGGTGCGTCATGCGGCGCATTATCTGGAGCATCAACCGGCGGATAAAAAACTGCTGCTGATTTTAACCGATGGCGAACCGTCGGATATTGACGTGGATGACCCGCAATTATTGACGCAAGATACGCGGCAAGCGGTGAAAGAATTGGATCAGAAAGGCATTTACAGCTATTGCATTAGCCTTGATCCGCGAGCGGATGAGTATGTGCGGGATATTTTCGGCAAGCGCGTTACCGTGGTGGATAATGTGCAGCGGTTGCCGGAAAGGATGACGCAGGTGTTCGTTACGTTGACGGGGTGAGCGTCACGCGCATCCTACGCCCGCCCATCAACTTTTTCACGCAAAATCACCCGTAATTCTTCAAGCACCAACTGTAATTCGGCTTCAGCCAATCCATACAGTTCAACCAGCACTTCTGCCAACGTTTCTTGTGGGCAGTAAAAATAAGCAACCGGAACATTCAGCACTGCCGCGAGACTTTGGGCAATCTCGAAAGGCGGCGCATGTGTGCCTGTTTCGTAGCGGCTAATCCGCGCACTACTACAACCCTCATCTAATCCAATCAACACGCCTAGCCGATCTTGTGGCAAACCCGCACGGACGCGAGCAGCACGCAAACGAGAACCGAACAGTGATTGAGGATGTTTAATCATCCTACGATATTCGTAAATTAGAGCTTGCGCCGTCTCTACGAAATTCGTAGAATTAATTGACAGAGTTGATTAATTTATCACTTACGCAACATCAACTCCGTTATATATCGGAAACCTGTCTCGCAGGTTTCCAATCAAGGGCATTAAGGAGAAATACAATGAGCAAATGTGACAACGATCATTCAGGAAAAGTAGCGGCTGGCGGTGCAGTGGCTGGTGCAGCGGGTAGCGTAGGCACAGTTGCAGCAGCAGGCACGGTTGCAGGCTTAGGTGCGACAGGAATTACTTCTGGATTAGCTGCTATTGGCGCTGTTGCAGGCGGCGGCATGGCTACAGGTTTAGCCATTACTTGTGCTGCACCGATAGCTGTTGGAGCAGCAGCTTACGGAATCTACAAATGGTTTAAAGATTAAATTCTTAGCTTCATCAAACGATAACCGGAGACCTTTCATGAAAACTTTACACGCTGGATTCCCTGGGCAATTACCACCGACAGTACCAACACCTCCTTGGAAAAAGTAGCCCCTATAAAAAGCTTAGAAATCAATGGGGATACCCTACATTGATTTTTGTCAGAATCCGAACCAGTATGTTGGTATCGACCGCAATCAAAGTATTGCCCCATGTTGACGGATAGCTTCATCCATTTGTTCCAAGGTCACTTTTTTCTTCACATTGATGCTGCCGAAAGAGCTTTCCAGCGTACGCTGGGGTTGTTTTGTTGCCCTTGCTTGGTAACGCTCCTTGATAAAATCAATGAAATCAATAACCTGCTGTTGCGCATCTGAGGGTAGTGTTTCAAAATCCTGTAGTACGGCGTTAGGGATCATGGTGTTTCACCTGTGTACAAGAAAATAAGATGTGGCGAATTCGTATCATAAGTGCATAACCCGTTAATCGAGACGGGGTGCGGCTTTCCTCATAAGGTCAGAGGCAAGATGTGGTAAAAAGCATCCCGAAAAACCACTAACGGGAGAGCCTTATGGCATACGGACATCTTACCTCTGAAGAGAGGCATTATATCGAAACACGGCACAAGATGGAGGATTCCACCACGGCAATAGCGTTAGCACTGGGACGCAGCCAATCGACGATTAGTCGTGAACTGGGTCGTAACCGAGGTCAACGTGGCTACCGTCACAAGCAAGCGCACAACAATGCTCAGTGCCGCCATGCAGAGAAGCCGAAAGCGGTCAAGTTAACCCCGGCACTGACGCTCAGCATTGATAGCCTGCTGGAACAGCAATGGAGTCCTGAACAGATCAGCGGCAGACTAAAAGGAGAAGGCAAGGTGTGTGTTTGCCATGAAGCCATTTACCAGCATGTCCTGAAGGACAAGCGTGCGGGCGGCAAGCTGTACCTGAACCTGCGCCGCCATGCGAAGACCTACCGTAAGCGTTATGGCAGCACCACGGGCAGTGTCAAAGGCATCCCCAACCGGGTGGACATTGACGAACGCCCAGAGGTGGTCAATCAGCGTGAACGGCTAGGCGACTGGGAAGCGGACACCATGATTGGCAAGGGACACCAAGGCGCATTAGTGACACTGGACGAACGCAAATCCAAGCTACGTCTGGCGTTCCCAGTAGCGAACAAGACTGCTGAAGCGGTGACGTGCAGCATTATCACCTTGCTGTCCGGCTTCAAGGAGTGGGTACACACGCTCACCTTCGATAACGGCAAAGAGTTTGCCAAACATGAGCAAGTTGCCCAAGCCATTGGGTGCAAAACGTATTTCGCCAAGCCCTACCATTCGTGGGAGCGCGGGCAAAATGAGAACGCCAATGGGCTGTTACGCCAATACTTCCCCAAAGCAATGGGATTGTTGGACGTGACGACTCGACAGGTGTTGGAGGCTGTACATAAACTCAACAACAGACCAAGGAAATGTCTGGGGTTCAAGACACCTTACGAGGTGTTCCGCGAGCTATCCGGCATGGATGCTGAAAAGTTGGTGGGTTATGCACTTATTACTTGAATTCACCTGTTTCATTTTACTAACGCATCGCCTTATGTAGCAACCTTACCCCATCCAACAATTGTTGTATCATCTCCGCAAAGAATCGCTGCAAAACAGGAGCACACCCATGATCCAATCCACCACCCACAGCATCGAAGGCAAACGCATCACCCAATACCACGGCGTCGTCACCGGCGAAGCCATCCTAAGCGGTGGCATGTTAATGGTCACGGTCAGCGGCACAGCGGTAAACGTCCAATGAACCCACCAGCCACCACCAACCCCAGCCGTCGCCGCTTCCTACGCAATGCCTTAACACTTGCCGCCAGCAGCATCCCCGCTTTTTACTTTCCACTGACCGCCACCGCAGATAGCAACGCCCCCGCATCCAACGCCAACGTGCGTTTTTTATTACGCAATGACGCCGATTACGCCAAACACCGCCAGATTTTCAACAAACGTATTACCGCGATGCCCAAAATCATTGCGGTGTGTACCAATGAAAAAGGCGTGCAAGCCGCGATTGCTTACGCGCAACAGGCCAAATTACCCATCGCCGTTAAAAGTGGCGGACACAGTTTTGAAGGTTTTTCCACCAATGACGGCGGCTTAATGCTCGATTTGTCGGGCATGAACAAGCCGAAGTACGATAAAATCACCAAGCGTTTAACCATTCAACCGGGCGCAAAACTGGGTAAGGTGTATGAATATTTGCACCAATACGGACGTATGATTCCTGCCGGTTCTTGTGCGGGCGTTGGCGTAGCGGGGCTAACGCTAGGTGGCGGCTATGGCTTTTTTGCACGGCAATTGGGGTTAACCTGCGACAGCTTGCAGCGGGTACGCATGGTGGATGGCAAAGGCAAACTCCACGATTCCAGCACCAATCCCGAACTGTTATGGGCCTGCAAAGGCGGCGGTAATGGCAATTTCGGCATTATTACCGAGTTGGAGTTTAAGACCCACCCTGCCCCGACCCATTTCAGCAGCCACCGTTACAAATACCGCAATTTGACACCCGCGAGCGCTACGCAATTGGCGGAACGCTGGTTTGAATGGATGAAAACCTTACCCAACACCGCCTATTCCTCATGGGTATTGAATGGCAAGCACGTTACCGTCATCGTGACCGATACCAGCAGCACCCCATCAGCCGCATTGAAAGCCATTCTCGCCAAACTCAAAGCGGGCGCAACCGAAGTCATGACACCCCGCAAGGATGCGTTTCTACGCGGTATCCAGCGCTACAAAGGCGGGGTTGAACCGATGTATTTTAAGAATGTTTCCGCTGGCTATTACAACGGGTTCAGTGACATAAAAGCGTTGTTACCCACGATTTGCCAGCAAATTGGCGCTGCCAAACTCACCACTATTTTGCAAATCAACACCTTGGGCGGCGCGATTAATAACCCCGCGTTGGAAGCGACGGCGGCTTACCCCCACCGCGCCTTCGGCTACCTCGGTGAATTGCAAACCTATTACGACAAAGCCACGCAAACCAAACAGGCAGAGCAGATTGTGCGCGATATTCAAGGAAAGCTAACGGCAAGCGGGATTAAAGCGCATTACCGCAATTACCCGGATGCCGAATTGCCTAACTGGGAAACCGCGTATTACGGCAAGTCCTACCCGCGCTTGCAGGCATTAAAGCGCCAATTCGACCCGGATAACCTGATTCGCCACCCGCAAAGCGTCAAACTTTGAGGATGTCGGCCAATTGCCAGATACACGCATCGGCATTGCGTTGCTGAATTTCCATCCGCAAGCCGTTTTCTTGTGCCGCTAACAATCCTTCCAGCAAACGGATATGGCGCACGCGCAATTTGAGCAAGTCCATGCTTTGCGTCATCGGGGATAACAACTCTTCGGCTTCACTAATATTGTCGTAAACATGCCGCCGGACTTGTTCGGCATACGCGATAATGCTACCGCAGTCGTCGTATTGCGCGGCAACCTTGCTGGTGTGCAGGCCGTGGCTATCCGCATCGTCTTCCATACGCGGGTCACGTTTGCTGAGTGCGGAAAGTTCACGGATTTGCTGGCGAATGGCGGCAAGTTCATGACGATTGTCGTGGATGGTTTGCCTATTGGTGTCGAGTTGCGTCAGCAGTTGTTGGTAAACACTCAAGGAAGACGCTAACACCACACCGTTTGCGGGAGTCGGGGGAGCAGGCGGCGGTTCAGAGACCACTTCAGTCACTTCTGTTTCCGGCATTTCTGTTTCTGGCGCAGCAGGTTCTGCAACGGGTGCGGTATAGGCTTCGCTATCATCAGACATTGGGAAACTCCTCAGTGATTAATTCCACCATGGTCTTGGATTCGAGTGCCATTGTCTGTATCGGGGTTTATAGACCCCCGTGATCTTCAGATAATCGGCAAGCTGATAAAAAAATCCCCGCCAAGGTGCGTATCCATTGACGGGGAAAGTGCTTGGAGTGTGCCAAGTTTAGTGAAGTGTCTTAAGGTTTATTGACCGCAATAAAGCGCGATTGTTCACCCTGCATAATCAACATCGCAATCGGTTTGCCACTAGGGGCAGCTTGCACCGCTGTTTTCAAATCCGCCGCCGAGTTCACGGGCTGATTGTTGACCGAAACAATCACATCCCCCACGGTTAAACCGGCTTGCTCAGCGGGGCCATCGGCTAAGACTTGTTCGACCACCACGCCGTTATCCAGCTTGCGGGATTTCAATTCATCACTGCTTAAAGTCGCGACGCCCAGCCCTAACATGCCGCTTTCGCCTTGAGTTTTCGCGATCGGCGAGGCTGCTTCTTTGTCATCGCCGAGTTTAGCAATCGTGACATTCAAGGTTTTCTCTACCCCTGCTCGCAACAGCTTGAGCGGAACTTGCGCCCCCACCGGGGTATTGCCGACCAGCAAAGGCAAATCGGAGGAAGATCGTACCTTGCCATCCCCAAAACCGACGATAACGTCACCCGCCAGTACGCCCGCTTCAGCGGCGGGGCTACCGAGCTGAACATTGGAAACGAGTGCGCCATCCGGCTGATTCAAATTGAAAGAGCTGGCTAAATCTTGGCTCATGTCTTGAATCGCCACGCCTAACCAACCCCGGTCAACTTTGCCTTTGCTCTTGAGTTGCTCGATAACGGTTTTTGCCACGTTTACCGGAATTGCAAACGAAATTCCCATGTAGCCACCGCTACGGCTGTAAATTTGCGAATTGACCCCGACCACGCGCCCGCTCAAATCAAACAGCGGGCCGCCGGAATTACCGGGATTCACCGCCACATCGGTTTGAATGAACGGTACATACGTGCCGTCGGGCAAGCTCCGTGACAAGGCGCTGACAATGCCTTGGGTTGCAGTCAAATCCAAGCCAAACGGCGCACCAATCGCGACTACCCACTGCCCGACTTCCAAACCGTTGGAATCGCCGAGTTGCACGGTCGGCAAGTTTTCAGCCTTAACTTTGAGCACCGCAATGTCACTGAGGGTATCAACGCCAATGACTTCAGCAGGCAAATCACGGCGATCATTCAACCCCACCGTAATGGATTTGGCGTCTTCCACGACGTGCGCATTGGTAACGACATAGCCATCCGCTGAAATAATAAACCCTGACCCGGACGCTCTGGCACGACCTGATTCTGGCTCGTCATCACCTTCGGGTAAGCCTCGGAAAAAGCGTTCCAGTTCCGGTGGTAAGCCTTCTAAACCGCTATTGCGCTTAGAGGATGCTGACGCTTCCACGCTGATATTGACCACGGCGGGGCTATTTTGTTTGATCAAGGTGGTCAATTCCGGCAACGCACCCCCAGTCGAGGCGGCGGCTGGCGCGGCAATCAGAGGAGCGGCGGCTGGGGCTTGCTGCAAAGGAAACGTAGTAGCCGTTTCCGCCAATACCGGCAACATGCTACCCAACACCAATGCTGAACTCATCAGCAAACCTGCGCCTAATACCCGCTGCTTACGTGTGAACATGAATCGCTTACTCCTGCAATATTCTGTGTATAGCCAATATAGTGACAGCACGAACATTACCAAGGGTTTGCGGGAAAGTTACGGAATTGTCATGTTTAGATTTCGGGAAGTGTTTTATGCTTGTTCGATGAATATCCTAATCGTTGAAGATGATCGCCAAACCGCCAGTTTTATCCAAAAAGGCTTGACGGAAAGTGGCTACATTGTTGATCACGCTGCTGATGGCGAGGATGGCCTGCACCTTGCCCTGCAAGGCAACTACGACGTGTTGATTGTCGATCGAATGTTGCCCAAACGCGATGGTCTTTCCTTGATCCAAATCCTGCGTGCGCAAGGAATGCAAACGCCCGTGCTCATCTTGAGTGCCTTAGGCGATGTCGATCACCGCGTCGAAGGCTTGCGTGCCGGTGGCGATGATTATTTGGTGAAACCTTACGCTTTCAGCGAATTGCTGGCACGTTTGCAGGCGTTATTGCGCCGTACCCAACCCGCGCAGGAATACACCACGCTGAGGGTACGCGATTTGGAAATGGACTTGCTCAAACGCCGCGTTACCCGTGGCGGCACGGTCATTCCGCTGCAACCGCGCGAGTTCAACCTGCTCGAATACCTGATGCGTCACGCCGGGCAAGTCGTCACCCGCACCATGTTGCTGGAAAAAGTCTGGGATTACCATTTCGACCCGCAGACCAATGTCATCGACGTACATATTAGCCGGTTGCGCGGCAAAATAGACAAGGATTTTGACACACCATTGCTACACACCATTCGGGGTGCGGGGTATTTATTGCATGACCCGCAATCTGCTTAACACCTCGGTTTTCCGGCTATCATTGGTGTACGCCTTGCTGTTTAGCACCGTGGCAGCGGGCGGACTGGGCTACATTTACTGGATGGCAAAAGGGCAAATGGAGCAGCAAACCGATGCCCGCTTGCAGCTCGAAACCGATGCCTTGCTCAATTTATACCGCAGCCTTGCCGTCGAAGGTTTGACCGGCGCAATCACCATGCGCAACAGTGAAAACGGCTCACGTTATTTGATTTCGCGGCTGATTCACCGCAGCCAACAGGATTTGACGCGCGACCTCAAGTTTAATCAAGACACCCAACGTTCCAAACAGATTGTTGCCAGCTTACCGTTCAGTTTGATTACCGGCGAAAAGCGCCATTCTGAGCCTGCACGCATGATGCTGACACTGTTACCGGGGGGCTATCAACTCTTGGTGGTGACCGATCTTAAAGAACAACACACCCTGCAAGACCGTTTGCTGCAAACCGTTTTAGCGGCGATTGGCATTATTGTGGCATTAGCCTTGGCGGGCGGCATCTTCATGAGCCATAACGTGCAACGCCGTATTAATGCAGTCAGCCGCACCGCCAATGATATTATGAGCGGCGACTTGGGGCGGCGAATGCCAGTCACCGGGCGCAATGACGAATTCGATAGCCTCGGTCATGTCCTCAACACCATGCTGACACGTATCGAACACCTGATGCAAAGTATGCGCGATGTCACCGACAACCTCGCACACGATTTACGCAACCCGCTCAATCGCTTGCGGAACCGTTTGGAAACCAGCCAATTTCAGCCATCCAAACCCACCGATTACCCACAGTTGATCCAAGACACCATTGTCGAAGTTGACGAACTGATTAAAACGTTCAACGCGCTGTTGAGCATTGCGCAAATCGAATCCAGCGCTCAACGCCAAGACTGGGCAGAAGTCGATCTAACGCTACTGATCGAAGAACTCGCCGACCTCTACACCGCCGTGGCAGAAGAGCAAAACCTCACCCTGAGCTATCACGCGGCCACCGGCTTACAGATACACGGCAATCGCCAATTGTTAGCGCAAGCCATCACCAATTTATTGGATAATGCGGTGAAATACACCCCAGCCGGTGGTGAAATCCACCTAGCCGCGACGCAACAGATGGGTAATATTACGATTACGGTGGCCGATAACGGGCCGGGCATTCCTGAAGCACAACGCGAACAAGTCTTCAAACGTTTCACCCGCTTGGATAATGCCCGCAGCACGCCCGGCAACGGGCTAGGGTTAAGTCTGGTGAAAGCCGTGGCAGAATTGCACAATGCCACCGTGCAATTGCACGACAATCACCCCGGCCTGAAAGCTAGTATCCTGATTTCTCGTTGATTTGCTCGACCGCTTTCTGACCAATTGCTTTGGCAGTATTAGCGGTAGCAAGGTTGATGGCTTGCACCAAATCACCGGCAGGAATCGCCATGCCGTTGATCATCATTTCCGTTGGGGTATTGGCGTATTCACCCATGGCATTGCGGTAATCCATATCCGGGCTGCTCAGGCCATAAATGCACACCGCTTGTGACACCTCATTACCCGGCTGCCCTTCCAGCACGAATTCCAAGGTGACTTGTAACTGCACGCCGGTTTGTTCGGTTTGCTGCTCACTGTGCCACACCACGCCCTTATCACCGGCTAACGCGACCGTGACAGCCTTACAAGTTTTAAGCGGTGAATCCAAATTATGCCCGCCCGTACAAGCACTTAAAATTCCAGTGACAGCGACGATTATCCATTTGCGCATTTTTTAACTCCCGTGTTGCACTGCTTTATGCCGGAAACCCGACAATGCGTTATCATCAGCTTTTTAAAATCCAATGAGAACAGAAAACATGTACGAAGTGAAGTTGAGAGTGGGCTTTATCATCAGCCTGATGCTAACACTCTACGCCTGTAGCAGCGCTCCAGCGCCCATGAACGTTACACCGCAAGCGGCACGAGCCGCCAACCCTGCGTCACTTAATTGCTTGCAAAATCACGGCAAATTAGAAACACACCGCACCCCAGAAGGCGACAGAACCGACTGCTTACTACCCAGCGGTAAACGTTGCGACGAGTGGGAAATGTTCCGGGGCAATTGCCCGACCCGTACCGTTAACGCCAATGGTATTTTTAGCTTCTAATCGGGAATTTTGCGCCATAATCGGCATCTAATTATCGCAAGCTGATAAAAACCTGAGAAGAACTCAACACAAGGCCACTTTATGAACACCAGAATTAACTGGGCTAACACACTGCCGACCCGCTTCACGGGTTTGCTCATCGCTATGTTGTTGCTACTGGCGGGTTGCGGCAGCGGCACTGAAAGTGAGCCCCCCACTGCGGCAGTTGCCAGCAGCGGGCGCTTAGTCTTGCTCGACCCCACCCGCAACAACGCCGAGACGCCCATTAGTGGTTTGCAATACCTCAATGCGGGCAATGTCAGTGGTGCGGATGGCGGTTTCAGCGCCCCCTCCAGCAACCTATCCTTGCACTTAGGCAGCACCACGCAACTGCCCGTACTCGGCAAAACCAGCTTAACGCAACACGACATGGCAGCCGCCGTATGCAGTGGCAATGCCGATCTCAGCGCTTGCACTTACCATGCGCGTAAAAATCTGGAACGCTTTTTCCTCAGCCTCGACAGCGATCGCAACGCCAGCAACGGCATTCAACTGGGCGCAAACGCCAACAGCCTGAATTTGGCGTGGAACGTTTCGCTCGATCAATTTGAAAACGTGTTAGCCCAACAACTCGCCATCTACGGGCAAGCACCCGCCGCCTTGTTCCAACCGTCGTTAGGCATCAATAGCGAAGCACCGCAAGCCGAACAAAACAGCATCTCGTCCCCCGTACCCTTTGCCGACATTTTCCGCGTTGCACGCCCATTGCGTGAATATTCGTGTAAAGACGTCGCTTATGATGAAAACGGCTGGGCAACCACGCCACCCAGCGCCACTTGCATTATTCGCACCTTCTTGCTGGATAGCGCCGTGCAAGGCCAAGTTCCTAATGGACGTTACACCGTGTTATACGAGGGCACCGGCGAGCTGAAATATTTCGGTTACGCCAAACGGGTGAACAGCACACCAGGGCGCGATGAAATCGACGTGACCCTACCGGTCAAATTGGATAGTGTCGCCACTAATAACCGTATCGAGATAAGAATCACCAGCGGTACGGTCAAAAATATCCGCATTGTCATGCCCGGTGGCATTTGTGAAGGCCAGCCCTTCACGCGCGTCGATGGCGCGGCAAATTGCCCTGCTGGGCAATACCGCAGCTTTGAAGACACCTTGCGGGCTGATCGCAATGCGATTGTTTTCAACCCCAGTTATTTGAATTTCCTCAAAGACTTCCGCGTGGTGCGCATGATGAACCTGATGGAAGCCAGCCCCAGCTACCTCACCTGTGCGCAAACCGAACCCGGCAAACCCAACAGTTTCATCCGCGATGCCGATGGCAATCTGATCTTCGACCAAACTTGCTTGGTGCAAGAATTCCGCTGGGAGCAGCGCAGCAAACTCGCTGATGCCGTTTGGGGCGCGTCCGGCAATATCGCGCGTCTGGAACGTTACGGGCGCGGCGTGCCGATTGAAGTGCAAGTCGAACTCGCCAACCAATTAAACGCGCACCCGTGGTTCAATATTCCGCACAATGCCTCCGAAACGTACATCAGGGAATTTGCCCGCTACGTCGAAGCGCACCTCAACACCGGGTTAAAAGCCCATGTCGAATACAGCAATGAAACTTGGAATGGCATTTTCTGGGCGTATTACTACGTGCTCAAAAAAGGCGAAGATCTGAGCAGCCCCACCGATGAACGGGAATGGAACTGGCGTGGGGTTTATTACTATACCAAACAAGCCAGCAAAGTCTTTCAAATCTGGGAAGATGAATTTGGTGGCACGCAACGCCTCGTGCGCCTGTTGGGGACATACCAGAATGACGCGAACCGCACCGAAAGCATGTTGGCCTACAGCGATACGCGCCAGTACGTGGATGCGATTGCCACCGGCGGCTATTTTTACGCATGTTGGCGCAATGACGATGCCAAACTGCCTGCCTGCAATGACCGCAACAAAATCCCCAAACCGCTGGTGAATGCTACGTCTGTTGATGATATTTTTGCCGCGATGGATAACATCAACGACCCGTTCGGGCTGGAAGGTCTTAAAAACCAGTTTGCCAAGCAAGCAGCCGTCGCACAAAAGTATGGCAAAGCCTTGTACGCTTACGAAGGCGGGCAGCACCTAACGATTGGCGGTGAAATCGCCGCTGAGCGCCGACAAAACATGGTTGACTTGCTCCACGCCGCCAACCGTGACCCGCGCATGGGCGAACGTTATCAACGGCTGTTGAAAATGTGGAAAGCAGCGGGTGGACAGACGTTTATGCTGTTTAGCGTGCCGCACACCTTCAGTCAATACGGCAGTTTCGGCATTAAAGAAAGCCTGAATCAACCACGTAGCAGTGCGCCCAAATACGATGCCGCCATGAAATTTCAGGAGAGTCAGGGTAAATGTTGGTGGAGCGGGTGTTAATCGGCGGGTGACGCGGGCGCTCACACAATCGCGGTGGCCTTGATCTGCGCAAACACCGCCATTCCCACCTTCAACCCCAGTTGCACCGCTGATTTCTGGGTAATGTGTGCCAGCAATGGCACGCCACCCAGGTTCAAACGCACCATCACCTGCCCCGCCACGGGTTGCGCCATGCCGGTAATACTGGCGGGCAACACGTTAAGGATGCTGGTTTGCGCCGGTTGTTGCAGCGTCAAACTGACATCGCGGGCATCAATGCGCAAGCGCAACGGTGTACCCACGGCGGTTGCCTGCTGGTAAGGCAAGCTGATCACGCCCCCCGCAAAACCGACGTGACTGAGGTGAAATTCCGGCTCATGATCCCACACTTTCACCTGCAACACGCTGGAGGCTTCTTTGCCTTGCGCCATCGGCGAATCCAGCCGCGTCAACACCTCCGCCAATGCGCCCGAAGCCACCACCTTGCCCGCTTCCAGCACCACCAGATGGTCGGCAAGCTGGGTCACTTCCTGCGGCGAATGCGTTACGTACAAAATCGGAATGTCGAGTTCGCGGTGCAAGCGTTCCAGAAACGGCAGAATTTCCTGCTTGCGCTTGAGGTCGAGCGCAGCAAGTGGTTCATCCATCAGCAACACTTGCGGCTTGAGGGCAAGGGCGCGGGCAATGCCGACCCGCTGGCGTTCACCGCCGGAGAGTTGCGCGGGGATTTTGTCCAGCAAATGTTCAATCCCCAACATCTCCACAATCGCTGCCAATTCGGCATCATTGGCGGATTGCGCGGCACGTTTGCGCCCATAATCAATGTTCTTGCGAGCGGTCAGATGCGGAAACAGGCTGGCCTCCTGAAACACGTACCCCAATGGGCGTTGGTGCGTCGGCAAAAACACGCCCTTCGCGCTGTCTTGCCACACCTGCCCGCGCACTTGCAGGAAACCACTGTCCGGGCGTTGCAACCCGGCAATGCAGCGCAGCAAGGTGGTTTTGCCAGAGCCGGAATGCCCGAACAATGCGGTTACGCCCCGCCCCGGCAATTGCAAATCGGTTTCCAACTGGAAGCCACTGAAAGCCAGTTGGAAACGCGCGTGTAGGTTGTCGTGCGGTGTATTACTCATATTTTTGACATCCTGATTCCACGGTTAAGCGTATACATCAACAACAACACGATGAAGGAAAACACCACCATGCCGCCTGCCAGCCAATGCGCTTGCGCGTATTCCATCGACTCCACATGGTCATAAATCTGTACTGATACCACGCGGGTTTTGTCGGGAATATTGCCACCAATCATTAACACCACACCGAATTCGCCCACGGTATGCGCAAATCCCAGAATACAAGCGGTGAGAAAACCGGGTCGCGCCATCGGTAATGCCACGCTGAAAAACGCATCTAACGGTTTTGCCCGCAGCGTGCTTGCCGCCTCCATCAGCCGCATATCCAGCGTTTCAAACGCATTCTGGATGGGTTGCACCACAAACGGCAACGAATAGAACACCGAAGCCACCAGCAAGCCAGTAAAAGTAAACGGTAATGTCCCCAACCCCAAAGCACTGGTCAACTGCCCAATCGGGCCTTTTGGCCCCATTGTGATCAGCAGGTAAAAACCCAGCACGGTAGGCGGCAATACAATCGGTAAAGCCACCACCGCACTCAAAGGGGCTTTCCACCAGCGGCGGGTACGCGCCAGATGCCATGCCAACGGCGTACCAATCAGCAACAGAATCAGGGTCGTGAGGCTGGCAAGTTTGAAGGTCAGCCAAACGGCTGACCAATCGCTGGGGGATAGCATGGTTTATTTCACCTCGTCTTTTTTCGGTAAGGCGTAACCATAGCTGGTCATGATCGCCTGTGCATCATCCCCTTTGAGGAATTCCAGCAGGGCTTTGGCAGCGGCGCTATCCTTGCCTTTGCTTAACAGGACAGCATCTTGCGACAAGGGTTTGTACATTTCCTGTGGCACAACCCAAGCAGAACCGGACTTGAGTTTGTTGGCTTTGGATACCTGTGACAGGGCAACAAAACCCAGTTCCGCATTGCCAGTGGAAACGAAATCATACGTCTGGGTAATGTTTTCGCCCGTCACCAGTTTAGGCGTGATGGCAGCAGTCAGCCCCAGCTTTTCCATCACCGCCATGCCCGCTTCACCGTAAGGGGCCGTTTTGGGGTTGGCAATCGCCAGATGCTGGAATTCGCCCTTTTTTAGCACGTCACCCTTGTCGTCCACATAGCCTTCCTTGCTACTCCACACGACCAGCGTGCCGAAAGCATAGGTGAACTGGCTATCAGCTTCTGCCATTTTGGCTTCAACCAGCTTTTTCGGGGTCTTGCTGTCGGCGGAAATGAATACTTCAAACGGTGCGCCGTTTTCGATCTGGGCGTACAGCTTGCCCGTTGCACCTGCGGAGATTTTCAATTCATGCCCGCTGGCAGCTTTGAATTTTTCCGCAATGGCTTCCAGCGGCTTGGTGAAGTTGGAAGCAACGGCGACTTGCACTTCATCCGCCCACGCACTGGCAGTGCTGCAAGCGATAACGGCGGTAAGCAGAGTTTGTTTGAACAGTTTCATGGTGAGTTCCTTAAATGGCTAGTGAGGGAAAATCCGTTGGTTATTAGTTGGATACAGCAAGGATAATGTGCGATGCCTTGATCAGGGCACTGGCTTTGTCCCCGACTTTCAGCTCCATATCCTGCACGCTGTCGTTGGTAATAATCGCGGTGACGGTTTTGCCACCGGGTAATTCAATGATGACTTCGGCATTGACCGCGCCTTCCTGCAAGCTGACGATCGTGCCGCGCAAATGGTTGCGGGCGCTGGTTTTGATCTTGCCATCGTCTTTGGTGAGGATCACCCACGGGGCTTTGACCAGCGCGTAGGCTTGCACGCCGGGCGCAAGGCCAAGGTGCTCAACACTGTTATGGGTAATAACGGCAACGAGTTCGTCACCGCCGCCGATGTCGAGGATAACTTCGGAATTGACCGGCCCGTTGGTTACGTGGGTAACAGTGCCTAAGAATTGGTTACGGCTGCTAGTTTGCATATCGAATCTCCTGATCAGTTGAAAATATTGCTCGAAATTGTCCGCCACCTGCCCTAATTGGGAGAGGATGCGGGCGTGTTCTTTTTCCATGTGGCGGTAAACCATCACCATGCGCCGCCCGTAAGCCGTCAGGTTGGTTCCGCCGCCGTGTTGTCCGCCAGCTTGCCGCTCGACCACGGGTTCTTCTGACAGGTTGTTGACCATTAACACCGCTTCCCACGCGGCTTTGTAGCTCATGCCCATCGCTTTGGAAGCGGCGGAGATCGAGCCAGTGGCATCAATGCGTTCCAGTAATTCCAGATAGTCCCAGCGTCGCCCGTGGCGCAGTGGGGTTGCCATCAGTTGTTGCATTTGCATGGTGATGGTTTTCATACAGCCTCCTAGTTGATTTTCTGGATGTCGGCCTTGATGTCGGCGGGTTTGCCGAAATACAAGGATGAAGTCACCAGCATGTCCACGCCCGTGGCGGCGTAGGCTGCGGCGTTGTCCAGATGGATACCGCCCGCAATCGCCACTTTGACTTGTGGGCAAGCGGTTTTAATGGCAGCCGTTACACGCCGGGTTTCTTCAATGTCCAATTTGTCCAGTTGAACCATGTCAACCCCTGCTTGAGCCAGTTTGAGGGCGGTATCGTGAGTGTGTGCTTCCGCCACCACCATTTTTTCGCCCAGACGCGCTTTCAGGATGCTGACCTGAGACAGGAAAGTGTCGAAGTCCGCCATGAAGCGGATATGTTCATCAAACACCAGTACGGTTTCAGACAAGCCCAGTCGATGTGGCAATGCACCACCACTGAGGATGGCTTTGAGTGTCATTTTCTTTGCCCAAGGGGTACTTTTGCGGGTCGTCACCACTGAAACGTGGGGCGCAACCTGCTGAACCCGTTCCACCATTTTATGGGTACGGGTGGCAATGCCAGAGGCGTATTCCAGCAGGTTAAGCGCAACCCGCCATGCCGCGTGGATGGCTTGCGCACTGCCTTGGGCTTCCATCACCACCGTCCCGGCGGGAACAACACTGCCCGAAGGCAATAGACTGAGGGTGAACAAGCCAAGTTTCTGGAAGATGCGCAGTGCTTCTTCGGTGCAACAAATGACCGTTGGCTCGCGGGTGATATAACGGATGCTTCCCTTTGCTGCGCCAATGCCGGTGACGTGCGTGGTCAAATCCAGAAACGGCACGTCTTCGCGGATGAGGTGGTCTAGTTCGTCGTCACTGAAATACATCATGAGCAAATATTCCTTTGGTTGCTGGAGAACAGGCAAAACCCACGGATTTTGCCCGGTGCATGAGCGACTACTCCCGACAATAAAATAATCAGGATAAACAACAGACTGCTCCATTCCGGCAGTATTCCAGCAAAGTAAAGCATGACAAGTTTAAGCAGGATGGCTTGCCCCTTGACTTGCAATAACCATACGGCACTTGACCATACGTTAATCAACATCAACAGTCCGCCGGATAATAGTGTCACCAACCAGAACAGCTCATACTGTTCACTGGGCAGGTGGAACAGGAATCCGCCCCCTAGCCCAACGATGCCAACCAGATGGATGCTACGCAGACCAATATCAAACCAGCGTTGCCCCCTGAATTGTCGCGCTATGGCCGGAAACAAAATTTGCCGCCAGCCCGTTGTCAGAGAGCCTGCCTCTTGATTCATGCTGTCATTACTCCTCTAACACGAAAGCTGATGGATGAAAAAGGGTTATAACCTGTTACTGCATAACGCTAGATAACAGACACCCGTCATCTGTTCCATAACGAATTAGCAAAACCCGTGCCATTAAATAAAAACAATATAATCAATTATTTATAAAAATTCGATCCTGTCGTGTTTACTACAATTCCACCTATCCTGTCGGTTTTGCTACGTTATGTTGTAGGAGTACATAACCAATCACATCAGCCCCTCGAACGGGATAATCGTGACCGCTGTTCCCGCTTCCACATTGCCCCACTCAAGCGGCAAGACAATAAAACAGTTGGCTTGGCTCATGGAACGCAACACATGCGAACCTTGGTTGCCCGTGGTGCGGACGTGCCATTGCCCGCTGCTGTCACGCTCACAAATGCCGCGTTGGTAATCTTTGCGCCCCGGTTCTTTTTTCAGTGGCGTATCGCAAATAGCGGTGTATTCCGGCACGAGTGACACGGTTTCCCCGCGCAAAGCGAGAATGGCAGGGCGCACGAACAGCAGGAAGGTCGCCATTACCAACACGGGATTCCCCGGCAAGCCGAAGAACAGGCAATTGCCCAATGTGCCAAATGCCAGCGGTTTGCCCGGTTTGAAGGCGATTTTCCAGAAATTGACTTGCCCCATGCTTTTCAGAGTGTCGGTGACATAATCCGCTTCGCCAACAGATACGCCACCACTGGTGATAAAGACATCTGCCATATCGCGTGCATGGCGGAAAACCATTTCCACGGATTCGCGTGTATCGCGCACCACACCCAGATTGAACATTTCCACATCCAGCTTTTGCAGCAAGGTGTGGAGGATATAGCGGTTACTATCGTAAATATCGCCGGGTTGCAGGGTATCACCAAGGATTTTGAGTTCGTCGCCCGTGGAGCAGAACGCCACGCGCAGATGGCGGATCACCGCAACATTGGCAATCCCTTGGGAAGCCAGCAAGCCAATGTCAGCGGCATTCAGTTTATGCCTGGCAACCAGCAGCAGATCACCAACCTTGCTGTCTTCCCCGGCATGGCGGACGTTTTCACCGACAGAGAGCTTGCCAGAAACGTGGATGGCATGATCTTCACACTGCACATTTTCCTGCATGACCACAGTATCTGCGCCAGCGGGCAAAACCGCGCCTGTCATGATGCGTACACATTCGCCCGCCTGCACCACACCAGCAAAGGGACGACCCGCGAAAGAGCTACCGAAAATCTTCAACCACGCGCCTTCCGCAAGATCGGCATGGCGCAGGGCATAACCATCCATCGCGGAATTGGTATGGGGCGGGACATTCATCTGCGCATAGACGGGCTGGGCAAGCATACGTCCACCCGCTTGCAGCAACGCTACCGTTTCAGTGTCATGCAGTGGCGTAATGCTTTCCAGTATCCGTGCTTGCGCTTGTTCAACACTGAGTGTGCCTTGCGGCATGGTGTCACAGGAAATGGCTGGTTTCAGGGTGTTACTCATGCACTGACTCCGGGCATGGGTAGTAAGGGTTTCAGGGCAATGAAGCCGCCTTGCACCGAAAACGTTTTGGGATAGCCAAGTTCGCGCAGCAATTTGGTGGCACAAACACTGCGTTTGCCGCTGTTGCACACGATCAGGAAGGTACAATCCCAGCTTTGTTTGAGGGTGTTGATGGCTTTGATGAACGAGCGGATGTCCAGATCGTTGGGTTCATCGGCATCGAGGATTTCCTGTTCATCTTCGCTGAGTTGGAAGCCAAAGAATTGCTTGACGTTGAAAAACGGGATATGGGTGGCGCGTGGAATTTCGCCCTTGATCTCCAGCTCAAACCCTTGGCGGATGTCGATCAGGCAAGCCAGCCCCAAACCATACATTTCCATCGTCGTGGTTGGCGTTACATCCATTGGCGCGGCGTTAACCGGGTTAATGGCAATGTTAATCAGTGGTGCATTCATTTCGCTATTCCTAAAAAAACATAACGAGTGGCAAAAAATTTTACAGGGTCAGGGATTCGGAACGTTTTGCCAGAAAAGCGTCAAAATCAGCGCGGACAGCATGGTAAAGCGCAATGGCTTTTTCGCCCGTTTCGGTCAAACGTGCACCGCCGCCACCTTTCCCGCCCGTGGCACTGCTGACCAGCGGCGTGTGGCTGTATGTGTTCATTGAATTGACGAGTGCCCATGCTTGGCGGTAGGACATTTCGATCGAACGCGCCGCTGCGCTGATTGAGCCGTGTTCGCGGATACGTTCCAGCAAGGCAACACGGCCTTGACCGAGAAATGTTCCTTGGGGACTTTCGATCCAAAAGCGTCCGCGTAGGTGGTAGATGTTGGGTACTGTATTCATGGTTTCGTTATGTATCATAAAACATAACGGCAATGCAATGGCATGGATATTGCTGCAACTGCACAAAATAACCTGAGAAAGGGAGCTAAGCTATGTCCGAAATGAGCTACATCCAGATCATCGAGCATTACCACCAACACACCGCCTCGATCAACGAGCTGATGGGGTCTATCCTCAGCGGCATCAACGACGAAACCTTGTTTCAAGATGAGGCTCGCCAACAGAAAGCCATTGATTGCCTTATGGAAAGTTACCCGTTTGTGGACTTGCTCTACACCCTCGACCCCAGCGGGCAGCAACTCAGCCACAATGTCGCCCCCGGCAACACCTTGGCTGATCAGCAAGGTGGCGTGGGCAAAGACCGCAGCCATCGCCCGTATTTTCTGCAAGCCAAAGACAGCCGTGCCACCATCGTTACTGCACCGTATTTGTCGGTTGCCAGCCGCAGTTTGTGCATTTCAGCGGCGGTGGAGGTGCGTTCTGCCACCGATGTATTGCTGGGTTACATCGTGCTGGACATTGATTTGTCACGCACCATCGAATTTTTGATGGGCGATTCGCAGCGGCGTAAGTTCAGTGTGCTGTTTAAGAGCATCTACGCCGCGATTGCGCTGGGCTTG
Organism: Candidatus Thiothrix sulfatifontis; assembly: GCA_022828425.1. NCBI lineage: Bacteria > Pseudomonadati > Pseudomonadota > Gammaproteobacteria > Thiotrichales > Thiotrichaceae > Thiothrix > Candidatus Thiothrix sulfatifontis. The sequence goes on from CP094685.1 coordinate 2,445,531, forward strand.
TTCAGCGTGGTCGGGCTGCTGTTCTATTTTTCGCTGGAAGAATTGTGGTCAGTATTCATACCGGAAACAGGCGAACACGAGCTGCATTACACCAAGCCATTCGGGATTATTGTTTACCTGACGCTGGCACTGGCAATTTTCGACCTCGCCAAAACCACGCTGGAAGAGGAAGTGTTGATGCACAAGGACATTTTCCGCCACAGCTCCACCCGCCGCACCATTACGCGCTTTATGTCGGCTATCCTGATTGCGGTGTCGATTGAGGCATTGCTGCTGATGTTTAAATCGGTGCTGGGCGACGGGCACATGTTGGCAGGCGCGGTGGAAATGATGTTTTCGGCAGCAGGTTTGCTGGTCGCGCTGGGTGTGTATGTGTTCTTGGGCGCAAAGGCGGAAAAGGCGATGGTGGAATTGCGCCAGAATAAGCTGGATTAATCAGCCAGCCGCCATATACGCCCGCCAGCCCCCCAATTGCGTAATATCGGTCGCACTTGCCAGCGCATACGGCTCGCAAATAAACCCGCTGTACCAGCGCCCATCAGCCAGTTCCACCTTGCCTATCCCCAGCGGTGCGGGGATACCCGCCACAAACGAGCCGAATTGCGCGGTGGGCAAACGCCAGATTTCCACCTCAATCGCCCTGCCATCCGCTTCATCCCTGACCATGCCGGGGCGGAATGGCGGGCCACCTGCCAAGGCATACAGGCGGTAACAGGCCGCGCTGTACGTTTTCGCCACCAACTCGCCACCGCGCTCGGTCAACTGCCAGTTCAGCGGCAAACCTTGCAAGTGTGCGCCACAAACCACCACCTCAACCCGGTCATCGACACCCGCCACAGGCGCGGTTGAAGCTGGCAATGCCAGACCCGTTGCCCCCAAGGGCAGTTGCAAAGCTTGCTGCCAACAATTGGCAAGACTTAGCAAGCGGTTGTCGCTAAACGCCCGCGCAAACAAGGTCACGCCAAACGGCAAACCGTTTTCCATAAAGCCCGCAGGCAGCGCCACCGCTGCACAATCCAGCAAATTCATGAAATTGGTGTAATACCCCAGATGGCTGTTGAGGCGGATCGGGTCGGCTTCCACTTCAGCAATGGTGTACAGCGTTCCGGCAGTCGGCGTCAGCAGGCAATCGAAATGCGCCAGAATCGGCGTCACCTGCTGGATGTAGGCTTGCAACTGGTATTGCGCCCCGAATAGGTCTTCCGCCTTCGCATCGACCTGACCAGCCAAAATCTCACGGATGACAGGCAACATTGCCGCAGGATCAACGTCTGCGGTAGCAATACGCCGTTCCGCCACCCACGGGCCTTCATACAGCAGCTTTGCCGCTTGCAGGAAAGGGGTAAAATCCAGCCGCTGGCATTCGCCGCCCAGATTTTTCAATTGCTCCACCGCCGCCGCAAAACAGGCTTGCGCACTGGCATTGCCAAAGAATTGCAATTGCTCTGCCAACGGAACGGCAAAACGGAACGTGGGTTTGGCAGGCACACCGTAATTGCGCCGATTGCTATCCACATTCTGGCGGGCATAGGCATCTTGTGCATCAAACTGGGTAGCCAGCCCCAACACTTGCGCCGCATCATCGGTGGTGGTGGCAAAAATACTCACACAATCCAGACTGCGGCAGGCTGGCACAACCCCGCGCGTACTCAGCAAACCCTTGCTGGGTTTCAGCCCCACAATATTGTTGAATGCCGCAGGCACTCGCCCCGAACCGGCGGTATCCGTCCCCAAGGCAAACGTTACCAGCCCCAACGCTACTGCCACCGCCGAACCAGAACTCGACCCGCCAGACAGGTAGTCCGGGTTGAAACTGTTGCGGCACGCCCCCCACGGCGAACGTACCCCCACCAAGCCAGTCGCAAACTGATCCAGATTGGTTTTCCCCAACGGAATCGCCCCCGCTTTTAGCAATTGCGCCACCACAAACGCATCCTCGGATGGCACGTAAGCAAACTCGGCGCACCCCGCCGTGGTCGGAATCGCGGCAAGGTCGATATTGTCCTTGATCACAAACGGCACGCCATACAAGGGCAAGGTATCCGGGCTATGCCCTGCCAGCGCCTCCAGATAAGGCTGAAGCTGCGCCCGGCTCAGGCGCGTGATCCAGATATTGTGCTCAGCATAGCTGTCACAACGAAGCAGCAGTTCATCCAGCAATTGCGCAGGCGTTAATGTGCCGCTGCGATAAGCCGTATGCAGTGCCGGAATCGTCAGGTTGAGTGTCGGCATTGCCATATTATTGCACCTCCAGCACCAGTAAACGTTCGCCTGCCGCCACTTGCGCCCCGGCTTGGCGTTGCAGGGATAACACCACGCCATCGCAGGGTGCTTCCAGTTTAATTTCCATTTTCATCGCCTCCAGTATCAGCAAGGTATCGCCAGCCTTGACCGCCATTCCCGGCTCGACCAGCACTTGCCAGATGGAACAGGCCAGCGGGCTATCCACCGCAGTGTGGTGGTCATCGAGGGTTTCGCGTTCGGCTTCGGCGTTTCCGGCTTGCGATTCGCTTTCAAAATGGAATTGCCCGCTGTCGATCCAGTGCTGCAATTCGGTGTCAAACGCCGCCTGCCGTTGCGCAGTAAAAGTGGCAATGTCAGCGCGGTTTTGTTCCAGCAAGGCATTGTAGTCACGCAGGCTGAAGGTGGTTTCCTCAATGCGCAGCGGGTAACGGCCTTGCGGGAAATCTTGGCGGATTTGCTGCAATTCCTCGTGGCTGACCTCATAGAAACGGATTTGGTCGAAAAAGCGCAGCAACCAAGGCTGGGTAAACTCGCGGGGCTGGCGGTAACGGTTCCACATTTGCAAAGTACGCCCGACAAACTGGTAGCCTCCGGGGCCTTCCATGCCGTAGACGCACAGGTAAGAGCCGCCGATACCCACCGAATTTTCCGCTGTCCATGTGCGAGCCGGGTTGTATTTGGTCGTCACCAGCCGATGACGCGGGTCAAGTGGTGTGGCAACCGGCGCACCCAGATACACATCCCCCAAGCCCATCACCAGATAACTCGCCTCGAACACAATGCGCCTGACCTCCTCAATGGATGCCAGCCCATTGATACGGCGGATGAATTCGATATTGCTCGGACACCAGGGCGCATCCTTGCGCACCGACTGCTGGTATTTGGCAATGGCTTCACGGCAGGCAATGTCATCCCACGACAAGGGCAGATGCACGATACGGGCAGGCACTTGCATATCCTCAATGCCTTGCAGGGCTTGTTCCGCCTGCTCCAGCCATGCCAGCAACGCCTCAACGGACAAGGTTTGGCTATCGTAATGCACTTGCAGCGAACGGATGCCGGGGGTGAGTTCGCGCACACCTTCGATCTGCTGTTCCTGCAACCACAACATCAGCGCGTGGACACGGAAGCGCAGGTTGATGTCCAGCACCATTGCGCCGTATTCGACCAGCAGGTAGTGGTCGCCGCAGGGGCGGTAGGTGACAAGGGGAGTCCCCTCACCCCAACCCCTCTCCCTCAAGGGGAGAGGGGCTAAGAAAGAATCTTCTTTTGTTCCCCCTCGCCCCTTGAGGGACGACCCTGCAAGGGGCTGGGTGCGGGGGTGAGGGGGTGAGGGATTGAGTTGCAAAATCGCTTGCTGTTGCGCCCGCTCCAACGCTACCGCTTCTGCCAGCGACACCGGCACAAACCGCACCTTGTCGCCTGCGCGTAATTGCCCCAGTTTCCATAGGTCGGCGGTAATCACGGTGGCAGGGCAGACAAATCCGCCGAGGGAAGGCCCATCCGGCCCCAGAATCACTGGCATGTCGCCAGTAAAATCAATCGTGCCGACCGCGTAGGCATTGTCGTGCAGGTTGGACGGGTGCATCCCCGCTTCGCCGCCATCGGAACGCGCCCATTGCGGTTTGGGACCAATCAGGCGGATGCCGGTACGGCTGGAGTTGTAATGCACTTCCCAGTCGGTGGCAAAAAAGGTGTCGATGTCCCGTGCGGTGAAAAAATCCGGCGCACCGTGCGGGCCGTAGATCACCTTGATTTCCCAGTCATTGCTTATCTCTGGCAACAGGCTGGCGGGCAAGGTTGCAATTTCCGGCAACAGCCCCGGTAGTGTCGGCAGGTGCAATACATCACCGCTGCGCAATACCCGTCCGGCGTGTCCGCCAAATTGTCCCAGCGTGAAAGTGGCGCGTGACCCCAGATAGTGCGGGCATTGCACCCCGCCTTGCAGCAGCAAATACGCCCGCGTGCCAGAGGCTTGCACCTTGCCCAGTTTCAGGGTGCTGCCTGCGGCTACGGTGATGACTTGCCAGAATGGGATAGTAACGCCATCCAGCGTCGCTTCCATCTGCGCCCCCGCCAGCACCACGCGGGTAGCCGTGTTGAAGCGCAAGGTCGGGCCACTCAAGGTGATTTCCAGCCCCGCACACTCCGGCGCATTGCCCAGCAAACGGTTGCCGAGTAGGAATGACCAAGCGTCGAAAGGCCCCGAAGGTGGCACGCCAATATCCCAATACCCTTGCCGCCCCGGATAATCCTGCACACTGGTTTGTGTGCCGGGGGCAAGCACATCCACGCTGTGCGGCTGCCATGCCAGACTATTGAGGTAACGGGTGGTGATGTGTCCGGCACGGAAAGTGTCGGTTGCCAGCACTTGCCGCACGTAGGCGATATTGGTTTCAATGCCGTAAATCTCGGTGGCGGCGAGTGCAGCATCCAGTTGCTCACAGGCAGTCGCCCGATCCGGCGCGTAGCAGATAATCTTGGCGAGCATCGGGTCGAAAAACGGCGAAACCGTCATACCCGCTTCAATCCAGTGGTCAATGCGCAAACCCGCTGTCTGCGGAAATGCCACATGGCTGAGCAACCCGGCACAGGGCTGGAATTGCTTGTTGGGGTCTTCGGCATACACACGGGTCTGGATGGCGTGTCCGTTGGCGCGTAACGCTTCAGTCGGGAACACGAATTCGCCCGCGCCCAGTTGCAGCATCCAGCGCACAATGTCCACGCCATACACCTGTTCGGTGACACCGTGTTCCACCTGCAAGCGCGTGTTCACCTCCAGAAAGTAGAACGCAGCGGTTTGCTGGTCGTAGACATATTCCACCGTACCTGCGCTGCGGTATTGCACCGCGCTCATCAGCCGCACCGCTACGGCTTGCAATTCTTGACGCACCGCACCCGGCAAGTTGGGCGCTGGGGTTTCCTCAATCACCTTCTGGTTGCGGCGTTGCGCGGAACAGTCGCGTTCACCCAAAGCCAGCACTTGCCCCTGCCCATCGCCGAACACTTGCACTTCAATATGGCGGGCGTGGGTAATAAATTTTTCGAGGAATACGCCACTGTTGGCGAAATTGTTTGCCCCCAAACGCCGTACCGATTCATACGCGGCACTGAGTTCAGCAGCATTGTCACAGCGTTGCATCCCGATACCGCCGCCCCCGGCAGTGGATTTGAGCATTAGCGGGTAGCCAATGCTTTCGGCTGCGGCAAGGGCAGCGTCAAGCGAGTCGAGCAAATCCGAACCGGGCAGCAGCGGCACCTGATTGTGCAAGGCCAGTTCGCGGGCGCGGTGTTTCAGGCCAAACGCTTCCATTTGCGCCGGGGTTGGCCCCAGAAACACGATGCCTGCGGCTTCGCAGCGTTGCGCAAACGCGGTGTTTTCACTCAGGAAACCGTAACCCGGATGCACAGCCTGTGCGCCACTGGTAGCGATGATTTCCAGCAAACGCGGTTGGTTCAGATAGGTTTCCGCCGCCGAACCTTCGCCCAGTGACCAGGCTTCGTCAGCGTACTGGACATGCAGGGAATCGCGGTCGGCTTCGGCATACACCGCTACCGCCTTGACCCCCAGCGCACGCAGGGTACGGATAATACGCACGGCAATCGCGCCGCGATTGGCAATCAGGACTTTGTTGAACATGGCAGTCTTCCCGCTGGATTAATTCCAGATCAGCACGTCGATAGGGGTCGGGTTGTAGGCATTGCACGGGTTATTGAGCTGCGGGCAGTTGGAAATCAGCACAATCACGTCCATGTGCGCCCGCATTTCCACGTATTTGCCTGCATCCGAAATGCCATCGGCAAAGCTCAAACCCCCGTCAGGCGTGACCGGCACATTCATGAAAAAATTGATATTGTGGGTAATGTCGCGCTTGCTCATGCCGAATTCGGGGTGGGAAGCCACTGCCAGCATCCAGCTATCGCGGCAGGCGTGCATACACTTTTTTTCCAGCGCGTAACGCACGGTGTTGGATTCGGTGGCACACGCCCCACCCAAGGTATCGTGCCGCCCGCAGGTATCGGCGGTGATTTCCAGCATCACATTGCCAAGATTCGACAGCAAAGGCGTACCCGCCGTCAGGTACACATTGCCCTGTTCACGGATGGTATCCACCGCTGAATAACGCTCCGAGGGGTCAGCCGCGTTGTAAAACAGGGTATCGGCAGCCTGATTGCCTTCCCGATCGAGAATGCGCAGGGTTTGCCCCGCCTTGACCACCTGCATCCAGTAATCACCCGCCGGAACGGTTGCGCGGTAACTGGCAGTGGCTGCCTGTAACAGACTTTCCTTGATCATGCGTGCCTCCTCAACAGCAGCCGTGCGGGTGCTTGCCCTGCAAATGGTAGATGTGGTTGTTCTGGAATCCGCGCTGGTTTTCCGGGCGGAAGTTCATGCAGTAATCGTCCTCGGCGATGGGTGCAGCCGCATATAGCTGGTAAGCAACCGGCTTTTTGGGGTATTCCGCCGCCGGGTTCAGCGGGTGCGGGCAGGTGTGGAACAGCACTAGCGTATCCATTTCAAAGCGCAGTTCAACGCTATCGCCTGCCTGACTGTGATCGGGGATGAAATGCAGGTTGCCGTCATCATCCGGTGCAACCTTGCTGAACAGGTTGAGGTTGGCGGCCATGTCGCGGCGGTTGAGGCCGTATTTTGCCAGTTCCACCAGAAAGGCTTGTTCGCCGCTGATGGTCCAGTCATTGCGAAAATCCTGATAGGTTTTCACGCCCCATTTGCGTTGCAACGCGGCGGTACTCAGGTTGCCGCCGACGGTATCGTGCCAGCCGACGCTATCGGCAACGATGGAGCAAAAAATCCGCCCCATGTCGGAATACAGGCAATGCCCACGGGTCAGTTTGAAAGTGTGCTGGCATTTGAGGGTGTCCGGGGCATTGTAGCGTTCCAGCTTTTCCAGCGGGTTGTAGAACAACATGCCGACATTCGCGCCACCTTCCAGGTCAATCAGGCGCAGGCTGGTTCCCTGCCGTAGCAGCAATGACCAGTGTGCGCCACCGGGGATGCGGTCTTCATACAACAAGGTAGAGGGGGAAGAGGTTTCAGTCATGGTTGGCTCCCAGCGATTGTTGGATGGTGTGCAAGGTCGTCCGGTCGGTATGCCCAAGCGGAATGTCGTAGGTAATGGTGGCTCCAAAGCGGTTGGGGGCTTGCGGGTCGTGCCGCCGTTTGTCGAATACCCACAGGCGCGTGCCAAGGTAAAAGCCTTCCTTGAGGTCGTGGGTAATCATGAAAATGGTCAGGCCGGTCTGCCGCCAGATGGAGAGGATCAACTGGTGCATATCGGCACGGATACCGGGGTCGAGTGCGCCGAACGGTTCATCCAGCAACAGGATGCGCGGCTTTTTGATCAGGGCTTGGGCGAGAGCCAAGCGTTGCTGCATCCCACCGGACAATTCCGACGGGTATTTAAGCAAGGCTGCCCCCAAACCCACTGATTCCAGCATCGCCACTGCTTGCTCACGGATAGCGCGGCGGCGTTTGCCAAAGGTGCGCCCCCAGAACGGCGAGGCTGCCAGTTCCGCACCCAGCATGACGTTTTCCAACACATTCAAATGCGGAAACACCGAATAACGCTGGAACACAATGCCGCGATCCGCATTGGGTTCATCCGGCAAGGGCTTGCCATCCAGCAGCAACTCGCCACGGGTAGCGGTTTCCACCCCCAGCAACAGTTTCAGGAAGGTGGTTTTGCCACAGCCAGACGTGCCGACCACGGTAATGAACTCCCCGGCCTTGACCGTCAGACTGACATTTTCCAGCACCACATTGTCGCCGTACTCTTTCCACAAGTGGCGGGCTTCGATGACGTTCATGGTTTGCCTCCGTGGTAATACCAAGGGAAGCTGCGCCGGGTCAGCACCCGCAACAGGTAATCGGTGAGGAAGGCCAGCAAGGTAATCCACAACACATAGGGCAGGATCACATCCATCGACAGGTAGCGGCGCACCAGAAAAATCCGGTAGCCCAAGCCTTCAGTGGCAGCAATCGCTTCGGCAGCAATCAAAAACAGCCACGCCGAGCCCAGACTCAAGCGCACCGCATCCAGCAAGCGCGGCAATACTTGCGGCAAAATCACCCGCAAGATCAATTGCCAGCTACTCGCCCCCAGGGTTTGCGCCTTGATGAACTGTTCTTCCGGCAATTCCAGCACCCGTTGCTGCATGTCACGGATCAGGAAGGGCGCAATGCCAATCGTAATCAGCGCCACCTTGGAGACTTCCCCCAAACCGAACACAATGAACAGCACCGGCAAAATCGCCATTGGTGGAATCAGCGACAGCGCCATCACCAGCGGCGAAAGCCCTGCCCGAAACAGTGGAACCGCGCCATTGGCCACCCCAATTACCAGCCCCATCACGGCACTCAGCAATACACCCAGACCCAGCCGTTGCAAGCTGGCGAGGGTATCGACCCACAACAGGTAGTTGCCGCTGCGCTTGTCGGCTTCAAACGCCATGCTCCAGATCGCTTCGCCAATGCTGCTGAAAGCGGGCAACAGTTTGTCGTTCGGGTTGGCTGCCAGCCGCAGTTCCGATGCCCACACATAGGCGAGCAACAGCAAGGCAAAGGGTAAAATCCCCAGCAGCACCTGCGCGGCGCGGGATGGACGCTGGTTAATGAGTCTTTTCATGGCACGGTTCCCCTGTGCGTCTGCTTACAGGCTACTGTCTGCTGCCATTTTCATGTAGGTGCTATCAAAGCGCAGTTTGACATTGGCCTTGTCGCCGGTAATGTTGTCGCCACTGAACGCCATGCCCACTGTACCGGCATCTTTTGCCCCGCTGCCCAGCAAGCCGTGGTCAAACGAGAACTGGCTGACCAGTTGCATGGTCTTGGGCAGTTCCGCGCTGTCGGTGAAAGCCACCGCATCCGCTGGGGCGTAGAACATTTTGGTCGCGTCCAGTTGTGCCTTGTAGCCTGCCAAATCCGTGCCGGAGGCTTTCGCCATTGCTGTCAGCGCGGTTTCGTCGCCTTGTTTCATCAAGCCCATGATTTCATACCATGCACCGACCAAAGCTTTGCCGAGTTTGGGGTTGTCTTTGAGGGTATCGCTGTTGACCACCATCAGGTCGATGATTTCGCCGGGAATTTCGCTGGAATCGAACACCTTGCTGGTATCCGGCAGCGCGGCAATTTCAGACAGCAAGGGGTTCCAAGTCACCGCAGAAGTCACATCGCTGGAGCTGAAGGTGGCGACCATATCCGCATCCGAGGTATTGACCACGGTAATGTCTTTTTCCGACAAGCCGCTTTTTTCCAGACCGCGTGCCAACAGGTAGTGCGAAACCGAGAGTTCCACCAGATTGACTTTCTGCCCCTTGATGTCAGCCAGCTTCTTGTCTTTGCCCTTGAGGACTACCCCGTCGTTGCCATTGGAAAAGTCGCCCACAATCAGCGCAGTGGAATCGACCCCACCCGCCGCCGGAATGGTCAGCGCATCCATATTGGTCATGACACAGCCATCAAAGCCACCAGCGGTGTACTGGTTGATGGATTCGACGTAATCGTTGATTTGCACAATATCGACGCTGATGCCGTATTTGTCCGCCCATTTTTTCATGATGCCGGAACTGTCGGCGTAATCCCACGGCATCCAGCCTGCGTAGATCGACCAGGCAATTTTGAAGGAATCTTTGGTTTCAGCGTGGGCGTTGAGGCTGAACAGGAGGGCGGGTATGAGCAGCAAGGCGCTGAGTTTGTTACGGAAATGACCAGTCATCAGAGTATCTCCACAGTTTCGGTTCAAGATAAATACGGCACGCGAGAGTATCCATAACGATAACCTCCCGGGCTTTTATCCCGCCGTGTAACCTTGCTGTGAAGGTCGGTTGCTCTCGGACCAGCATCGCCAAGCTATTGCTTGCCAACCGGAACTCTAGCGACCTATTGCCAAATTGTCATGCGAGCGGCTCAATGATTAAGGTGACTGAATACTCTCGCGCATGGAAAAGACAATGCAAGTGTTGTGCCATGCGTGGAATGACCGTTTCTAAGGAATTTGCACGGATAAAATGAGGTTGGATGCACTATTGGCGTGAGTGCAGCGGGGTGTTTGCCCTGTCAGAGTGCAGCCCCCGCCGTTGTCAGGGTGGCATAACAGGGTTTCAGGTATTTGAGGATCGCCAAGGTCGCGGCAGAATCCAGCGCATTAAAACCGTCCAGTGTTTGCAGGGAAAGGTCAGCCCCGGCACTCACCAAGGTTTTGACTGCCTCCAGCCTGCCCGCCGAGGCGGCATAGATCAGGCAGCTTGCACCATTGACGTTCTGGTTATTGAGGTTTGCACCTTGCGCGGCTAGACGCTGGATAATCGTCGGGGCATTGCTGACGCAGGCAAACCACAAAGCAGCATTGCCGTCATCATTGCGGTGGTTGGGGTCAGCACCGGCCTGAAGCAGTTCTTCCACGATGTCTGCCCGCGCTTCATGGGCGGCAACCATCAAGGCCGACATACCGTTACCGACCCGGCTGTGCAGGTTATTCGCCTCAAACCCGAACTGGCTTAACCATGCAGCGGTGCTGGCTGACAGGTTCGCTTCCTGACGATCGCGGTAGCTTGCCCATGCCTGCCAGCCGCCTTCCAGATTGTAGACCTGGGTGTAACCGAAACCACCCAGCAAGCGGCACAAGTCGCGGCTGCTATTGCCGTGGTAGCAATAGACCAGCACCGGCTGCGCCTTGTTCCTGCCCCGGATCAGGCGGGCAATGTTCGCCTCGTCAGCGGGTTTGGCATTCGGCAAATGCCCTTGGGCAAAGCTGTGCGGGTCGCGGGTATCCAGTACTACCACGTCGGCTTGTTCCAGCAATTCAGGCACTTGCTCTGCCAATAGCGATTCATAACTCATGGTCAAACTTCTTCTTCCAACATTTACCCGATAATGGTGGGTTCCGTTGCAAGGTGTGTGCCATTTCTCAAAGCATTGATTTTCAAGTTACTTTAATCTTTAGAGTTGTTGGTTTTGCGACAAGTAAAATTTGTAACAACCGATATGCTGGGCTATACTATGAACAATAAATAGTCACTGATAGGCAAAAATGAGTATAAATTACTGGGTAATATCACCAAATGTACATAACGATGCTTCAGTGCAGCGGTGGAAAGATATAATTATTGAAAGACAAAATGCATATATTGGATTCGGGCCTGATGACTCAACAGGAAGTACTTTTTTCAACCAAGTAAAAGAAGGCGACATAATATTAGTGGCTCAGGGTGCTAATAGAAATAAGCACTGTTATTTATGTGGAATTGTTAATAGTTCTGCTATATCAGGAGAAGAAGAAGGAACACCTGGATATGCACAAAGGCGAGAATTAGTTTATACACTAAGTGAATCAGAAATTTCTTCATTAAAACTTAATTTTAATGGATGTGCTTATGGTGAAGCTGACAGAATACCAGCACTATATAAATTAAAGCCATGGGAAAATACCAATGATTTAAGAATTACCACTGCGTTGTTAGATGCCATCACCAAAAAAAGAGTTGAATTACTTATGAAAAATATAAAATTAAACACAGAGCGCCAAGATCAAATAAAATTCCTATGGAATAAGTTCAAATCAAAAATAAAAGAAGAAGATAAAAACCTCAAGGCAAAGGAAATAGATTCCCTTACTGAGCAATGGAATCTATATCGTGAGAAATTAATAAATGATACATTTATCTTAGACGACTATACCAATACTTTAAGTAACATCTCTCGATCAAACTCAATGCCTGGCGGTTATTTGTGTAATTTCCTAGAAAGAACCACAAGGACAGTTTTAGGATCATCAAAACCTGGCAATGCAGAAAATTTTGAAGTAAAACTCAACAACGACAATAGTACTTATTATATCAAGAGTGAAAAGAAAGAGAAGGCGAATAAACAAGATGCGGAAAACCATTTCAATAACAACATCAGGGAATTATTAAGATCAATCATATCTGAAAAAGACCCTTTGAAAAAAGTAAATATGGTAGAAGCATCGAGTTACAGTGCAAAGCAGATTCTTATGAAGCTGGCAGTATTAGATAACTTGAATGATTTTCTTTACATCTATTCTGAAACTATTTTAAACAATTTGTATGAGGAATTTATAGATGGAGAGGAAAGTAGCATTTTTTCAAAGAATCATCAAGTATGTACAGTACTCAAAAATCTTCTCAATATAGATAAAAATGACAAGAGCGAATTAATATTGCTGTCTAGTTTTTTGTGGCAATACTCAACTGCACAGGCAATAGCAGATGAAAATAACCCCAATGTTATTATGTACGGATCACCCGGAACAGGAAAGACTTATGCCGTAGTAAATAATCTTGATTTTGTTTGTCAGGGAGACAGTTCACGCTATGAAATACTTCAATTCCACCCTTCCTTTACCTATGAGGACTTTATAGAAGGCATTAAACCAAAAGGAGTATCAAAAGATGGAAATATTCGTTTTGAATTGGTAAACGGAATTTTTAAAAACTTTTGCATTAGAGCCAAAAACAATCCAAGAAAAACATATTATTTTGTAGTGGATGAAATTAATCGCGCCAACCTCTCGGCAGTTTTTGGAGAAACATTATCGTTGCTAGAAAAAGATTACAGGCACGATGTTTCTATAGAAAACAATTCAAAAAACCTTATCAAAACTCAATACTCTGCATTAATAAGTGAGCTTATTAAAGAAGATAGTAAATACAAAGACTTGGCATACTACTTAGAAAATGGTGAAGCAAAATTTGGCGTGCCGAATAATATATTTTTTATTGGCATGATGAATGATGTTGATAAGAGCATAGATGCTTTTGACTTAGCCCTTCGTAGAAGATTCAAATGGATAAGAAAAGACTGCGATTACGACGTTATTGAAGAAGAAACCAAATTCAAGAATAGCGAAGAGTTTAAAAACATAAATAATTACAGAATGGCTTGTGAACGGATGAATAATTATATTTCAACTGATTTAGGGCTGGGAAAATCTTATGAATTTGGACACTCATTCTTTATGAAGATGAAGAATATTGCAAAGCGAAAAGAAATTACTCCTAATAACATGGAGGTTCTTTTTAACTTACACTTACGACCAACGCTAAAAGAATACTTGAGGTCAGTATTTGCCGAGAGCGAGTTAGATAACAAGTTAATTGATTCACTTAGCATCTTTAAAAATTCTATAAAGTAAAAAACAATGAAAATCACAATACCAGTGAATCATAATTTTCACGAGAATTCCCCTATTCTGGAATCGGACTTGTGTGACGCTTTTAGCTTGAAGAAATCTGGCATTAAAAACATACAAAATTTATTTTCTTCTGTTTATGAGTTAAAACTCGGAACAGAAAAATCAAAGAACATTAAAATTCTTAGCTTTAAAAAAAGAAGTTATTTTGAACCTGACAATGAACGCTTAATACTGAAGTTGTATTCAAAAGATCTGCCCGGAACAGAGAAAAGATACTTCATACAAACTGGACTATATGCAGGCACATTGTATTACAAAGGATGTAAAATAAACATCACTTCAAAATACGGTGATTCTTTTCTAACAAGAATGCTGAATTTTGTGAATGATATTTACATTGATAATGAGCAAGTAAAAGCAAAAAAAGATGAACATGAAAATCAATTTTTATTCATCATCGCTCATCTTTTTATTCAAGCAATTGAAAAAGCAGCAATATTAGGATTGCCACAAGAATACAAAAGACAACAAGAACGAACTCATAAGGTAAGAGGAACGATAGATTTCAATTCTTATTTGAAACAAGATATTCCTTTTCAGGGAAAACTAACATCTATATTTAAAGAGCGTTGTTATGTACAAGAAATCATTGATGTATTATATTTTACCGTAAAGAAATTAGAACGTTATTTCGGAAAAGAGATTCATAACAGACTTCTTGGCATAAATCAGTTACTAAAACAGCATTACTCAGGAAGACATTTTACTTATGAAACAATTAAAAAAGCAAAAGCGCACAAAGTTATTAGCAACTCTCTATATGGCAGATTTAAACAAGTACTAGAATATGCTGAAATAATCTTGCTGGATAAAGACCTAATACCTAATGATGCAAATAGTTCAATGGAGACAACAGGATATTTATTTGATATTGCAGAGCTTTTTGAATTATATATCGAAAAATTGCTTAGTAGAAACTTTAATGACTGGTCGGTAAATGCACAAGAAAACATATATCTCTATCAAAACACTTTCTACAAACGATCAATGTTTCCAGATATTGTAATGAAACATAGAGATAGCAACAAGGTTGCTATTTTTGATGCGAAATTTAAAAACATGGAGATGTATAATAATGATGTAGATAGAAATGACTTACACCAAATACACTCTTATATCGGATATTATCATAGTGAAGTAATTGCCGGTGGTTTACTTTATCCACTATCAAGAGAGATTGATACTAAAAAAGCTCATTCTGATTCACTTTTTGGCGCAATGAACAATAAAATAAAATTCATTATTGATGGGATTTATGTAAATGAAAAGTCATCAATGGCAGAACTGATACAAAAAGAAGAGCAATTCATTGAACGAATCAAACTTATTTTAGACACAAACCAAACAATAAATCAGGAAAGAACAAACACCACCCCGGCAGGCTTGCGCACGTAATCGAGCAAGGAATCTTCGATGGCTTCATAAGCGTAGTCGGCGACTGCCTGCACGCCAATCGCGGCGAGTTTTTCAATCGGCCCATCGCCGATTTTGGCGACGAACACCGCTTCGCAGTCCTTGATGGTTTCGAGGATTTTTGCCATCGCGGTTTTGCTGGAATAGTTGCCGAGGCAGTAGTGTTCGACTTCGCGCTTTTCCAGCAATTGGCAGGTGTCGGCAGTGACGGCGTAAATCCAGAATTGTTTGGCGTGCCCGAAGTGTTCGTTAATGCTGATGCCGTCTTTGGTCGCCACCGCGAGTTGTCGGGTTTCAGTCATGTGTCAGCTCCAAGCCACGGAACATACTGCACCGCTTGAACACCTCCAGCGTCGGCGGCACGGCTTTGTGGTGGCAGTATTTGGCAACCAGTTTCGCCAAGCCCTTGATGTCGCGCCCGCTGGCATCCGGGAACAGTTCCGCAAGCTGGTGGATCAGGTCGGTATCAATCGCCAGCCCGAATTGTTCGGTCATCACGCGCCAGATTTTGCGGCGGTCTTCGAGGCCGGGCGGATGGTATTTAATCAGGGCAATGCAGCGCGAAATGATGGCTTCGTCGATGTCATCCACCCGGTTGGTGGTGAGGAATAGCAAGCCGTTGAAGTATTCCAGCACCCGCAAAAACACCCCGACCACGGCATTGGCAGCGATATTGTCCTGACGGCGTTTGATGTACACGTCGGCTTCGTCGATCAGCATCACCGCCCCCCAGCGTTGCGCCCGCGTCAGGGTGTTTTTCAGCGCAGTTTCCATTTCCCCCACATTCAAACCCAGTTGCCCGGAATGCACCCGGTAGAGCGGGCGTTTGATGATTTCAGAATAGACTTCGGCGGTGAGGGTCTTGCCAACCCCCGGTGGCCCGGCGCACAGCACGGTCGTGCCGCCGGATTTGCCTTCCACAATGTCATCCATCAGCACGTCCATTTCGGCGGTGAGGATGTCGATCAGGTCGGTCTGTTCGGGTGGCAGGATCAGCTTGTCCTTGAGTTCGGGCTGGTACACATAAGGCTGCATATCATCGACGTGTACCCACAAATGGTGGTGCAGTTCGAGGTGGAAGGCGAGGATGTAGCCATGCACTGGCAATTCGGTGAACAGCCCGTGCGGAATGTCGGTTTGCAAGGCTTCGGTAGCGTTTTCGACCTTGCTGTTGTAGTTGTTGCTGCGCCCTGCCTTGCGCAAGTATTTGCCGAGAATGTCGCCGGAAGCATCCAGCGTCAGCACCCGTTCCTTGATGATGGCTTCGTCATTGACCAGCCGCGCCCAGCCACCACCGGAGGACAGCACCACCACGTTTTTGCGTGCCCAGTCGGTATTGCGGTGGGTGGCGGTGGGGTCTTCGGCAACAATGCCTGTACCCCGCCCGGAGAACTGCCGCCCATAATCGGCACGCCACGCAAAATAACGCTCGGCGGAGCGGTCGTAAGCGGCGATCAGTTCCGGGGTTTCCTTGAAGAAGCCTTTGGCGGCGAGCATTTCGGGGATGGTTTGCCCGATCATGTCGCGTTCGCGGATCATCAGGTTGACCGTGGCAACTTTCGCCATGCTGTTGGCTTTGAGGTCAAGCAGGATGCGCCCGGCTTCTTCTTCGCCCGGTGGGGTAAAATCAATCCGTGCCAGCAAGAAGGCCAGCGGCTTACCTGCATTATTGGCCTTGAACAGCCAGCCCCGGATGCCGTCACGGATCAGGAATTCGGTAATGTCGGGCACAAGGCGTTCCAGTTCGCCTTCCTGATAGCGTTTACCGTCGCCGTGCAGGGCGCGTTGCAAGGTGGCAAGCTGGGCAGCCCGCCCTTGCATGGCAGCACCCGCCGCTGCGTACAGGCTATGCAGGAAATCGAGCTGGGGTGCAGAAAGCTGCTGGCAAGGCAACTCGGCTTTGTTGCCGAATTTGAGTTGCTCTTGCAGCGGTGCAAGCTCAGGGAATTCGCGGACTAAGGCTTCGACGTAGGGGCGTTCGATTTGGAGTTTCATGGCGGCATATCACGCATGGCTGAACATTTGGAAGCTGTTGCAAGGTGTGTGCCATTCTTTAACACATTGATTTTTCTCGTCAGTATCATTGAGGCTTTGTTGGCTTTGCAACAACATGCCCGCACGACCGACAGAGGAATATTTATAACGCTCAATATGCTAGGCTATGCGCTTTGAATCCTTCCTAAAACGGATGCCGCCATGAGTGTTGTAGACGAAAAATCCATCTTTATCGCCATGAAACAGGATGGGCCGTTCGCTATCCACTCACACGCCTCCTGCGCCCATCCGTTTTCAGCGCAAAATCGCTTGTGGGTCAAAACTTTCCAGCAAAATAGGCAAATGACCACCAAGTACCGCGCAGTACGCGACCAATTGTTCGATCTATTGCAGATTCAGCGTTTTGATGAAATTCCCGCTCTCATCCAAAACGCGGCATTGCGCGAGCAACGCAGCGCCCAAGCCTACCGATTATTGGGCAATTTGTTCGGTATCAGCGGCGATCTGGCAGCAATTCGCAGCAAAATCCACGAATACATGAATACCGCCGATGCCGTCATCGGGATGTTGCGGGGCAAAGTACTGGCGGCTTACGGCTCACACATCGAAATCAGCAATGAAATCGAGACCGCCAAAAATCCGGTGGATTTATTGCTAATGATTTTCGACGACCGCTACCATCAAAAAATCCGCTTCGAGGCCAAGCGCAAGTTGGTATTGATGGGTTTGGCTGGCTCTATCGACCAGCGTGAACGCGAAACCGATATTGAAAACAAGTTTGCGACCTTCCTGAATTTTCTCAACCAATACGTGTGGAGTCCGCAACTCAAGATCGGCGAATTGGACATTGCCTACTTGCACAGCCGCCACGACAGTAACGATTTCAGTTGCAGCGAAGTCGCGGTGATCGACGCAGAAGCCGCCCGCCACCTGCATGAATTCGCCGAAAACGAAAAACTCACGCTGGTCAAACGCCGCTTATTTCAAGCCAACGGGCAGGAAGTGCCGGTCTACGTGACGGTTCGCAAAAAGGATTCCGCCGCCAAAGTGCTAAAACTATTACGTAAAAACGAGAAAAATCCCGCCGTCGCCGTCGATGACGAACTGGGGCTAATGGCGGTGCTGGATAACGTCAGCCACGTCAAACGCTTCGTGCGGCACCTGACCCGCTCCGCCGTCAAAGCCGGTTCGATCATGATGCTCGAAGACATTTCCGACACGCTGGCAGGCAGCCATTACACCGCCACCTCAGTCGGCAGCAGCAGCAAAACCCAAATGCTGAAATTCTTTGCCCGCATGGGGGGAATGCGCGTCGAATTCATTATTCACACCAATCAAAGCTACCTCAACTACCGCTACCAACGCGGCACGTCTCACGACGAATACGAAGTCCGGCGCTTGTTCGACTCCGGCGTGACCGAATTTTTATTTCCCTATGACATTTATCGACTGGATATGCAGCAAGTGCGTGAAAAACAATTGCAGCGTTTCAGAAAAAACATTGAGCAACAACACTAAGGTAATATTTTAATGAGTACGATCCCTCCCTGCCCTAAATGCGGTTCTGAATACAGCTACGAAGACGGCGCAATGTTTGTCTGCCCCGAATGCGCCCACGAATGGCCTCAAGTCGCCGCCACCGGCGAAGCGGAAGGTGAGCGCGTCATCAAAGATTCCAACGGCACGGTACTGCAAGACGGCGATACCGTCACCGTTATCAAAGACTTGAAGCTGAAAGGCTCATCGCTGGTTGTCAAAGTCGGCACCAAGGTGAAAAATATTCGCTTGGTCGATGGCGACCACGATATTGATTGCAAAATTGACGGCATCGGCGCAATGAGCCTGAAATCGGAATTCGTCAGGAAGGTTTGATCATCTCAAGCCAGATACCCCAAATTCTCCAGCGCAAAGCGTTTGGGCGCAATCCCAAACGTTTGCCAGGCCGAATCATCGCTACAGGTATTGCCTTCCAGCAACATCACAATCTGGTCACGGGTAATCGGAAACCACGCTTGTTTGTCCAATACACCCGCCACGATTTTCATGATTTCAGCGGGGGCAGGCACTGCCAATTTACCGCTACGCCCCGACGCTTGCGCCAAGGTTTGAATAATCGCTTTCCAATTCACCGCATCCGGCCCACACAGTGCGAAGGTTTTGCCCAATGCCGCCGGATTATCCACCGCTGCGGCAAACGCTTGCGCCACGTCTTCCACATGCACCGGCTGCATCTCGAATTTGCCCGCTTGCAAAATATTCACCCCGCCAAAAAATAGCGGCGCAGGGATTGGCGGCAATACCAACTCCTTTTGCAATTGCGTGCAGAATTCCGCCTTGCCACGCGGATCACCGAAAACCACCGAAGGCCGGAATATCGTCCAGGCCAACCCCGACGCTTGCACGCATTGTTCCGCCCGAAACTTGGTGTCTTGGTATTTCGTACCGCCCGCCTTCACGCCATTGGCACTCATCAGAATGAAATGTTTCACGCCCTGACGTTGTGCCGCTGCGACGGTGCGCTCGACGCCGTTGAATTGGCTTTCTTCGTAAGTGATGCCTTTCGCCGGAAATTCGCGCAAAATGCCGATCAGGTAAATCACCGCATCCGCACCTTGCAAACACGCATCCAGCGCCGCCGTGTCGCGAATATCACCGGGAACGGTTTCACATTGCGCAGCAGCGGCTAATTTACCTTCACTGCCGGGGCGCACCAGCACACGCGGCGTATGCCCTGCTTGCAATAAAGCATCAATCACATACGTGCCAACGAAACCTGTTCCACCAATTAGGCTGATCTTCATACCCAAGTCCTTGTTCATCTGAAGTTAAATAATTATCACCGTAATGTGCAGTCTTGTCACACTCTTGTATAAATACCGGAGGCAGAGCAAGATTAATTGCAAGTCATGCTCATGATGGCCAGACTCAAAAACTGAACCGCTAGGAGGATATTATAATGCGCATCAGCACACTTGACCCCATTACGCTTGAAGACGTGACTGACCTTGAAAATGCCCCGTTCATTATGGATGGCGATCTGAAAATTTACTTCCAGTCCGAAGCCAACAAAGCCGAATACCTCGATATTCCGATGCATACCGGCGAAAACAGCCCCGGCTTGAAAAAGATTTTCGATGACATTGCCGACTGCCCCATTACCGGCAGCATCAATTAAGATGACCACGACACCTCGCAAGGTCTTGGTAGCGGGCGCATCCGGCGGTATCGGGCAAGCGTTTTGCCAACAACTCGCTGCGCAATTTCCCGACATTCAGATCATCCGGTTGGCACGCAATACCGCAGCGTTGCCAGCGCTGGATATTACCACTCAGGACATACGCTTCGATTTGACCGACGAAGCCAACATCATTAGCGCGGTGCAAGCCCTGCCCGACAAAGCTGAACTGGACTGGGTTTTCATCGCCACCGGCTGGTTACACGACGACACGCTGCAACCGGAAAAAACTTGGCGCAGTTTGGACGCCGATCACCTGCTACGTTCCTACACCCTCAATGCGGTTGGCCCCGCGTTGCTGGTCAAACACTTGCTGGCAAAGCTCAACCCCAAATACCCAACGACCATTGGCATTTTATCCGCTCGCGTCGGCAGCATTAGCGACAACCGGCTCGGCGGCTGGCATTCCTACCGCGCCAGCAAAGCCGCGCTGAATATGCTGATCAAAAACTTTGCCATCGAATTGCAGCGCATGAAACGCCCCACCATTATCGTCGGTTTGCAACCCGGCACGACCGACACCGCGCTGTCTGAACCATTCAAGCGCAACGTGCCACCGGATCATCTGCAAACACCTGAATTCACCGCCAGCCATTTGCTCAAGGTGATGCAACATTTGCGCCCCGAAGATTCGGGGGAACTGTTTGATTTCTTAGGAATACGCTTTGCCCCATGAACGGTTTATTCTGGTTTCGCTACGACTTGCGTCTGCATGATAACCCTGCTTTGCTCAAACTCGCGCAGCAATGCGAGCAATTGGTGTGTGTTTATGTGGTGGATACACAAGCATCCATGGGCGCATTCCGCTGGCAATTTATCCGCGAATCCCTCGCTGATTTGCAGCAACAATTAACAGCATTGGGGCAAACGCTGGTGATCCGTGTCGGGCAACCTGACGCAATTATCAGCGAACTCATCCAAACGCACGGCATTCAAATCGCAGGCGCAACCCCCGTTCCCGCAACGTATGAACAACGTCAATTGACCAATGTGAAGCAAACGTGTCCGCAATGCCAGTGGGTGGAAACTGAAAGTTTCACCCTGTTTGACGCGCGGCAATTGCCTTTTAACGTGAATAAGTTGCCCGACAGCTTCACCCCTTTTCGCAAGCAAGTGGAACAAATTGCCGTCGCGCAACCATTGCCGCGCCCCCAGCGTCTTCCTGCGCCCTTGCCGAGTGCCTCCGACCCGCTGCCCGAATTCAGCACCCCCGAAGCGGATTCCAACACGCTGCCGTTCAGCGGTGGCGAAACCGCAGGCTTGGCGCAAGTGCGCTATTACTTGCACGATACCCGCCAAGTCAGCCGCTACAAATTGACCCGTAACGGTTTGGATGGCTGGGATTTTTCCTCGAAACTTTCCCCTTGGCTGGCGCAAGGCTGTGTATCCCCTCGGCAGATTGTGGCGGAATTGCAGGACTACGAAGCACAATACGGCGCGAACGATTCCACCTACTGGCTGTATTTTGAACTGCTGTGGCGCGAATATTTCCAATGGCTGCATTACCGCTACGGCAACCGTTTATACCTGTTACGCGGCATCCGCAATCAAGACCCGTTGCTGAGCAAAAACCCCAAAGCCTTAGCAGGCTGGTGTGAAGGCAAAACCGCCGCACCATTCGTGAATGCCTTCATGCACCAATTGCGCAATACCGGCTGGATGTCGAATCGCGGGCGGCAAATCGTCGCCAGCTACCTGATCAACCAATTGGGGGTGGATTGGCGCGACGGAGCCGCATGGTTTGAAGCGCAATTGATTGATTACGACCCCGCCAGCAATTGGGGCAACTGGCAATACCTTGCGGGCGTCGGCACCGATCCGCGTGGGCGGCGCGAATTCAATATTGGCAAACAACAACGCGAATACGATCCGACGGGCGTGTTTGTGGGGAAATATTCACACCGTCATGCACAGCGCACCTCTTGAAAAAATAAGACTTGTCACAATGGTATTAAAATTAGTGTTACAAACTGCCGCCTGAGAGAACTCCAATGCATAAGCCCTACCTCAAACTCATCAGTTCCTATTCGTTGGTAGGCAGCCTTGGCATTACCATCCTCGCCAGTCTGCAAGGGTGCGGTGACGATCAACCGCCCGCGCCGCCGCCCAATGCAGGCGCGGGCACGATTTCTGAAGCCGCCAAAGGCGAAGCCATGTTCATGGTCATTCAGCAAACTGGCGCAAACCCTGACACCTATGAACTGGTGGAAAAATACCCCGCCAGCCAAACCCGCGCCATCCTCAAAGACATGCAAGGCAACGAACGCATACTCACCGAAGCCGAACTCAAAGCAATGGCAGAAGCCGAAGCCAAAAAGGTCGAAGACGGTACGTCTGCCCTCACCCAACCCGTGGCACAAAACCAAGGCTTGAGCTTGGGCGAAACGGTGCTCGCCGCCGCAGCCGGGGCGCTCATTGGCGGAATGCTTGCCAACAAACTCATGGGCAATGCCAATTATCAGCAGCACCAGCAACAACAAGCCAGCAAAGCCCAAAGCAGCATCAGCCGCCCCGCCGCACGCACCGACACCCGTGCGGTCAACCCCAATCAAGCGCAACAACCCAAATCCGGCTTTTTCGGCAATAATAATAACGCCAACCCCAGCAACCGCTCTGGTAGCACCGGTGGCAGTTCCTTTGGCGGCGGCTCGGTAGGGGGCTAAATCATGATTCAACTCGAAACTGTCAACCCCATCAGCCCCGCGCTCATGGAAGAAGTTGGCATGACTTGGCACACCGACCCCGATGGACAACCCTATGTTGCCGCTGAAATCGTCGTCGTCACCGAAGCGGAAGCCGAAGCTTATTACACCGCTGCCAACGAACTCTACGATATGTACGTCGCCGCCGCCCAACACGTCATCGACCATGACCGTTTTCTGGAACTCGACATTCCTTACAATCTGGTCGACCACATCCGCCGCAGTTGGGAACACGACCATCGCCACCTCTACGGGCGTTTCGATTTCGCAGGCGGTGTTGACGGCTTGCCCATTAAACTGATCGAATTCAACGCCGACACCCCCACCAGCTTGTTTGAAACCGCCATCGTGCAATGGGCGCTGCTCAAAGCCAATGGCATGAATGAAGCGGCACAATTCAACACTGTCTACGCCAGCCTCGTGAAAAACTTTCGCCGCTTAGTGACGGGCGAGAACGACCCCGACCGTTTTGGCGAGTATTACCGCTATCAAAACATCCTGTTTTCCAGCATTCGCGGCCTGCTGGAAGACGAACAAACCGTGCGCTTTTTACAGCACCTCGCCAATGACGCTGGGTTTCAGACCGATTTTTGCTACATGGATGAAGTCGGCTTTCTCGAAGAGCAAGGCATTTTCAACCCGCAACAAACCCGTTTCGACTACTGGTTTAAGCTTTACCCGTGGGAAGACATTGCGCTGCAAACGGACGGCATCAACGGCATTCTCGACGACATTACCCGCAACACCGCGACCGTCATCCTCAACCCCGCGTACACCCTGTTATTCCAAAGCAAGGGCATTCTGAAAGTGTTGTACGAACTATTCCCCTACTCCCCCTATTTGCTGGAAACCCGCAGTGAAAAGCTGCACGGCAAACAGCAAGTGGCGAAAAAACTGTTCGGGCGCGAAGGTGCGAATGTCAGCATTTACGACGCAACGGGCAAACTCCTCACGCAAACCTCTGGCGAATACGACCGCTACCAAACCGTTTACCAAGCATTCGCCGAATACCCTAAAGACGCACAAGGGCGCAGTTATCAGGCAGGGGTATTTTTTGCGTGGGAAGGCTGTGGTTTAGGTTTTCGACGCGGCGGTGAAATCCTTGATAATCTCAGCAAATTTGTGGCGCATCGGGTCAAGTAAACGTCACGTAAAAGTGATTTACCTTGCTATTATAAAGAATAGAGCGCTTAATAGAGATGATCTTTATTAATACGTTATTTTACGACATGTAGCAACCCTTAATACAAACCCCTATTAAGTTAATAAAGATTTTAGTAATGCCGTTTGTCTCAAGCGATTTGAGCACTAACACGTAAATTATTTTACGTTAAGCGACATTATATTTTAATTCGAGATTTGCCAAATCATGGCGAAGTGAGAATTTTTATGCTCGAAACACTTGCAATCGTCTTAATCGTCCTTTGGTTATTGGGTTTTGTCACCTCATATACCATGGGTGGATTTATTCACATCCTATTAATTGTTGCGGTCGTGGTCATTTTAATGCGCGTCATTCAAGGCCGTCGTTTATAAACCACAACAACGCCACAGTAAATTCAATAAGGAGAATATGATGCAACACAGCAAAACCACCGAAACAGAAATCGACTTCCGCGTAGAGTTCGACACCCTCCGTACTCAAGTCAATGAATTACTAAAATCCCTAAAAAACAAAACCGAAGCTACCTCTGCTACTTTGGGTGAGAATATCGAAAGCAAAGTAGAGCATTACCAAGACAAAGCTGAACAAAAATTGCATGACGCCTACGCCGCCGGTAATGCTGGCTTAAATGATGTGGGCGAGCATATCCGTAAAAATCCTGTTGCCAGTATGCTAATCGCCTTCGGGGTTGGTTACACTATTTTCAAGGTGTTAGGGCAAGGTAAGTAAAGCCGTGAAAGCCTTGACCGACGCCATTATTAGCCTGTTTGAACTGGCTGAAGCCGAAGGTCGGGTGCTGCAAAGCCAAGTGTTACAGACAACCAGCCGTATTTTACTGCTGATCGTTGCCGCCTTGTTTTTCAGCTTGGCAGCCGGACTTTTGCTGACTGCCAGTTATCAAATATTAAGCCTTTATTTACCGTCAGCGGGCGCTTTATTCATCATAGGAATAATGTGCCTGTTGCTGGCAGGAGTATTGATATGGTTCGTGAGGTATACCAGCAGCCAACAGTAACCGAAGCCAAACAGCAATTACGCACCGCCTTTGCCAATACTGAATATTTTGGCTTCATTAAAAAGCATCCCCTTGAATCAGCAGGAGCATCGTTGCTGGCTGGTGTTTTAGTGGGAACGTTAAATAAAGGTCAGTTATCGCCCAGTTTATTGGGACTGATTATGCAGTTATTAAAGCGCGTTTGAAATTGGATAAATACTATGGAAGGCAACGCTGCCAACACCCTGAAAATTCCTGCATGGGGAATTTTCATCATCAGCATGGGCGTGGTTCTCTACGTTGCCAAAGCCATTCTTATTCCAATGACATTGGCAGTTATTGCCTCGTTTTTGCTGACTCCAGCCGTCAACTACCTGCAAAAATTCCGTATTCCCAGCACGGTTAGCAGTTTTCTAATATTGCTGTTGTTTTTCACTTTACTGTTAACGGCGATTAATTACCTTGCCGATCCGGTGAGTGTTTGGGTGGAGCGTTTACCTGCCGAATTGCGGTATATGGAAGGTAAATTAATCCTATTCAAAAGCGCTATCACGGATATGTGGGCAATGACGGATAGATCCGCAACAATCATGGTGGCGGGGAATAATCCCCCGATGCATGACGTGATGGTTGGTGGGTCGAACATATTGTTTACCCTGCTGGATAATACCCAATCTTTTTTGGTGTCGATCATCTCCTTTGCGCTGCTGCTGTACTTTCTGTTGGCGTTTGGTGACTCAATCATCAACAGTGCTAACCGCTATTGGGGCAGCCAAGAATCCAGCGCCATGGTTATCCGCATTGTTACAACGGCACAACAGCAAGTCGGTCACTACTTGCTGCTGATCACTGCCATCAACGTCAGCCTTGGTGTATTGGTCGCCCTGACCATGTGGGGATTGGGGATGCCCAACCCGATTGTGTGGGGAGCATCCGCCACCATCCTCAACTACATACCCTATGTTGGGGTAGCGATTAATATCGTGATTATCACCTTGGTTTCCTCACTGACCTTCAACCATATTGGACAAATATTGTTGCCGCCCTTGGTGCTGGTGTTGCTGAACCTGCTGGAAGAATTTGTACTGCCCCTATTCGTGGGCAAAGTATTCACCATCAACCCTATTCTGATTTTTCTGTTTATCCTGTTTCTGGGATGGCTCTGGGGCATGGCCGGTATTTTCATGGCGGTACCCTTATTGATGATCATAAAAATCGTATTTGACCAAACCCAAGCAAGAGAGATCGTATGAAAGAACCCCCAAAAACCTTATTAAACAATATCCGTGCCTGGGGAGCGCACTCTTTCCGGGTCAATGCGGTACACGATCGTACCCAAGAAGCGCAACCGTTACGCGCCGAACTCTTTAGCGCCGACCAAATGGAACGCCACGGCAGAACGCTCGCCGACACCCACCAACTCAGCCAAACCTTCCCGCGTGATCAGCTTCTCGACCGCCTCTCCGACAATGAAGCCGTCTTAGTGAAATGTTCCCGCGTATTAACCGCTAAGGTGAGTTCCAACCACCGCCTCACTCCCGCTGGCGAATGGTTGCTGGATAATTTCTACCTGATCGACGAGCAAATCCGCACCGCCAAACGCCACTTGCCGCAAGGTTACAGCCGCGAACTACCGCGCTTGGCGGACGGCGCATCCAACGGCTTACCGCGTGTGTATGACATTGCACTGGAAAATATTGCGCACGGCGATGGGCGCGTTGACCCCGACAGCCTCAGCCGTTTCGTCACCGCTTACCAGACAGTCACACCGTTGAAGCTGGGCGAATTGTGGGCTATTCCCATCATGTTGCGCCTAGCATTGATCGAAAACCTGCGGCGTATTGCGGCACGCATTACCACCGACAAAATTGACCAAGACCTTGCCGATACCTGGGCAAACCGCATGGTCGAAGCGGCGGAACAAGACCCCAAAAGCCTGATTCTGGTCATTGCTGACATGGCACGTTCCAACCCGCCGATGACTACGCCGTTTGTCGCAGAACTGGTACGCCGCCTGCAATGGCAAAGCGCCGCGCTGGGCTTGCCGTTGAGCTGGATCGAGCAATTGCTGGCGGAATCACACCTGACCATCGAACAATTGGTGCAGATCGAAAGCCAGCAACAAGCCGCTGATCAAGTCTCCATTGGCAACAGCATCGGCAGTCTGCGCTTCCTAGGTTCGATGGATTGGGAAGAATTCGTCGAAAATATGAGCGTGGTCGAACAAACCCTGCTCGACGATCCGGCGGGTGCATACGGCGAGATGACGTTTGCTACCCGTGACCGTTACCGCCATGTCGTGGAAAAAACTGCCAAATACACCCGCTATTCCGAAGGCGAAGTCGCACAATTAGCCGTGCAACTGGCGCAAGCAGGCGCGGAAAAGCATGGCAATGACGACCGCACCGCACACGTTGGTTTTTACCTGATCGACGACGGCTTGCACCCACTCGAACAAGCGGCGCAAGCACGGCTACCGCTGCTCACAAAACTCCACCGAACCGCTTGCTGCTTACCCCTGTTCTCCTTTCTCGGCGGCATCGCGCTGCTAACCGTGCTGTTTACTGGCGGCTTACTGCTGCAAGCCCACGCTGAAGGCGTACAGGGCTGGTCGCTGGCATTGCTGGGCATCGTGTTGGCACTCGGTACAAGCTACCTGTCGGTGGCACTGGTGAATTGGCTGGCAACCTTGCTGACTACGCCGTATGCCTTGCCGCGCATGGACTTTTCCGAAGGCATTCCCGCGCCATCACGCACCTTGGTCATCGTGCCGACCATGCTCACTAACATCCACGGTATTGAAAGCATGATGGAAACGCTGGAAGTGCGTTTCCTCGCCAATCGCGATACGCACCTGCATTTCGGCTTATTAACCGATTTCTTGGATGCGCCGCTGGAAACATTGAAGGGTGATGCTGCATTGTTGCAGCTCGCACACGCAGGCATCGACCATCTGAACACCAAATATCCCGGCGAATCGGGTGACATTTTCTTCCTGTTTCACCGCCCGCGCCGCTGGAATCCGCAAGCGCAAGTGTGGATGGGCTACGAACGCAAGCGCGGCAAGCTGGCGGATTTGAATGCGCTGCTACACGGTGCAAAGGACGCTTTCGCGCTGATCGTGGGCGACACCACGCCGCTTGCCAGGGTGAAATACGTGATCACCCTCGATACCGATACCCAACTTCCGCGTGACGCTGCCCGCCAGTTTGTCGGTACGCTGGCGCATCCACTGAACCACGCGGTTTACGACCCCGCTAAGCAGAGGGTTACGCAAGGTTATGGCATCCTGCAACCCCGTGTCAGCGTCAGCCTTTCCGCACCAAACTTATCGCGCTATGCACGCTTGTACGGTGGGGAATCGGGCATCGACCCTTACACCCGCGCCGTTTCCGACGTGTATCAGGATGTGTTCAACGAAGGCTCGTTCATCGGCAAAGGCATTTACGACGTGGATGCGTTCGAGCAAGCACTGCATGAACGTTTGCCGGAAAACTGCATCCTCAGCCATGACTTGCTGGAAGGCTGTTATGCACGGGCAGGGCTGCTCAGTGATGTGCAGTTGTATGAAGAATACCCCGTGCGTTACAGCGCCGATGTCAGCCGTCGGCATCGCTGGATTCGTGGCGACTGGCAATTGCTGGGCTGGTTGTTGCCCTCTGTGCCGGGAGCTGGGAAAGAACGCCAGAAAAACCCGCTGTCGTGGCTGTCACGTTGGAAGATTTTCGATAACTTGCGGCGCAGTCTTACCGCTGCGGCATTGACGCTGTTGCAGCTGTTGGGCTGGACAGTGTTGCCAATGGCGGGTTTCTGGACGCTGGCAGTGTTGGCGATTTTGCTGATTCCGTCGGTCAGTGCGTCCTTATTGAGTCTGGTGCGTAAACCTACCGATTTGTTGCTGCGGCAACATCTGGCGGCAGAAATGCGGGCGGCGGAAGGGCATTTTACCCAAGCCGCCTTGACGCTGATTTGCCTGCCTTACGAGGCGTATTTCAGTCTGGATGCGATTATCCGCACGGTCTGGCGGATGGCGGTTTCCAAGCAACGTCTATTGGAATGGAATCCATCGAGTGAAACCAACCATCATAGCCCGAACCTGTCCGCCGCTTACCGGGCAATGTGGATTGCGCCGTTCATTGCTGTGGTCACGGGTTTTTATCTGGTGATGATACGCCCGGAAACCTTGCTGATCGCAGCACCTATCCTGCTATTGTGGTGGTTAGCACCTGCGATTATTTGGTGGGTCAGTGAACCACTGGCTCGGCGTACCAGCAAGCTAACGCCCGACCAAACCGTGTTTCTACGCAAGACTGCCCGCAAGACGTGGGCTTACTTTGAGAACTTGGTTGGGGTGCAAGATAACTGGCTGCCGCCGGATAATTATCAGGTCTACCGTGATGTCGGCGTGGCGCATCGGACTTCGCCGACCAATATGGGCATGGCATTGCTGGCGAATTTGGCGGCTTACGATTTTGGCTACTTGCCGCTGGGCGAGCTGATTGAGCGTACTGCGAATACCTTGCGCACGATGGAGCGTCTGGAACGTTACCACGGGCATTTTTACAACTGGTATGACACGCTGTCGTTGCAACCGTTGTTGCCGATGTATGTGTCTACGGTGGATAGCGGCAATCTGGGTGGGCATTTGCTGACCTTGCAGCCGGGGTTGCTGGCGTTGCCGGATCAGCCGATTTTGGCGGCGCATTGGTTGGAAGGGTTGCAGGATACGTTCGGGATTATGCTGGAAAGTACGGCGGATAAGACGCACTGGATTGCATTGCAAACTGCGCTGAATGTTGCGGCTACTACACGCCCTACGACGTTGGTAGCGGTGAAACATTGCCTCGAACATTTGATTGCGCTTGCAGCAGACGAAGAAACCCCTCCTAACCTCCCCTTATCAGGGGAGGGACAAGAAACGGCGGTGTCTCTTCGCTCCTTCCCTGATAAGGGGAGGCGGGGAGGGGTTTCTTCTGACGAGAGCGATTGGGGAGTTGCGTTGGTGCGGCAGTGTCGGGGGCATTTGGATGAATTGCGTTTCCTTGTGCCGGATGGAACAGAGAATAACGTTGAAGGCATTCCGACTTTGCGGGAATTGTTGTTGATTCCGGCAAGCAGTCGGCGGGCGCAGGAGCGGATTACGGCGCTCGAACAACTGGCGTGGCAAGCCAGCGAACTCGCGTGTATGCAATACGATTTCCTCTACGACAAGCCGCGCCGCTTGTTTGCGATTGGCTACAACGTGACCGAACGTCACCGCGATGCGAGTTACTACGACTTGCTGGCATCCGAAGCGCGGTTGTGCAATTTCGTGACGATTGCGCAGGAACAAGTGCCGCAAGAAAGCTGGTTTGCCCTAGGGCGCTTGCTGATTACCACCGATGGCGAACCAACGCTGCTGTCGTGGAGCGGCTCGATGTTTGAATACCTGATGCCCTTGCTGGTCATGCCGACCTATACCAATACCCTGATCGACCAAACCTACCATGCGGTGGTGCAACGCCAGATTGCTTATGGCAAACAGCGCAATGTGCCGTGGGGTACGTCGGAATCGGGTTATAACACCGTCGATGTGCATCTCAATTACCAATACCGCGCCTTTGGTGTCCCCGGTTTGGGGCTGAAACGCGGGCTGGCGGAAGATTTGGTGATCGCCCCGTATGCCTCGGCACTCGCGCTGATGGTTGACCCCGAAGCCGCCTGCCAAAACTTGCAACGCCTCGCTGCTGATGGTGTGGTGGGCAAATTTGGCTTTTATGAGGCGGTCGATTACACCCCCTCACGGCAACGGCGCGGAGAAGCGCGGGTCGTCATCCAGTCCTTCATGGCGCACCATCAGGGCATGAGTTTGCTGGCGCTGGCGTATTTGCTGCTGGATCGCCCGATGCAACGGCGTTTTGCCGCGAACCCGCAATTTCAGGCGACGCTGTTATTGCTGCAAGAGCGCATTCCCAAAGCCACCGCGTTCTATACCCAAGCGGCGGAAGTGGCAGAAGTATTGCTGGCTTCCAGCGAACCGCAAATCCCGATCCGCGTACTCAAAAACCCGAATACGCTGATTCCCGAAGTGCAGTTGCTCTCCAACGGGCGTTACAACGTGATGATAACGAATGCCGGTGGCGGTTACAGCCGCTGCAAGGATTTTGCCGTCACGCGCTGGCAGGAAGACAGTACCCGCGACCATTGGGGTACATTCTGCTACATCCGCGACGTAGCCAGTGGCGAATTCTGGTCAACCGCGCATCAACCCACGCTCACCCCCGCCGACCATTACGAAGCGATTTTCTCGGAAGGTCGTGCGGAATTCCGCCGCCGTGATCACAATTTTGATACGCACATCGACATCGTGGTGTCGCCGGAAGACGACATCGAATTGCGCCGCGTGCGCATCACCAACGATTCACCGCTGCGCCGTACCATCGAAGTCACCAGTTACGCCGAAGTGGTGCTGGCTTCGCCTGCCTCTGACACTTTGCACCCAGCATTCAGCAAGCTGTTTGTGCAAACCGAAATCATCGACCCGCTGCAAGCCATTTTGTGTACGCGCCGCCCCCGCGCTCTCGATGAACACAGCCCGTGGCTTTTCCATTTGATGGCGGTACATGAAGGCGATTCCAGCGGCATTTCGTATGAAACCGATCGGGCGCAATTCATCGGGCGCGGCAATACCCTCGTTGCCCCGCACGCCATGACCGCTACCGATCACCTGTCCAACAGTGTCGGCGCAGTGCTTGACCCCATCGTCGCCATTCGCCACCGCATTACGCTCGAACCCGAAGCCTCGGTCACGCTCGATATGGTCATCGGCATCGCCGATACCCGCGAAGCCAGCTTGCAACTGGTGGAAAAATACCGTGACCGCCGCCTCGCTGACCGCGTATTCGATCTGGCATGGACGCACAGCCAGGTGGTATTGCGCCAGCTCAATGCCAGCGAAGCCGAAGCACAACTCTACGGGCGACTTGCCAATTCGGTGATCTATTCCCACGCTTTGCTGCGGGCGGATGCCAGTACCCTGATCAGCAATCATCGCGGGCAATCCGGCTTGTGGGCGCACGCCATTTCCGGCGATTTACCCATTGTGCTGTTACAAATCAAGGATCTGGACAATATCGAACTGGTACGCCAACTGGTCAAGGCCCATGCCTACTGGCGTTTGAAAGGCTTGACGGTGGATCTGGTGATCTGGAACGAAGACCGCGAAGGCTACCGCCAATTGCTGCAAGAACAAATCATGGGGCTGATTGCGTGGGGCGTAGAAGCGCACGTCATCGACCGCCCCGGTGGTATTTTTGTACGCCATGCCGACCAGATTTCCAGCGAAGACCGCATCCTGATCCAGTCGGTTGCCCGTGTCATTATCACCGACAGCAAAGGTTCGCTGACCGATCAAGTCAATCGACGCGGCTTGCTGGACGTGCGCGTACCGCCTTTCAAACCCAGCCGTTACCCTTTGCCTGTTCCGTCAACCGTGGGCAGTTTGTTGCCGCGTGACGACCTGATTCTGTTCAATGGCTTGGGCGGATTTACCGCTGACGGGCGCGAATACGTGATTACCCCAACCAACGATCAGACCACGCCTGCGCCGTGGGTCAATGTGCTGGCAAATCCTCATTTTGGCACGATCATTTCCGAAAGCGGGCAAGCCTATACATGGGGCGAAAATGCCCACGAATACCGATTAACCCCGTGGCATAACGATCCCGTCAGCGATTTAAGCGGCGAAGCCCTGTATTTGCGCGACGAAGACAGCGGCGAGTTCTGGTCGCCCACGCCGCTACCGTGTCCGGGAACGGGCGCGACCATCAGCCGCCACGGTTTCGGCTACAGCGTGTTTGAACACAATGAAAACGGCATTTACTCGGAACTCACGGTGTTTGTGGCACTGGATGCGTCGGTCAAATTCTCGGTGCTAAAAGTACGCAACGCCTCCGGGCGCACCCGCCAGCTTTCTGCCACAGGTTACGTGGAATGGGTGCTGGGCGATTTGACCCCGAAATCCGCCCCGCATGTGATTACCGAATGCACTGCCCCACAAGGCGCATTATTCGCCCGCAACCCTTACAGCATGGAGTTTGCGGAACGGGTAGCGTTCTTCGCGGTGGATGATAACAATCGCACTGTCACGGGCGACCGTGCCGAATTCATCGGGCGCAATGGTTCGTTGCGTGATCCGGCGGCACTGCAACGGGCATACCTGTCCGGCAAAGTTGGCGCAGCACTTGACCCATGCGCCGCTATCCAAGTGCCGTTTGAATTGGCGGCGGGACGCGAGCGGGTGATTGTCTTCAAGCTGGGTGCAGCGCGTGATATGCACGATGCCCAAGCCTTGGTGCAACGTTTCCGTGGCATGGCGGCGACACTCGACGCGCTCAAACGGGTGCAGGATTATTGGGTACAAACCTTGAGTACGGTGCAGGTGGAAACGCCTGATCCGACGGTGAACATGCTCGCCAATGGCTGGCTGCTGTACCAAACGCTGGGTTGCCGCTTGTGGGGACGCAGCGGTTATTACCAGTCCGGCGGCGCATTCGGTTTCCGCGACCAATTGCAGGACGTGATGGCGTTGGTTCATGCCGAACCGCACAAAGTCCGCGAACATTTGCTGCTGTGTGCAGGGCATCAGTTTGCGGAAGGCGATGTGCAACATTGGTGGCATCCGCCGTCCGACCGGGGCGTGCGCACCCAATGTTCCGATGATTACTTGTGGTTGCCGTTAGTGACATGCCGCTACATCCTGACCACGGGTGACATGGCGGTGCTGGATGAGCAACGCGGTTTCCTCAGCGGGCGGGCGGTGAATGCCGGGGAAGATTCGTACTACGACTTGCCGGGGCATTCTGCTGAAGCTGCCAGCCTGTACCAGCATTGCGTCCGCGCCATTTTGCACGGCTTGCGCTTTGGTGAACACGGTTTGCCGCTGATGGGGTCGGGCGACTGGAACGATGGCATGAATCTGGTCGGCATCGAAGGCAAAGGCGAAAGCATCTGGCTGGGCTTTTTCCTCTGCGAAGTGTTGGGGCAATTTGCCGAGTTAGCAAAGCAGCGTAATGACATCCCCTTTGCCGAACGCTGCCAGCAAGAACGTTACCAATTGCGCCAAAACCTCGAACGCCACGGCTGGGATGGCGCATGGTATCGCCGCGCCTACTTCGACGACGGCACACCGCTGGGTTCGAGCAGCAACCCGGAATGCCAGATTGATTCGATTGCGCAAAGCTGGTCGGTACTTTCAGGGGTCGGCTCACCTGAACGCACGGCGCAGGCAATGCAATCGCTGAATACGCATTTGGTGCGCCGCGATCACGCGCTGGTGCAATTGTTAGACCCGCCGTTCAATACCTCCGACTTGAATCCCGGTTATATCCGTGGCTACGTGCCGGGGGTGCGCGAAAACGGCGGGCAATATACCCATGCGGCGATTTGGGCAGCGATGGCGTTTGCGCGTTTGGGCGACAGCGCACGCGCGTGGGAATTACTGGGCATGATTAACCCGATCAACCACGCCAACTCACCGCAAGCGGTGGCAACGTACAAGGTCGAGCCGTATGTGATTGCCGCCGACGTGTACGGCGTTGCCCCGCATACCGGACGTGGCGGCTGGACCTGGTATACCGGCTCGGCAAGCTGGATGTACCGGCTGATTACCGAATCGTTGCTGGGATTGCGGCGCGAAGGCGACAGTTTGCGCTTTGAGCCGTGTTTACCACCAGAGTGGGCGGGATTCAAGATGCACTACCGTTATCGGGAAACCCTTTATTATATTGTGGTTTCGCAGTTAAATGCCCAGGAAGGTAAAAATAACGTAACACTTGACGGTGTTAATCAGCTCAACGGCATTATTTTGTTGCTAGATGACCACATTAAACATGACGTTCAAGTTAAAATAGCGCGGGATTATTAATCCGTTATCGGTTTAAACAATCAGGTCTATTTTTATTGTTGATAAATCGCTGTTTTTAAAATCTATTTTGTGATTTACCTTGCTATATTAGTCAATGTAGCGCTTAATGAACCTATAGAGTTTTTAGAAAAAATTAATTCCATCACAGATAAAGGAGATATATTATGAGCACTCAAGAAAATTATAAACAAAAGATCGAAGGCGAGTTAGCCTTAGCCCAAGCCAAATTAGCCGAGTTTCAAGCGCGTGCAAAGATGGCTTCAGCCGATACCCGTATTAGCTATGACGAACACATGCATGACATGGAGAAGAAGTTTGACGTAGCCAAAGCGAAATTAAAAGAGTTTGGCGAAGCCAGTGATGGCGCATGGGAAAATATGAAAGATGGCGTAGAAAGCGCTTGGCATTCATTAAGCAATTCCGTTAAAGACGCTACGGCTAAATTCAAAGCTTAACCCTGCTCTCTTTCCCCTTTCCAATCAGTTTTGCTAACACACTAGCATTTTAGGGCAGTCTATTGACTTTACCTCCCCCAAAAGGTGGGCTGCCTTACTTTTTAACTCCTCCCAAATGAAGCCAAGATGCGCTTTAAAGGATCAATTTCATGGATACCAACTATCTATCAGCTCATTGGCATCAAATCAAGGGCGCAGTACGCGAGCAGTTCGGCAAATTGACCGATGATGATTTGCTTGAAGTCGGTGGCAAAATCGAAGTTCTCGTGGGCAAATTACAAGAATATTACGACATGAGCCTTGAAGAAGCAGAAGCCGCCGTCACTGGCTTAAAAATTGATGCCGAAGGCATGAAACTAGAAACCAATATTTAACACATACCGGAGTTTTTATGAAAATCAATATTATGTTATTACCGTTATTACTCGCAGCAACATTGCTGGGCTGTGACAATAGCACTGAGCAGAAAGCGGCTGATGCTGCCCACAATGCAAATGAGACCATGAAAGACGCAGCGCATGACGCTAACGAAAACATGAAAGATGCCGCAGATGCTGTAAAAGAAAAAGCCGAAGATGCTGCCGATGCGATGCAAGAGCAAATTGATAAGGCTAAAGCAGAACGCGCAAAGCAAGAAGCTGAAGATGCAATGAAAAAAGAAGAAGCCTTAAAAAAGTAAAACCCTAAAGGATTTTCCTTAGTGCGTTTTAACGATTTTTTACGGATGTAAATACAATGAAAACACAAATGCTAGCCTTCGCAGTTGCGTCTGCACTATTGAGTGTAACAGCGCCTGCGATAGCGGAAGACATCACTCTGTTTGATTACGAACAACCTACCAGCGCGTATGAAGATGCGTATGTTTCTGGGCGGTTGAATATCAATAGCGGCAATCAAGATCAAACCAGCCATGATTTGAATCTGGACATGAATTATGAAAAGGTTTTCAGCTCTCCCGATCGCGATATAAAGCTCAACGGGGATTTGCAAGGCTCATCCAAACGCGGCCCGAATGCTGACGATGACACGCAAGAAAACTATTTGGGCACCGGCTCAGTAGGCATGAACAAATACTTCAAGCCCAATAGCAAAGGCGCTTTTTGGTATACTGATGGCGAAATCGGCATTAAAAAAGGTGCTGATGACCCACGTATTAAAGCAGGCGTCGGTGTAGGCTATGGTCGTGTCGTCAATGTGACACCGATGGCACAAGCCATTCGTTTAGTCGAAGCATTGACTGAGAAACAGCGCCTGACAGGTAGTTTAACTAAAGCAGAATATAACCAAGTTGCAAACATTATTGCACGCGAGAGTGAATACCGCACTAAATACGGCGCAGTCGATTATCAGCAGAACTGGATGGCGGATATTGAAAAAGTTCTGCAAGCGACAGGTAAAACGGCAGGTGAACTTGGCGCCATCGGTATTCTCAGAGCACGTGATGTGTTGGTCAACGAACGCATTTCTACCCGCAAATACGGCTGGTTAGCCAAAGTGGGCGTTAGCGAGGTGTTTAAAGACTATGATGGCAGTGATACCAAACCGGCATTGGATGTGGGTGCGGAATACCATCACCCGTTGAATAATCAAACCCAGTTTTCCAATGAAGCATCAGCTTCTGCGATTTTGGAAGATAGCGACAGTAGCTATACTGCTAAAAATGCCATGAGTTTGACGCATGAATTAACTGACCGCGTGGATTGGTTAAATAGCTGGGCGATGAATTACGATCACAATGATGTTACCAGCGCTGATACAACAACCAATGCGGTGAGTTCTACCTACCGTTATTATATTAGCAACAAACTGGCATTTGACACGGTAGCCGCATTATCCAAAGTCAGTGATGATATTGCTGACAATGGTAATGATGAAATCGATAATTCATTGTTTATGGGTGTGACTTATCGCTTGAAATAATATTGTTTGCTTAATTGATTTAACAGTTGCCCTTGTTTAAAGGGCACGGAGTATGACGATGAAAATGTTACATTCATTAACGGCTAACGCAGTAATCTTTGCTGTTTTACTAAGTTTAACAGCGTGTTCGGGGATGACCACCCGCGAGAAAAATACCGCTGTAGGCGCGGGCGTTGGTGCTGTTGCCGGTAGCGCCGTAACGGGTGGTTCGACTGCTGGAACCATCGGTGGTGCGGCGGTCGGTGGAATCATTGGTAACGGCGTGCGTTAATAAAAAGATGATAATTTCACCTTTATTGGCTGCGCGAGCAGCCATTTTAATGGCTATATTATTCGGTATAGCGGCTTGTTCCACACTGCCTGAATCTGAACCAACTCAGGGTTGGAAACCGCCATCCACGTGTCCACTCAACTCCGGCTTCTTTGGAAATCAACCGGATAGCGAGTGCCTACTCAAGGAGCAACAAAATACTGTGCATGGATACATTGTTTAATGAAACGCTTCTACCGCCCCGCCCTTGCGATCGCACTTGCACTGCTCATCAGTGGCTATTTCGCACAGAATCTACTCTTCGGCACGCCGGTTGAAGCGCAAACCGTCGTTAAAAGCGAATTGCGCCAAACCGTCGTTGCCAGCGGGCGCGTCACATGGCCGCAGCGCATTTCCGTCGCGGCAGAAATCACCGGGCGCGTCACTCACATTCCCGTCAAAGAAGGTCAAGCGGTCAAACGCGGCGATTTGCTCATCCAGCTTGCAGACAGCACTGAACGCGCCAGCCTCACCCAAGCCACCACCGCCGTAGCACTCGCCGAAGCCAAACTGCGTCAGCAACGCGAAGTCGCGCTACCTACCGCGCAAGAAGCACTGCGCCAAGCCCAAGCCGATGTCGAACAAACCCGCCAACAACTCACCCGCATCCGCTCGCTCAACAACCAGAAATACATCAGCAAAACCGAACTGGACACCGCCCAACGCAATCTGGATGTTGCCAACAGCAAACTGGAAGCAGCCCAATTACAAGTGCAAAGCAACCAGCCCAAAGGCAGCGATGCATTACTTGCCACCACCGCCTTAAATCAAGCACGCGCATCCTTGCAACTCACGCAAGTCAAGTTAGCGCAAACCACCATCCTCGCCCCCGCCGACGGCACGCTGATCAGCCGCAGCATTGAACCGGGCGATATTGCCACCGCTGGCAAAGCCTTCATGGTGTTGGCAGCGCAAGGCGAAACCCAGATTGAAGTGCAAATCGACGAAAAAAACCTCGGCAAACTCGCCGTCGGACA
Source organism: Candidatus Thiothrix sulfatifontis (assembly GCA_022828425.1). Taxonomy (NCBI): domain Bacteria; kingdom Pseudomonadati; phylum Pseudomonadota; class Gammaproteobacteria; order Thiotrichales; family Thiotrichaceae; genus Thiothrix; species Candidatus Thiothrix sulfatifontis. The sequence continues at coordinate 2,484,079 of CP094685.1, forward strand.
AGTCGCGCTGAGTTCCGCCGATGCCTTCCCGCAACAGCGTTTTAATGCCGAAGTTGCCTACATCAACCCCGGCGTGGATGCGACACGCGGCGCGGTAGAGGTGAAATTGCGGGTCAAAGAACCGCCGGATTATTTGCGCCAAGACATGACCGTTTCAGTCGATATAGAAACTGCCAAAAAGCCGGATGCGCTGGTAATCCCCACGGGTGCGCTGCACGAACCCAGCAGCGATGCGCCGTGGGTGCTGGTGGTGCGCAATAACCGCACGGTAAAACAAACCGTCACGCTCGGCTTGCGCGGTGATGAAAACGTGGAAGTGTTAAACGGTCTGACCGCCGGTGAAGCGGTGATTCCGGCGAATTTAGCCCTGATCAAAGCCGATCAGCGGGTGCGGGTGACACTGCCGCCATGAATTCAGCCATGCCCTTTGAATGGATTTTAGCGATTCGCTTCATGCGTCAAGCACGAATGCAAACCTTGCTGATCATGGCGGGTGTGGCGCTCGGCGTGTCGGTAATTGTGTTTATTTCTGCCTTGATCAGCGGGCTGCAAAGCAATTTGTTCAAACGTACCTTGGATTTTCAAGCGCAAATCGTGATTCTGCCGCCCAAAGAAGTGTCGCGTCCTCTCCACAAACCGGACGGTGGAATGCTTGCCACGCTGGTGCAACCACGGGCGCAACGCTTGCAGTCGGTCGATCAATGGCAAACCGTCCTCGCGCAAGTCGCCAAAATGGATGGGGTGAGCATCGTTGCTCCGGTGGTATCAGGTGCGGGTTTTATCGTGCGCGGCGAAGCTAACAAAGCCGTCGGCTTGACCGGCATTGAGCCAGAAACCTACCTGCAACTCATCGCCCTCAACAGTAAAATCATCGCAGGCACAGCCAATATCACCGGCACGGATATGCTGATCGGCTTGGATTTGGCGAAAGATTTGGGCGTGTGGACAGGCGATAAACTCAATCTGCAAACCGCATCCGGCGGCACGGCAACCTTGAGCATTCGCGGCATTTTCGATTACGGCAATAGCGAGTTAAATTTACGTTCGGTGTACGTCGCGCTGCGCACTGCGCAAAGCCTGCTCGATTTAGCGGGCGGTGTGACCAGCATCGGCGTGAATCTGGACGCGCCATTTACTGCCGAAACCGTGGCGCAAACCATTCAGGCGCAAACCGGCTTGAAAGTTGACAGTTGGATTGCCACCAACTCCCAGTTTTTCAGCGCGTTGGAAGCACAATCCATGTCCAACACCGTGATCCGCTTTTTCGTCGGACTGACTGCCGCGTTGGGCATTGCCAGCGTGTTGGTAGTGTCGGTGGTGCAAAAATCCAAAGCGATTGGCATCTTGCGGGCGACGGGTACATCGCGGCAACAGATCCTGCGGCTGTTTTTGCTGCAAGGCGCGTTGACGGGTTTGATCGGTTCGCTGTTGGGTGCGCTGGGGGGTTGGCTGTTTTTAAATGCGTGGCGCAATATCGCTATTAACGCCGATGGCACGCAGCTTTTCCCCATTACGTTTGATCCAATGTTACTTGTGTACGCAGCCGTGGGCGCAACGCTGGTGGGGATACTCGCTGCCTTGTTCCCTGCCCTGCAAGCAGCGCGGCTTGACCCAGCGGTGGCGATTCGTGGCTGACTTTAACGCCATTACCCTGCAACTCAAGGGCATCCGCAAAGCCTACAACGTGGGTTTGCCTGCGGAAACCGAAGTGCTGCACGGGCTGGATTTAACCCTTGCACGCGGCGAATTCGTGGCACTGATTGGTCCGTCCGGTTCGGGCAAAAGTACCTTGCTGAACCTGATTGGCTTGCTCGACAAACCGACGGCGGGTGAATTGTTGATTACGGGGCAACCGACGACGCAATTGCAGGATCGGGAACTGACGCTGCTGCGTGCCAAGGCTATCGGTTTTGTGTTCCAGTTCCACAATTTACTGCCCGAATTTACCGCGCTGGAAAATGTGATGTTGCCGTTGCTGGCGGCAAGGGGTCGCCCCGATGAAGCGATGCGTTTACGTGCTGCCGAATTGATTGAGCAAGTGGGGCTGGCCAGTGTTGGCAAGCACATGAGCAATGATTTATCCGGTGGGCAACAACAGCGCGTTGCCATTGCCCGCGCTTTAGTGATGCAACCCGCGCTGGTGCTGGCGGACGAACCAACCGGCAACCTCGATACCAAAGCCGCCGACAATGTGTTTGATTTGCTGCGCCGTGTGAATGAAGCCAGCGATACCAGCTTTTTAATCGTCACCCACGACCCGCGTTTGGCGCAACGGTGTGACCGCATTATTGAACTGGTGGACGGGCACATTGATTCGGATAAAGCCAATGCTCGCGCACGTTAGCACGCTTCCCACAACACCCGCTCAAACCCCAGTGCCACCACCGCCAAACAGTGCAAACGCTCAGGTTGCTGGTATTTGGTTTCCAATGCTTGGCGGTAATCCCGCAACTGGGTCAATGCCGCCTGCATCGCTGTTTGCACCACCGGCAACGCTGCCAACGTTTCGCGTGATTGACCGCGCACTTGTTCTGCCGTGAGTTTGGCATCTGCCAGCGACACGTATTTGAATTCCAGCACGATGTCTTTCAGCAGTGGAAAACGCCGCATATTCGGGCGGATGATCATCAGCAGGTCAGAATAACGCCGCTGAATCACCGCTTCCGAATCCATAATGTAATACAAATCGTTGAACAGCAGCGTCATGAAGGCGGTTTTCACTGTGAGTTCGTTACTCCAGCGGTAATCACGGTTGCTGAATACAGCAAAATATTTGTTCTCAACGAATTCGACCACGGGTTGCAAATCAGCCGTCTGGTAGAAGTTTTCTGCCAAGTGTTGTGCGGTTTGCTGGTCTTCAAAGCGCGGCAAGGTTTGTTCTTTGAGTTGCTCAACGTACACGCCACGGATCACCAAATTGGGGATTGCCAGCACCAGCCGCCCCATGCCATCCACGTCCGCTATGGTCAGCACGCCAAAAAAATACAGCAGGGAGAGCATGTAGGTCGGGTCGTGTTGCACCCGTTGCAATTGCTCTACCCCGAAACGGGTTTCCAATTGCCGCAGGGGGGTGGTGCAGGTTTCATCCAAAATTTGGTCAATCACTGCCGCGCCTGCTGGCAGGTTGGCAATGTAGCGGATGCGCCCCGCATCCATCGCCAGATTGCCGTCGAGCATTTGGCGCGGCATATCGCCGTTCTGCTGGTAATGGCGCAAAAAGTAAAAGCTCAAGGTAGGGTTATACACCAGCGGCAACGTCAACACTTCGCAAAAACGGTAGCCGTTATAGAATCGCCGCATCACATCCAGAATACCCGCAACTTTACAAGTATCCTGCTGATGGGCTTGCAGAATTTGCTGCAATAACAACGTCAGTTCGTCTTGCGTCACCCCACACAAGGCATTGAAACGCTCATCCAAATAAATGCTGGTGGCGACATTGTAGCCGCTGGTCATATCGCTCAACACTACAGGGGAAACGCCCGTAATGAATACCCGCGAAATTTTGCCCTCGGACGCACTCGCCTTGATCACTTTGAACAAGGTTTTCAACACGCCCTCACCTTCCAGCAAGTCGTGGTAACGTACCCGATCACGTGGGTCACTGGTGAGGATTTCATTGGCAAAATTGTCGTATTCGTCAATCAGCAGGTAGACGGTATGCCCGCTGTTTTTGACTACGCCTGCCAAGGATTCAAAGGAAGCAATCGCATTGTGAGGCAAAACCGTTACCGCAGAGGTCAGGGTATGGCGGTACTTTTCCACAAACTCCTCAATCGCCACGTTGATATGCTCAAACAAATTGCGCTTAATCTGTTCAATATCACCCTGCCCCGACACTTTGGAAAAATCCCAACGCAGGATCAGGTACTGGTTGCGTTCGGCGGTAGGATTTTTGCCGATGGCAAGATCGCCAAATAGCGCGGGAAATTCATCTGCCGTGTGACGGTCGTAGTAATTCGCCAGCGTTGACAACAGCAGGGATTTCCCGAACCGACGCGGGCGCAAGAACACCAACTGATCCCCAGCGGCTTCTATCGCGGGAATGTGCGCGGTGCGGTCAAAGTACAACATGCCTTGGGAGCGAATACGCTGGAAATCACTGATACCGTAGGGAAACTGGATCATAGGGCTGCAACATTTAGGTTGATATATGTGGCTAGTTTAGCATGAGCAAGCACAAGGCACGATTGATACGCTTGCAAAAGCACAAAACTTAATAACTTATTGATTTCCATATATCACCCGACAGGTGTATAACAAGACTATGAACAAAAACTTAACTGGTCTTACCCAAACCGAAGCCGCCCGCCGTTTGGCAGCCGACGGCGAAAACATGCTCCCCGGCAGTATCCCCAAATCCCTGTTTGCCATTGCCTTGAGCGTGTTTACCGAACCCATGTTCCTGATGCTGTTAGGCGCGGGCGGCATCTACCTCGCGCTGGGGAGTCGTGCCGAAGCCTCATTCCTGCTCGGTTTCGTATTCGTCGTGATTGGCATTACCCTGGCGCAAGAACGCAAGACGCAACGTGCGCTGGAATCCTTGCGTGACCTTTCTGCGCCGCGTGCCTTGGTGGTACGTGACGGACAGGAAATCCGCATTCCGGGGCGCGAAGTGGTACGCGGCGATGTGCTGGTATTGCACGAAGGCGACCGCATCCCTGCCGATGCCTTGCTGCTGGATGGGCAGTTGAGCGTGGATGAATCGCTGCTCACGGGTGAAGCCGTGCCGGTCAACAAATCGCCTTCGACCGCCCTGTATGCCAGCACTGTCGTCACCAAAGGCGTGGGAATGGCGGAAGTCAGCACCATCGGCGTGAATACCGCTGTCGGGCGTATCGGGCAAGCCTTAGCCTCGACGCTGGAAGCCCCCTCCGGTCTGCAACAAGCCTCGCGCAAGCTGATTATCGTCCTAACCATCGTAGGTTTGACCTTTGCCACCCTGCTAGTATTGCTGGGCTGGCTGTGGGACGGACGGGCGTTTCTGGACAGTTTGTTGTCGGGCATTGCACTGGCAATGGCGATTTTGCCGGAAGAAATTCCCGTCATCCTGACCGTGTTTCTGGCGCTGGGTGCATGGCGCATTTCCAAGCAAAAGGTGTTGACGCGGCGCGTGTCAGCGGTCGAAGCCTTGGGCGCAATCACGGTACTGGCGGTGGACAAAACCGGCACGCTCACCCAAAACCGCATGAAGATGGAAGAACTGGTGGCAGCGGATACAACCTTCCGCAATGAAGGCGCAAACGCCCTGCCGGAAACTTTTCACGAACTCGCCGAATTCACCCTGTTAGCCACGCCGCTCGACCCTTTCGACCCGATGGAAAAAGCCATTCAGACCTTCGCCCAGCAATGGTTAAAGGACACGGAACATTGGCATTCACAAGCACCGGAATTTCAGTATGACCTGTCAGCCGAAATACTGGCGATGACGCAGGTATTTTCCAGCAATGATCCCACCCAGCATTTGCTGGCGTGCAAAGGTGCGCCCGAAGCCGTGGCGGATTTGTGCCATTTGCCCGCTGCCGAACGCGACATTATCCACCAGCAAGTGTTAAGCATGGCAGAGCGTGGCTTGCGCGTGTTAGGCGTTGCCAAAGGTCAATGGCAAGGCAAGGAATTGCCGCCCAGCCAGCACGATTTCAGCTTTACCTTTCTGGGGTTGGTCGGGTTTGTTGACCCACCACGAGCAGAAGTACCCGCCGCGATTGCCGAATGCCGTGCCGCTGGGGTGCGCATTATCATGATGACAGGCGATCACCCCGCCACCGCGCGGGCGATTGCGCAACAAGTCAACCTGAGTACCCGCACGGCGGTGATGACGGGCGCCGAAGTGGCGGCACTCAGCGATGCCGAATTGCACACACAATTGCAGCAAGTGGATATGTTCACCCGCTTGCAACCCGAACAAAAACTGCGGCTGGTGCAGATACTGCAACAAAACGGTGAAGTGGTCGCCATGACCGGCGATGGCGTTAACGACGCACCCGCCCTCAAAGCCGCCAATATTGGCATTGCGATGGGCGAACGCGGCACGGATGTTGCCCGCGAAGCCGCTGCCTTGGTGCTGTTGGATGACAGTTTTGCCAGCATTGTCGCCGCGATTCGCCAAGGGCGGCGCATTTACGACAATATCACCAAGGCCACCGCGTTCACCTTCGCGGTACACATGCCGATTATTGTGTTGGCGTTGATTCCGGCGTTATTGCATTGGCCGATATTGTTGTTGCCGGTGCATATCGTGTTGCTGGAATTGCTGATCGACCCCGCCTGTTCGATTGTGTTCGAGGCTGAACCAGAAGCCAGCGACATTATGACGCGCCGACCGCGCAAACTAAGCGATTCGCCGTTTGCGTTTAGCACGCTGCTTTACCCGTTGCTACAAGGCATTGCGGTGGCGGAAGTGTTGCTGTTGGGGTATTGGCTGATGGATGGGCAAGGCTTTCAGGCAACAGACATACGCGGGGCAATGTTCATGGGCTTGGTGCTGGGATTGTGCCTGCTCATTCTTGCCAATCGCAATGTAGCGCGGACGTTGTTGCATGGTTTGACAGCAAGTAATCCGTGGATTTGGCGGATGTTTGGCGCGGTGGGATTATTGCTTGTGGTGGTGTTTACCATCCCCGTGCTGCGCGAGATTATGGGGTTTAGCGTCATGAGTACTCCCCAACTGCTGGCGGGCATGGGCTTGGTGCTGGGGATTGGTGTGTCTCTGGAAGTTTTGCGTTGGGTCAGTGGCAAAACGACTAGCAACGGGGCACGTTACCCCGCAAAACCTTGATTTCATCCAGCAATTCCACCGCCAAAGCAGCACCTGCCAGATTGACACCCAAATCGCGCTGAAGCCGGATCACGGTACGCACCCTTACCAGGCTATTGCCAGCAAACTGCCAACTCGTGGTGGTTTGCTGGTAGTCGATGGGTTCGATAATCCCCTCGTCCACCATTTCCACAAGTTGTTCAGGTAGCAGACTGCAAGAACGGCACAGATCTTCCAGCGAAAACAGTGCATCGTCTTCCAAAATTCTGCCGATGATTTCATTTATAGCGGTTTGCATCACTCAGACTCCCATTCCGGCACGCGGATTAAAGGCTTGTTCCAACGCCAATTCACTGTACAACGCCTTGGCTTTGTCGCTGAGGGTATCGGGCAACACCACTTTCAAGGTGACGTAAAAATCGCCCGGTGTTTGCGCGGGAATGCCGCGCCCTTTCAAGCGTAATTTGCGCCCTGTGGATGAATTGGGCGGAATTTTCATATCCACCGCACTATCCGGGGTGGGCACTTTGATGTTACCACCCAACGCGGCTTCCCACGGCGCAAGCGGCAATTCCAGATACACATCCAGCGCCTCAACGCGATACAGCGGATGCGGGTTGAAAGCGATTTCCAAATACAAATCGCCCGCTGCCCCACCGTTAATGCCGGAGCTGCCCTGTCCTTGCAAACGAATGTGCTGACCTTGCTTGACCCCTTTGGGAATTTTGACATTGAGGGTGCGTTCTTGCTGGGCAGCACGCAAATTCAAGCTGCGCGTCGCCCCTCGGTAAGCATCTTCCAAATCAATCGACACATTGAAATGACTGTCTTCACCCTGCATGGATTGTGTCCGCCCTGCACCACCCCGCCCGCGTTGACCAAACAAGTTGGTAAGGAAATCATCAAAATCGGCAGACTGACCCGTTCCCGCAGCACCATTGGATGGTGGCGGACGGAAATCACGCTGGGCTTTCAAGTCTTCGCCCAACTGATCATAGGCAGCGCGTTTTTCCGGGTCTTTCAAGACTTCGTAGGCTTCGCCCACTTCTTTGAACTGCTCCTCGGCATTCACTTCCTTGCTGATGTCAGGGTGGTATTTACGCGCCAGTTTGCGGTAGACACGCTTGATGTCATCCTGCGTGGCTTCTTTGGTCAAACCCAGAACTTGGTAATAATCCTTGTATTCCATCACACACTCTGCCGTTTAATAGGATTAATCATCTATCACCATAATATGGTCGTATTGTATGTTTTAAATCAATCATTACTATAAGAACGTATTTTCCATACCACAAAAACCAGCACCAATGCGATTAATACAACAGCGGCTAATAGAATAATCCACAGAAATTGTCCAACGTAAGCAGCCATTAATAGCGTCAACAGTAACAACGCCCCCACCACGTACAATTTCCATGACACCAACATTCCATCGACAAACGTCGCGAAAGTCAGCATCAATAACACCAGTAAACCCATCGTATCCACATTGATACGCCCTGCCTCCAGCAGTCGGTAAATGACCGCCACGGCAACCAGTGCCGCACCCCACAAAATAGCTTGCTGATACAATAGCTTACCACTATGCAATAACCCCAGCTTTTTGGAACGCCAGCTTCCCCATACCGTTGTCGTCAGTGCCAGAAATACCAACATATAGCTCCAGTAGCTGTAGGCATTGTCTACGCGGTAATTGGTAATACCCACGCCCAACAAAGCCAGAAACACAATGCCGATAAACAACGCAGCATCCACTTTTAAAACTTGTTTAAATGTAGCACTGGATTCTGCTACGGACGGATTGGCATGAGACTCAGAATTAGCAGTGTCCATCACTTTCTCCCTGTAATGATTATTATGTTACGGAAATATTTATTTGATTAGCATAGACAAATCTTGTATTAATAATGACAGAAGCTTGCAACATAAGCAAATTTAGCGCCTAATGAAATCGAACTTAGTTTTTATTATTATCTAAAAAACCATCTGGCATTCAGTATAAAAACCCATGTGTTTTTATCGCAAATCATAGAACATTATTATGTTCAAAAATACCGTTTAAAAAGGTGTTGTCATGTCAAATCTTGGACTAAAAAATGAAAGGCTTCTGTACCACGCCATTGAAGACGTATCACTGACAGAAATTCACCAGCGGGTAAAGCAAAATGCCGCTTCCCTGAATATGACCCCAAGCACCGCAGTGCTTGAAGTGGTGGACACCCTGTTCAAGCATTATCAGGAAAATACCAACAATGACCAAAGTCAGCAGATTCACAACGCGGTGCGTTTCCTCGATCAGGCTTTTGCCCATAAAGGTGGTAGCAAGTATTTGGAAGAACTGTTTCCGAGCGGACAAGGTGTGATCCGCACCATCCATGCTTTGGCGGGTTTGCCCCCATTGCAAATGGATGTCGATAAAGGCTTGGGGACAGCGTTATGAACCACAATCCTTTGAACCATTTAGCCACCTTCGGGCAATCCATCTGGCTGGATTATATTCGGCGTGACCTGATAACTAGCGGCGAACTGCAACGTTTGATTGAGGACGATGACTTACGTGGCATCACCTCCAACCCCGCCATTTTCGAGAAAGCCATCACCGACAGCCACGCTTACGATGCTGCCATTCACGCGCTGGCACAGCAAGGCAACAGTGCCGAAGCCATCTACGAAACCCTCAGCCAGCAAGACGTGCAAAGTGCCGCTGACGCATTCCGCCCACTTTACGACCGCACCAACGGCAAAGATGGTTACGTTAGTTTGGAAGTCAACCCGCACCTTGCGCACAATACCGACGGCACATTGCAGGAAGCACGCCGCTTGTGGGCAGCCTTGAACCGCCCGAATGTCTTCATCAAAATCCCCGCGACTACCGCCGGATTGCCCGCCATCCAGCGACTTATCAGCGAAGGCATTAACGTCAACGTCACCCTGCTGTTTGGCTTGCCGCGCTATCGGCAAGTCGCCGAGGCTTACATCGCAGGCATTGAAACTCGCCTCGCGCAAGGCGAATCCGTGCAGCAAGTCGCCTCCGTCGCCAGTTTCTTTGTTAGCCGCATTGATGCGCTGCTAGACCCGCTGTTAGAAACCCCAGCGGCACAAGCGTTAGGCGGACAAGTGGCGGTTGCCAGCGCGAAAATTGCATACCAAATCTACCAAGAAACCTTCAACAGTGAACGCTTTGAAGCCTTGGAAGCGCAAGGCGCAAACGTCCAACAGCTGTTATGGGCAAGCACCAGCAGCAAAAATCCCGCGTTCAGCGATGTAAAATACGTCGAAGCCTTGATCGGTGCGGATACAGTCAACACCTTGCCGCTGGAAACCCTTAACGCCTACCGCGACCACGGCGAACCGCAAGCGCAGCTCGAACAAGGTGTCGCCGAAGCCCGTCAGGTATTGGCACAACTGCCCACGCTGGGCATCGACCTTAACCAATTAACCCAACAGCTTGAAGACGAAGGTGTCGAAAAATTCAATAAACCGTTCGACAAGCTGCTAACAATATTGGCGCAACGTAATGCCGAATAAGGAATGTCAAACCATGACCACTCCACTCTCCCCCGAACTGCTAGGTCGGATGGACGCTTACTGGCGTGCCGCTAATTACCTCTCCGTCGGACAGATTTACCTGTTCGACAACCCGCTGCTCAAACGCCCACTGACACTGGCGGATGTGAAACACACTCTGCTGGGGCATTGGGGTACAACGCCGGGACAGAACTTCATTTACGTGCATTTAAATCGCATTATCAAACAATACGACCTCAGTATGCTCTACATCTCCGGCCCCGGACACGGCGGGCCAGCGGTGGTGAGCAATACCTACCTCGAAGGCACGTACAGCGAAATCTACCCCGACATCAGCCAAGATGAGGCTGGGTTGCAAAAGCTGTTCCTGCAATTTTCGTTTCCCGGCGGCATTCCCAGCCATGCATCGCCGGAATGCCCCGGCTCAATCCACGAAGGCGGCGAACTGGGCTATTCACTGAGCCATGCGTTCGGCGCAGTATTCGACAATCCCGATCTGGTGGTGGCGTGCGTGGTCGGCGATGGCGAGGCTGAAACGGGGCCGCTGGCAACGTCATGGCATTCCAACAAGTTCCTTGATCCGGTGACGGATGGGGTGGTGTTGCCGATCCTGCACCTCAACGGCTACAAGATTGCCAACCCGACCGTGCTTGCCCGCATCAGCCGCGAGGAACTGGAACAGTTATTGCGCGGCTACGGCTGGACACCCTATTTCGTCGAAGGTCACGAACCGGAGCTGATGCACGCCGCAATGGCAGCAACGCTCGACACGGTGATGGCGCAAATTAAAGCCATCCAGCAAGCAGCGCGTGTCCACGGCGATTTGACCCGTCCTCGCTGGCCGATGATCGTGCTGGTATCCCCCAAAGGCTGGACGGGGCCAAAGATCGTCGATGGCGTGCAAATCGAAGGCACGTTCCGGGCGCATCAAGTGCCACTTTCCAACCCCGCTGCCCATCCCGAACACCTCCAATTGCTGGAAGATTGGCTCAAAAGCTATCGCCCCGATGAGCTTTTCGATAAACACGGACGATTGCTAGCAGAACTGGCAGAACTTGCGCCCACGGGTGAGCGGCGTATGGGTGCAAATCCTCACGCCAACGGCGGCATGTTGCTGCGCGATTTGCGGATGCCGGATTTCCAAGATTACGCGGTGGACGTAACCACGCCCGGTGTGCGCGGCATCGGCGATACCCGCGTACTGGGACGTTTTTTACGCGATGTGGTAACGCTAAACGATGAACAACGCAATTTTCGCATCTTCGCTCCCGATGAAACACTGTCCAACGGCCTCGAAGCCCTGTTTGAAGTCACCCAACGTCAATGGGATGCTGCAACGGTAGCAAATGACGAATTTCTCGCCCCCAGCGGGCGAGTGCTGGATTCGATGCTCAGCGAACATCAATGCGAAGGCTGGCTGGAAGGTTATTTGCTAACCGGGCGGCACGGGCTATTCACTTGCTACGAAGCTTTCATCCACATCATTGATTCGATGTTCAACCAGCACGCCAAGTGGCTGAAAGTCACCGCGCATCTACCCTGGCGGCGCAAGATTGCCTCGTTGAATTACCTGCTGACTTCGCACGTCTGGCGGCAAACTGCCAACGGTTTTACCCACCAAGACCCCGGTTTCATCGACCATGTGGTGAACAAGAAAGCCGAAGTCGTGCGGGTGTATTTTCCGCCGGATGCCAATTGCTTGCTGTCGGTGATGGATCATTGCTTACGCAGCTGCCACTACGTCAACGTGGTGATTGCGGGCAAACACCCTGCCCCGCAATGGTTGTCGATGGATGCCGCCGTCAAGCATTGCACCCAAGGTATCAGCATCTGGCAATGGGCAAGTAACGACCAAGAGGCGGAAACTGATGTAGTCATGGCGTGTTGTGGCGATGTGCCGACGCTGGAAACGTTGGCGGCGGTGTCGATCTTGCGTGAACATTTGCCCGATTTGAAAGTCCGCGTGGTCAATATCGTCGATTTGATGAAACTGCAACCGCAAAGCGAGCATCCGCACGGCTTGAGCGATGCCGATTTCGACACGATTTTCACCAAGGACAAGCCGGTGATTTTCGCTTTTCATGCCTACCCGTGGCTAATCCATCGGCTCACTTATCGGCGTACCAACCATGAGAATTTCTATGTGCGTGGCTACAAGGAAGAAGGCACGATTAGTACGCCGTTCGACATGACGGTGGTGAATGATCTCGACCGCTTCCATTTGGTGATGGATGCCATTGACCGCTTGCCGCAAACGGCTGACCAAGGTAGCTACTTGAAGCAGCAGCTTAAGGACAAATTAGTGGAACATCGGCAATATATTAACCAGTATGGGCGGGATATGCCGGAAATTCGGAATTGGGTGTGGGAAAAGACCTAACCGGAAGTATCTACAATCAGTGAAGGACGCTTTAACATTACACCCAATTTCTAAAACGGAATATCGTCTTCAAAATCAAAGGCATCATGGGATTTATGGACAACTTTTTGTAACCCATTCTTCACCAAAAGCTGATTTAGTTTAACCAAACTCTGCCCTTCAGCAAACACCGTTGCTGAAGCAGCCCCTTCTCTCAACTTTTCAAGATAAGCTATGGGCAAATCACGTATGTCGTTCAAATACGTTAGTTTTACCAACACTTCCTTTTCTTCATTGGTTTGCAAGATAGTGTCAACGAAGCATGTCAGCATTTTGGTTCGACTTTTCGGCGAAGCAACCAAGATTCCAAAAATTTCCTTGGCGACCTGCATGATTGTTTTATTACCATTCCCTACATTTAAGCCTTGGTATTTTTCAATAAATCCGTAAGGGGTTACGCCTTTAACGATAGGGATAACCAAAACACCGCGCCCAATAGCGATACCAACTTCTTGGTCTGTCCAATTACTTTCCTTGAAACCCTGCATCAAGATCGCAGCCAAGGCATCCATAGAAAATAAGCCTGCTTCAATTTCATCTTGCCATTCTTTGGTAGGTTCAATGTCAACGTGTGCCACAAAAGCTGAAATGCCAAATCGCTTTAGCATGATACTCCCCATATTCTAGACCACTGACTAAGATAAGAGGATAGCAGCGAAAGGAGGCATTACATGGCAAATGTGCGCAAACATCATACAGCGGAGTTCAAAGCAAAAGTAGCACTGGAGGCCATTCGGCAACAGAAAACCACAAACGAACTGATCGCTGCATACGCTATCCAAGCGGCTCAAATCAGCACTTGGAAAAAACAGGCACTAGCCGCCATCCCGTTGGCTTTTTCCAGTAAAAGAGACCGTGAGCAACATAACCAGCAAGCGGAGATTGACGAGTTATACCGCCAACTGGGGCAAGTCGTTGCCGAGCGTGATTGGCTGAAAAAAAAGTCATCGGGTATCCGTTAGCCATCAGGAAAGCGTTGGTTGAACCCGCAAATGCGGCGTTTAGCTTACGGCAGCAGTGTGGATTGCTGGGCATCAACCGCTCCAGTTTGTACTACCAGCCGCAAGGTGAAAGCGAGGAAAACCTGTTGTTGATGCGCTTATTGGATGAGCAATACACCCAAACACCGTACTATGGGGTACTCAAAATGACAGCGCATTTGCGTACCTTGGGGCATAGGGTGAACGAAAAGCGGGTGAGGCGGCTATTGCGCACGATGGGTCTGGAAGCGGTTTACCAAAAGCCCAACACCAGCAAACCCAACCCTGAACATGAGATTTTCCCTTACTTGCTACGGGGTTTGGTGATTGACCGCTGCGATCAAGTGTGGAGTACTGACATCACGTACATCAGGCTGGCACACGGCTTTGTCTACCTGATGGCAGTGATTGACTGGTATAGCCGTTATGTACTGGGTTGGGCAATCAGTACCACGTTGGAAGCTGATTTTTGCATTGAAGCAGTTGGTGAGTTACTGGACAGCGGGTCGTGTGAAATCTTCAATACCGACCAAGGCGCACAGTTCACGACACCACGTTTCACTGCACCGCTGCTCAACAAAGGCATCCGTGTCAGTATGGACGGGCGAGGACGCGCACTGCACAATATTTTTATTGAACGGCTGTGGCGGACAGTCAAATATGAACATGTTTATTTGCAGGATATACAAACGGTACAGGAGGCAAGAACAGGCTTGCGGGACTACTTCCAGTTCTACAACCACCAACGCTTGCATCAGTCCCTCGACTACCGCACACCGGCTACTGTGTATTTTGCAGGACGGCAGGATAGGCAAAGGAAGACAGATTTTTATCAACCAGCGGTTATCTTAATTTCTTGAGATTGTGGTCTTGACAATGGGGAGTACCTTATAGAGCCGTCTTCAAAGTTTCTGTTGTATCCTTGAATGTCGAAAGATGGCTTAGAAAAAGTCGGAAGTGACCAGCCTCCCAAAAAGTTGCTTCCGCAGTATTTTTATCTGCGATGACAGTATAGGTGTGAGGTATGCCTAGCTCATCGGCAATTTTCAGCACAACCGCATCAGGTTCACCTGTAAGCAAGGCTTTCGTGTAGATCCACTTACTATTAACTCTTCGTGTGAATTTATTGACACCATGAGCCTTGAGATATGCTGAAATATCTTCATACCCCATTCGAGCTTGTAAGGAACGTCCAATTTTATCAATTAAATCAATTCGATCTAAAGCTTTCATCAGTAACCATCAAGCGTTATGTTTACGTGCGAATTCGACGACATTTCAAGCATTGGCGAGGTCTGCCTCCAGTTCATCCATCGACAAATTCAGCATTAACACACTGTAGTTTTTCTACGATATTGATTCATTCTAGCAAAATCTGCCGACAGCGCGTGGATCATGTGCCATGACATTAAATTGTGTGCACCCTCAACAAGATCGTAAGTGTTATGCTGCATTGTGTCATTTCACTTCTGAATCATCAGTTAGAGCATCACCTTTATGCAACGCTATAAAATCCTACACCGCACCTACTACAACTTCCCCGGCATTGTGCGCCTTGAACCGCACGTCTTGCGCCTGCGCCCCCGCGAAGGCTACGAACTGCGCATCGAATCCTCCAGCTTAAACATCACGCCTGCCGCCACCCTGCGCTGGCATCGTGACGTGGAAGACAATTCGGTCGCCATCGCCACCTTCAAAACCCCGACCACACAACTGGTGATCGAAAGCACCATCATCATCCAGCAATACAACGAAGCCCCGCTGGATTTTCTGGTCGCCGATTACGCCACCTATTACCCATTTGCCTACCTGCCGGATGATCAAGCCGTATTAGCCCCCTACCGACAAGCAGGCGATCCACCCAGTGCCTTGCTGGAACGCTGGGTAGCAAGCCTCTGGCAACCGGGCGAAAAAATTCAGACGTACAGCTTGCTGCAACGCCTCGCCGAACGCATCCAGCAAACCTTGAAGTATCAATTACGTGAAGAGCCGGGTGTGCAATCCGTGACCGACACGCTCACCCGTGGCACGGGGTCGTGCCGTGACTCGGCGTATCTGTTCATGGAAACGGCACGGCGTTTAGGTTTCGCCGCCCGTTTTGTGAGCGGCTACCTGCACGCACAACTTGCCCCCACCGATTTCGGCGCAACCCATGCCTGGGCAGAAGTGTTCCTACCCGGCGCAGGCTGGAAAGGCTTCGACCCCACCATCGGCACGATCGTGGGAACCGACCACATTGCCGTCGCCGTCGCCCGTCAACCCGAATCCGTACCGCCCGTGGCAGGCGCATTCATCGGGCCTGCGGGCGCAACGCTGACGGTAGGCGTTTGGGTAACAGAAATATGAGGCTGCCACAAACCGCCATGGTTAATGGCAGTCCAGCCCCAACGCAACCAACCGAGCAGCGCGACAGCTAACCACAACGCCCAAGCCAACATCAGCAAGCGGTAATACAAAATCGGCACACTAATCACGCCTGCCTGTGGCAATAACCCTGCCACGCGATCTTGATACCATTGCAATTGTTGCGCCCATGAACCGTTGCCAGTGATTTGCATATCCGGCGACCCCAGCAAGCCATTGGCAACCGCCCCCACCAAGGTCGCTAACGCCACCACGGTCAAGCCTGCCAAGCCCACTTGCATCAGATTAAATTGCCAGTACGGTCGCGCCCAGTCAGCGCGTGACACTTTGCTGCGCAACGCCAAAGCAATCAGCCAAAATGCCATTAACACCATCAAAAACGGCGTACTCTGGCTCAAACCAATGCCCAGCAAGAACCATTGCCAGCTTTTCAACGGGGTGATTTTTGAACGCCCCAACACCAGCGCAAACACCAGCAACACCACGACCATGCCCCAGAACAGCACCGCAGGCCCCAGCAATGGTCCATGCGCCCACAATACCCAACGGTCTTGCGGCACTTGCAAACGTGATTCGCTATTAACACTCGGCAAACCCAAATCCACCGCCGGGAAGGTGTAATGCAAAGGCAATGCGCCGTTTTCCTGCCATTCCAGCACCGCCTCTTGTTTGCGCGGCAATAACGGCAGGATCACCTTGCCCGCTTGCTGTTGAATCGCTTGTTTGGTGCCATCAATCGTCAAGCTTTGCACCACCGCGTTTTCCGGCAGGCTAATGCTGTGTTGCGAACCACGGCTACTGTGCAAATTCAGGCGCAAGCTGACATCACGGGCGCGTTTGCCAATCTCGACCTGCATCTGGCTGGCGAGCAGCGTCACGGTTTGTCCGGCAGTGCCTTGCGGACGGTTAATCGCCAAGCTCAGGGTTTCGCCTGCCCACGGTTTCCACAATAACGTGCCTTGTGCGTCGGCTTCTTCATAAGCATTGGCAGGCAAACCGGTGGTATCGACGTGCCATACCGGGCTGGCAGCAATGCGCCATTCTTCCAACCAAGCGTTGTTTTGACTGGCAGTAAGCTGCAATGCTGCGGTCTGCGGCAGCCGCGATGTCCATTCCAGCGTGTTTTGCTGCGGTTTGAGATTGATTTGCAGCGCCTGATCTTTGAGGGTGAATTGCTCACTCAACGGCTGTTCGCCCGCCAGCAACGGAATCGCCAAGCTGATCGGCGCGGCACTGTCAGACACGCGGCTGACGGTGGTGGTGACATACCAATCCAGCCCCAAATCCAAGCGCCGCGAAATTTTGACAAACGCAGGCAAGGTCGGCATGTCTTGCACGGTGTTATCGCTGCTGGCGGTGGTGCGGTTCAGTTGAAGCTGCGCTTCGGGTACACCGTTGTCGCGGATACCGTCCACCTGCCAGCCTTCGCCCTGCCAGGTCACACGATGCGGTTTCAGCGGCAAAGGCAACGCGATGCTGCTGCGCGTGGGAATTGCACCTTGCAACAATACCTCGTGCTGACCTTGCGCCAAGACCACCCACAATTGTTGCTCAGCATCACGGCGCAAGGCTTGCGTCGGTTGCGTATCCACCAAGACGGTTTGTGGCAACCACGTGCTTTGGCTGCCCGGCAATGGCACGGCAACGGCGGTAGCCGTGTGTACCCGCAACCGAATTTGCAAACCATCATTCCCCACATTGAGGTTCATTTGCTCGATTTGCGCACAGTTCGGCAAACACTCCGGCGCACGCAGCAAACGCTCTTGCAAGGTTTCCAACAAGCTGGGGTCGGGTGTATTGCTGGCGGGTGCAACGGGCATGGCGGCAATAGCAGGCGATTCTGCCAAGGCAGTTTGCGGCAGTGTTACTATTACCCACGGTACGGTCATCGCCAGTAACAACGCCACGGACAAACTGCGTTTGGCGGATTGTGCCGCTTGCCACAGTGCCATCAATTTGCCGGAAACCAGCGCCAAACGTGCCGCCAAAATCAGCATAATAATCACCCCTAACACTTTGAGCAGCGAATGCGCTACCGGCGAAATCAGCCACAAGCCCATGCGTTCGTCGGGTTGAATCACGCCTGACCATTCCAGACGCACTTGATTCCATTGCCATGTGGGTAAACCGGGGCCGGTTTGAATCATGCTATTCGGGTCGATTTCACGCAGATTGACCTGCTTTGGGGCGGGTCGCGCCTCAGGATACGTGCCAATGTTTGCCAAGCTACTCATTTTCTCACGCGCATAATTCTCCGATTTCATCATGGGAGCAGGCGCTGGAGCGGCAGGCATAGCGGCTTGTTCTGCCATCATTGCCGCATCTGCACCCATCGCTTCCTCAGCGGCAGGTGCGGCGGCTGAGGTATAGACCACGCCACTCATACCGCCACTGGTGCTGTATTCCAACTGCGGGTACAGCGCCAAACGCACCGTATCAATGGTATATGGCAAAATCACCAGCACCAATCCCAGCAAGCTCAGCCAGCGGTAACGCCCCAACCAACGCTGAATCGCCCCTTCCGGCACGGAACGCAGCAACGCTGTGACCGCCAACAGATTCAACCACAGCAAGCGCGGCGCATCCGGTTGATGCCAAGTCAGCAACAATGCAAGCCCTGCCACCGCGCCCCATTGCCAGCCGAATAAATAGCCGGTTGCCACCGTGGTCAGCAATACCAGAAACAAATCCAGCAAGCTCCATTGCTGCAACCAGGTCATCGGCAAATTATCCGTGCCACTCGCCGCAAACAGCAACCAGCCGGGCGGCAAGTGCAAGGTGGTGCTGACTTGCTGCAATTCCTGTTGCCAACCGCTGACTGGCGGGCTGGAACGCGCAGCGACGTAACGGCTATCGGCTTCGAGTGCCAGATTGCGCTGGCGCACTTCCACACCAGCGGCTTGCCCGGCGGCTTGTTGGGTAATCAATTGCGGTGTGCCGTCAATGCTGACTCTGCCAAGGTGAATATCGGGCAGCACTTCCAGCCGTGACTGTTGCGCCAATGTTCCCGTCAACTGGTCTTGCAGGGTGTAACCGTTGCCGTCGAAATCCAGCCACAATTGGCGGGTTAAATTGAGTTGTGCGGGGCTGTCTGCCATGCCGCGATGTTGTTCTGCCAAGGTCATTTTGCTGCCACTGGTGAGCAGATAGGCTGGCAAACTTGCCCAAGTATCCGGCAAGCGGGTTTGGCTGGGGTCAACGCTATTCACGCCTTCGACCTGCACTTGGCGCATCGTCGGGTCGGCTTCAAATACCCAAACCTCTTCGCTGGGCCAGGGGGTAGAACTCGCGGGCAAGGCTAATTCGGTGACATTGGCGAGGGCGCGTCCGGTGAGTTTGAGCGTCCATTCGCCGGGGCGCAGTTGCACTTGCAGCTTGCCATCCTGCCCCATGCGCGTGGGTAAGGGACTATCGAGGTGCAGCGGGATAAAACCGTCCAGCAATACCGGGGTGAATTCGGCGTAGCGTTGCTTGCCTGCGACACGCAATTGAATGTGGGTAGTGACTTCGAGCGGGTGCGAATCCAACACTTTGCGGAATACTTGCACTTCGAGGTTGTCTTCGCTGGCTTCTTGGTTGGTTTGGCTGAGCCATAAACTGCCAGCGGCGTTGAATTCGGGAGTGGCGATGTTTGCGCCATTGACACTGAGTTGCACCA
Organism: Candidatus Thiothrix sulfatifontis; assembly: GCA_022828425.1. Lineage (NCBI taxonomy): Bacteria > Pseudomonadati > Pseudomonadota > Gammaproteobacteria > Thiotrichales > Thiotrichaceae > Thiothrix > Candidatus Thiothrix sulfatifontis. The sequence continues at coordinate 2,503,785 of CP094685.1, forward strand.
AGCCGCTGGTCGGGGCAACGAAGAGCGCTTCGGGGAGTTTATCCCAGACGAATTGCCCGCTGAGATCGTGGCTGCCTGCGGGGAGGGTGACAACCGGATAGCCGTCTTTTTCCAGCACTGCCAAGAGGGTGTTGGTGCTGTTTTGCACTTGCTGCGGCCAGTGTTGCGCATCACCGGGCAGGCGTACTTGGGTTTCGCCGTAGACTTCCCAGTGTTGGGTGAACGTGCCGCCGGTGGTGGTGAGTTGCAAATCTAAGCGTCCCGGCCAAGCGCATTGGCGTTCTTCGGCGTTGAAGAGGTAGGGGCATTGCAGGTCTTTGTACCCATCTAACACCCAGCCTATCCACGGTTTAAGCGGGTCGGGGACTTGTTCGGGGGCAAGCGGGTTGGCGTGTGCGGTGGTTAGCAAGAATAGCCAGAGGGAGAGGAGGCGCAGAAAATGTAACATGGCAGTGCCTTTGGATTTTTATTGTTTTGAATTATACCTGTATCATTTTAACTTCACCACTTCCACACGCACACCATCGCTGACGAGTAGCCACGCACTCAGTTTGGGAAGTACGGCAATATCAGGTAACTGCAAATATCCCTCTACTTGGGTAATACCGGCTTGGCGTTTAGCTACCCAACCCGTCTCACCATCGGATTGTTTGCTGTATTTCAGTTCGATCAAATGTTGGTGATCCACCACAATCGGGCTACGTTCCAGCAGCATGATGTCGGGGTATTTACGGTTCATTTCCCGCTCACTCTGAATGAAATACACCGAGGTTTGGTATAGCAAAGTGAGTAACAGCACTTTAACGTGCTTTTCATCCATCCCCATTGCATCGCGGTTGGAGAGCAATTGCAGCGCCCGTTCCATTTCGGTGATCAATGGTTGGATGTCGTCTTGTAACGCCAACACTTCCACCGCCAACGCAATCGCACGGTTGGAAATCGTCATTTGGTTGCGGCGTTCCAATTCCACTTTGAAATACTGGAAATAGAGTTCACGCACCACGTAGTTAGGGATACCGAACACTTCCCCCGACAAACTAGTGCGTACCAAAGACACAAAGCCCATATACGCCAACAAGCTGATGAAGTCGTCGCGGTCAAAGCCTTTTTCAAAATCGAATTTACGGCGTTGTTGGGCGGTCACTTCCCCCATGCTGATCAGTTCATCCAACACGGCGAAGTTTTCGTCGCGGTTGCCGATGCTGAACATGCCGAGAATTTTGCCGTAATCGGAGGCAATGTTTTCATCCAGCATGGGCTTGGGATAGGAACAGTCTTTGCTGCGGAAATTTTTGATAAAATACAACACCATGTTCGCGTTGTACACGGTGTCCGCCGCTGACGCGAAACGGTAGCCGTTGTACCAGCGGGTTACGTCTGCCAATAAAGCATCAGGGTGAAGGTTGCAGATTTCCACCAAAGGCTGGAGCAAGCTCGCGACTTCTGTTTTGGTGAAACCGACGGCTTCGTTGAAGTCTTCGTGAAATGATAGGTTTTCGCCAATATTGAAACCGCTGGTCATGCTATCGAGCATAATGGGAGTTACGCCTGTGACAAACAAACGGTCTACTGTGCCGCGTTGGGTGGCGGTTTTAAGGGTTTCGTAGAAGCTGCGCACGAAACCACCTTTACCAACGACACGTTGGAACAGTTGCATGTCTGCGGCGAGGATGGCGTTGGCGAAGTGGTCGTATTCGTCGATCAGTAGTAGGAGTTTTTGCCCTTCCACCAAGCGCCAAAAGGCTTTCATTTTGCTGTGGGGAGAGGGTTCTGCCTCAATGACGGCTAGTGTTTCGGCAGGGTAAGCATAACGCTGCAAAAAACGTTTCAGGGCATTCGCCACTTCACGGTCAAAGTCTTGATAAACCTGCGCGTGACCGCCTTCAATGCCAATACCGCTGAATTCCATGAACAGCACTTGGTAACTGTTTTTGAGCGGGGTTGGGTGCTTGCCGAGGTACAAGTTACCGAATAGGGTATCGAATTCAGCCGCGTGTTGGGTGTCGTAGTAATATTCCATCGCGGAAAGCAGTAGGCTTTTACCGAAACGGCGGGGGCGTAACAGGATAATGTGGCGACCGCTGTCTTCCAGCTTGGCGATGTAGTCGGTTTTGTCTACGTAGGCGTAGCCATCGGTGATGACTTGTTTGAAATTGCTCAGGCCGTAGGGGATTTTCATCGGGTACTCATGGGGTTGCGCGGTTAGGGGGAGTTTAGCACAAGCGTGAAATGACTTGCCCGCTCCCGGCACTGCCACGGTCTGTCGCGGCGTCCCGCCACGCCTGCCCGCGTCAGAGCCGTGCGCTTACTTCTTCCTTTGGGGCGCACCGCGCCCTGCGGCTCCGCCGCCCTGACTTGGCCTGAGCTCAAGACCTAGGGCAAGCCGGAAGCCAATGAAGTCGTAACGGTCGCCGGGAACGTACCTGTAACGGATGGCAGAACGCACGTACCTGCCGTAGTAGCGCCACGAACCACCGCGAACGACGCGCTTGACGCCTGCTTTATCGCCTCCGGCGATACCCTCCGGGTCTATAACCGGCGAAGCCGGTAATTTTTCTTGCCACACATCCTGACACCATTCCCAGACGTTACCGTGCATTTCGTATAAGCCCCAAGCGTTGCAGGGGTAAGTTTTTACGTCAGCCGTTGATTTTTTAGCTTTATCATCATAGCCAGACTCACTCCATTTACCCGAATAGTTCACGTTGTCCAGCGTCAATTCTGTGCCGAAGTTGAACGGGGTTTGTGTTCCGGCGCGGCAGGCGTATTCCCATTCGGCTTCCCACGGCAGGCGCACAGTTAAATCGGGGTGGATTTGGTTGAGTTTGTCGATGAAGGCTTGAGCGTCGTCCCAGTTTACGGTTTCGACAGGACGATTATCGCCTTTAAAGTGGCTGGGATTTTCGCCCATAGTAGTTTGCCACAAGCGTTGGGGGACGGTGGTTTCGGCAAGCCAGAAGCCTTTACTGAGGGTGACTTGGTGTAAGGTTTCATCTTCCCAACGGCCTTCTTCAGCGCCTTCTTCTCCACTCCCGTCGGGTGAACCCATCATGAACGTGCCGGGTTGTATCCAACGGAAGGCGTGGCGCACGTCTTTGTAGGTGAAGGCTTGCCACAGGCCGTAGCGGTCTTCGCCCCAGTCGGATGCCCAAGCGTAGGGGAATGTGGGTGGGGAGAGGTGATTGCGGTAGGTCATGGGAAGACCCTCACCCCAACCCCTCTCCCAGAGGTAGAGGGGCTTAAGAGGGAAGAATTTGGGTCGGCATCTTGCTCCCCCTCTACCTCCGGGAGAGGGGGCTGGGGGGTGAGGGTCTTCAACACTGAATGAATTTTATCTAAAACACTTGGCATGGATGCTTCAATGTCACGGTTCCAGAAACGTAAGACATGGTAGCCCTGTGCGATGAGAAATTGGGTACGGATTTGGTCATATTCTGCCTGATCGACTTCTGCATGATGGATACCGTCCAGTTCCACAATAAGCTTTTCCGCTCGGCAGACAAAATCCACGATGTAGTGACCGATAGCATACTGGCGATGAAACTTGTAACCATCCAGTTGGCGATTGCGCAATTGCTGCCACAAGCACTGCTCTGCGGGTGTTTGCTGTTGCCGAAGCAGACGCGATTTCTCACGATTTATTATTGTCATGGCACTCTACTTCTCAGCCCCTCTACCTCTGGGAGAGGGGTTGGGGTGAGGGCTCTTCGGCGGGGATTTTGAAAAATTTCTGTTTCATTTTTTCTTCCTGAAAGGGTTTTTCAATCCTTTGAAAATTTTCTCTACTAAACCACCGCTCCCGGCACTGCCACGACCTGCCGTGTCGCCCGCGCCACGTCTGTCCGCGTCATTCCCGTCCGCTCTATCGTTGGTCGCTCTGCTCCCTGCGGCTCCGCCGCCCTGCCCTGACCTTAGCTCAAAATGACCTAAAAGCAAACGGAAACCAAGGTCGTTGTAACGGTCATCAGGCTCGTACCTGTAACGGTAGGCAGAACGGCAGAACACGCCGTCGTAGAGCCAAGCGCCGCCGCGAACGACGCGCTCAACGCCTGCTTGGTCGCCTCCGGCGACACCCTCCGGGTCTGTAACCGGCGAAGCCAGTAATTTTTCTTGCCACACATCCTGACACCATTCCCACACGTTGCCGTGCATTTCATACAAACCCCACGGGTTGGCTGGAAGGGATTTGACAGGAACAGTCTTTTCTCTATATAGACCTTTTTTGCCACCTGCGTAGGGATTATTACCGTTGTAATTCACCTGTTCTGGGGTAATGTTATCACCGAACGAAAACGGCGTGGTCGTGCCAGAGCGACAGGCATATTCCCATTGGGCTTCGGTGGGGAGTTTGGCTTGTAGATTGGGAATAAGGGCATTGAGTTTTTTGATGAAGTCCTGAATGTCATTCCAGCTTACTCGCTCAACGGGGTTGTTAGGGTTGTCGTTGAAACGGCTGGGGTTGTTGCCCATAACCGCTTGCCATAGCGATTGGGTAACGGTGGTATCTGCCAACCAGAAGCCTTGGGTTAGGGTGACTTGGTGTTGAACTTCATCGTCGTAGCGTCCTGCTTCGGATTCGGGTGAACCCATGAGGAATGTGCCGGGTTCGATCCAGCGGAAGCGTTGAGGGATGCCTTTTATCTCAAGGTCAGCATAAAGACCCAAACCATTCTGATAGCTATTAATATCACTCAGTACCTCTTGCCCAAAAGGTTTAGGCCATTCCCAATGACTGATAATTGCATCGGTTGCCTCCTTCCATAGGACGGTATATACCTTACCCACAAAAACAACTTCTGCTTGCAATCCTGTTTGGTCACGCCAAATTTTATTTGTCCAACTCGGCTTAGTGATATTTTGCAATTCAATCCAATGGGTAGCTGATTCGATTCCAACCAATCCCTGTTCGGCTTGATAAACAGCCCCGTCCACTGCGATAGAATGCTGACCACCATCAATAGGAGCAAACAATACCGTCGGCGGCAAACCACGCAACGCACTGAATTCCGCAACAGGTGTTATTGCCAACCAATCTGCCCGTTGTGCTTGTTGTAGCTTAAATTGACCCTGATCACCGACTTGCACTACCTGCCACTGAACCCATTCTCCCCGCGCTTTTGCATCCAGCACCCACTGAAATCGTGCCAGATCAAAGTCTTTTTCCAATTGCTCAGGCCACTTACCCGCCCGAATTTCTTCTGCATAAGCCACCCCAAACAAGTGATACGCCAACTCATTATGCTCACTGCGCCAGATACTTTCTGGTTTAGAAGCCAGAATAGTGCGGCATTGCATCACCAAGGTTTTATGCCGTGTTGAACCTTGCACTTCTTGGATAACAGTGGCACACAAGCGTTGGAGATAATCGCGTAACGCGGCATCATCACGTTGCTCCAACACACACTGATTCAGTTTTTCCAGTTGCCGCAACCCCTCAAAAGCACCGACATGATGCGCCTGCACAAGCTGCCACAATGTTTCTGCTTGCTGCGAACCGGCGAAATGCGCTTGATAGTCTTGGCGGTAACGTTCCGCTACCCGCTCATCTAAACGGATACCCAACCCAATCCGGCGGATGTCAGGGTGATTCCAGATTTCGCCTTCCCGCTCACTACCGCCCCAATGCAATGCCATACGCAAACGCCGCAATAACCCTGCATCCACCACAGGCAAACATGATAATAAAGCCAGAATCTCACTAATGGGAACAGGCGAAGCTGCCGTCAACGCAAAGCCACTTTGCCCCGGATGACGCGGCAACCGATAAGCATCATTTAAGGGGTGCGGCTTGAATGTGCGGCATAGCCACCGCTGGCGCGGGGAGCGCATCACCGGGCTGAGCGTCAATAGTGGTGCAGGATGCGAACGCAATGCCTTGAGCAAGCGTGACCAGTTGGCACTGGCATTGACGTTATCGGCTGTTACCCCCAAATCCCCCAAGACCAAAATCGGCACATCCGCTGGTGGGAGTTGCCACTGTTGCCACTCGTCATCCGCCTGCCCCGGCCACGGGATGCAATCAGGTATTTCCCCAGACCAAGCCGTATCCTCAAAACGGATAGCTTCAACGGCATCCTCACCCAACAACGCCTTGAATTGTTGGATGACACGCGCAAAATCGCCCCAATACGGTTCTAAATGCAGCCCTGCATCCACAATAATATGCAAACGTTGCGCCCAATGTTGGCGCGACATCTGCGGTAAACGCTGCAACGCTTTACCCAATGCCACTTGGCGTGCCAGTCGTTGCTGATCCAAACGTTTGCTGGTACGAGACACCCCAAGGCTATTCAACAAAAACGGAATAAGGCGTGAGAGCGGCAATAAGGGTGGTGGCGGTGCAAAATGGTATGAATCCGTGCTGTTTGCATTAGGCAATAAACGCATGGCGGGGTCATGCAGATAGTCCGACGCTTGTTTGTCAGGCTCTGTTACACGGGTGATTTTATTGACCCGCAAAAAACGGGCTGGCGGGCGTTGTGGAATGGCTACGTCTGGTGTCGTTTCAAACGGTATCAATGTTGAAGTGGTGTGGTGTGAAGCGGTATCGGCATCATCAACGGTAAGCGGTTCTGGCGCAGACTGTTTGACATAACCAAACACAGTCGCCATTTTTTGCAGATTGGCATCCTCTTCCCCCGCCGCTTGTAGCAGTGCCAACCGCCCCCATGCCATTGTTTAACCGTCCACTTCTTTTTTCAGGGCATAACGGGCTATTTTATCAAGCCGGGTTTGTTGTTCCGTTTTCTCTAACGATTGCAAAGCACTCAGCAAGTCGATGTATTCCGCTAATCCCGGTGGATAACGGTTTTGGCTATCCCCTTCCCTATCTGCCCATAGCTGTTTAGCCGCCTGCAAATAGACAGCATCCGCAATACGGCTACCAAAATGCAATTGACCGCGTTCCACCAACCACGCATGACGTTTTTCAACAGTCTCATCATGCCATGTCACCGTTATTTTTTCGGGGGACTCTTCCATTTTCAAGGTGTGTACAAAACAGCGGCGCACGAAGGCAGAGGGCAATTCACGCTCCTCATTCGTGGTAATCACCACCAGCACCCGCACAGGATCAGCCTGTACAGGGTTATTCAATACACTGTTCGCATCTGCCTGCTGGGTATCATGTAGGTAAGGAACACTAAAACGGTATTGCCCTAAAGTTTCCAATAAACCATTAGGCAAATCAGGCTCGGCTTTATCAATTTCATCCAAGAGCAACACAACACCGCCTGTTGGTGGCTGCCATGTTTTACCTTGCGGGGTTGTGCTGTCGGGCTTTAACGGTTCAGGGCGTAAGCGAGTATAACAGGCTTGATACTGATACGCGGCAGCCTGCCAATCATAAGCCCACCAGAATACACCGGGCGAAAGGAAGTTCAGCGGATTAAGCCTATCTTGGATCGCGCTGCAACCTGATGCTGAGGGTGAAGCGTTACCCATACTACGTGCTTGCGCTTCACCTAAACGCCCTATCGCATCAAAGTGGCAATGCAAATCGCTAAGTTCGGTACTGCCGTGTATGACTTCACTAACAAATGCCCAGCCCAATTGTTCGGCTATCGCTTTTGCCATCTGGCTCTTACCCGTCCCCGGTTTTCCCCTCACCAACAAAGGTCGCCCTGCGGAATACGCCGCCCACAGTGCGTAGCAATCCTCTTCGTTGAAAACGTGGTGTAACCTCCGCCCCGAATTGGAAACGGTAAAATTGGGAGGGATAAAATCTTTGAGCTTAGGCACTTCTTGTTTAGACATGGGCAGCTACTCGCTTGGGGTTCTTGAGTCGGAGTATAACGGCTAGATCTTCCAGCAACGAACTTTGATCTTCACGACAAGGCGACAACTCATCAAGACTCGTTTGCACACAACAGATGAACTGTACACATCCTGCTAGTTTTTCTTTCAGCTTCGGGTAACAAGCCAAATCCTCTAACATCTCCAAATAAGCATTAGAAACGATGTAATAGATCGGTTTACCACCTTGGCGTTTCGATAAGGCACGGGCAGTTTTTTGTATATCAGCCAGAAGCCTATCAACATCTTGCGGTGCGCTGTCGACTCGTCGCAATTGCTTAAAAATCTCACTCAATATCTGAATATCGGATGCGCCCGCCGTATGCCCATCAAACACCATCGGGTCATGAATGCTGCTGGCGGGTATGGGATCACCGTATTCATCAAGATCATAGCGGGCTTGCTGTAATAAACTGCGCGAAATGATGACTTCCACATAGGCTTGCGTATCCAGAGATAGACTACGGGTAACGCTGTCTTGCGCGGTGCTTTGCAAACTGGCTTCGTGTTGAAGCCACCATTCAGGGTCAACGCTATTGATCAACAACCAGCCGCACAATTGCTCAACATGGGTTAGATAATCTTCCCAGCGCTCCTTGAGTGACTCCGGCTTTTTCTTATCTAGCTCCAACGAGATTTGAGCGAGTACTCCAACTGCCTGACTAACCTCTTGCTTTTCAACAAGGTGTGCTGCGATGTCAGCCGCGATAGCACAGGAATCCAGCTTCAAGACGGCTTTCAATTTCTCGCGCAGCACGAGTTGTCCATCCAGAATGCGCGTTGCTTCGGCTTTTACCTTGGTGTGCAATTGAGCTGTTACCTGCCTGGCAGGCTTAACGATTTCACGAAATAATTTTTCATTGTGCAATAGACATTATCTATAAAAAAAATAAAATATATAGATAATAATTATAAATGGCAAAATGCACATCCAGAGCGTAAATTCCTAACAGTAATAACAGCCTAGAGTAGGGACTAACGGCATGGCGGAGTACAGCTTTAACGCATTGAAATCCAATGAAAAGGCATTTGTTGCCATGACCAGTCTCAACGTCAAGGAGTTTTTGGGTTTGCTCGAACTGTTCAGCGCAGCTTACCAAACTGACCTACACGCACGGGGCAAACGTGTTGATGAGACGCGGGGTCGTTCTGATGGGAAACTGGCATTAATAGAAGACAAACTGTTTTTCATTCTGTTTTACCTGAAGACCTATCCTTTACAAGAAGTGCTGGCGCATTCATTTGATCTTCCCCAAAGTGTGGCAAACCACTGGATACACCGCTTATGCCCGGTATTACAAAGTGCATTGGATAAGATGGGACATAAGCCCATTCGACTATGCTCAGAATTAATGGGACGGCTAGCAGAAGAAGGGCAACAGGAATTGGTTATTGACGGAACAGAGCGGAGAATCCAGCGCCCCGTGGATAATGATGTCCAGCGTGAATACTATAGTGGTAAAAAAAATCCCATACGGTTAAAAACAATGTCATCGTTGGCTGTGCTGACAGACATATCAAATACTTAGGGAATACCCACTCAGGCAAGAAGCATGACAAGAAAATTGCCGATGAGGAGCAGACCCGATTACCGGAGGGTTCTGTGATTTTACGTGATTTAGGCTTCAAGGGGGCTGACATGGGAAAAGGTGTCACCGTCATTGAGCCAAAAAAGAAGCCACGGAATAAATGCCTGACCCCGCAAGAAAAAGAAGAAAACCGTCAAATTTCTGCCCGCAGGGTAGTCGTTGAACATATCATCAGTGGTATTAAACGCTGCCGATGCCTGAAAGATGTGTACCGTAATTTAAAAGATGACTTTGATGACCAGATTATGGAAATTGCTTGCGGACTACACAACCTGAGAAACTCCATGAGAAATCCCATCTATTGAAAGTTTTAAAAACTTTTAGATAAAAATTATTTATAGATAATGTCTAATAGCCACGGAATTGAAACGGCTTTGAAGTAGCCTTCTAACGACGAATAGTCATGGGTAATCACCGCAGCCAATTGCTGACCAATAAACACCGGAGAGCCTGAAAAGCCAGCCCAACCATTGGCTTCTATCGCATCAACATCCGTTGCCAATTCGACCACATGCTTTTTCAAACCTGCCACTGTGCCCGACATGCCCAAATCATCGCGAATCGTTGGCTCTTTAGCTGCTCGTGGAAAACCCCGACCTGACCACGCAGTAGTTGGCACAGGAGCAGTAAGCAACCAGTCTACCTGAGGTGGTTTGAATGGTGTTGCTTGGGGGCAACGAATAACTGCAACGTCGATATTTGGCTCACAAGCAAATCCATCAAACACAATATCCGCATCCGCAAACAGCATTTCATGTTTGTCTTGTTCAGGCCATACCAGTTTCAATTGGGGATTGTCTGCACGCTTGTCAAAACGCACCACATGACGAGCAGTTAGAACTAACCCATTTCCAATGGAATATCCCGTACCAATGCAAGGATCACCGTCTTTATCGTGAGCATAAACCTGCACCAACCAATCGGCATTGAGCATAATGCACCCTCATGGTCAGGCTTTATCGTTGATTGTCATCGCATTAGAACCTGTTGCTGCGATTTCTTCAGCCGTTTTGGTCGTATCGACCACCTGCAAACTGAGTTTGATTTTCTGGGTCACTGCATCTTTCAGTTCACCGTTGGCTTTCGCATCCGCATCAATCACCCAGAAGCGCACTTTGCCAGACACACCAGCATCCACTTTACGTTCAACCACGGTTTGCAGTTCGATGTCTACATTGTTGATGTTAAAACGGATGCCTTGCCCTTCTCCATCACGCTTGGCAAGATTTAACTCCTCGCGCAACGCCTTAATGACCTCTGCCAGTTCCAATTTCTGTGCCATTTTGATTTCTCCAGCCCGTAAAAATTATTTTTCTTTATAGCGGCTGAACAAAGGATGCGCAAGGAAAGAATCGCTTGCAGGGCAAGCTCCTACAACAGAAGCTCACGACTACATTCCTACTCCCCCTCTGCCTCCGGGAGAGGGGGCTGGGGGGTGAGGGTCTTCACTCCCACTCAATCGTAGCCGGAGGTTTCCCCGAAATATCATAAACCACACGAGAAACCCCGCGTATCTCATTGATAATCCGCCGCGACAACAGATCCAACAACTCATACGGCAAATGCGCCCAACGCGCGGTCATAAAGTCAATCGTCTCCACCGCCCGCAACGCAATCACGTAATCGTAACGCCGCCCATCGCCGGTCACGCCTACCGATTTCACCGGCAAAAACACCGCAAACGCCTGCGAGGTCTTGTCATACAAATCATGTTTGCGCAGTTCTTCAATGAAAATGTGATCAGCCAAACGCAACAAATCCGCGTATTCCTTCTTCACCTCACCCAAAATCCGCACACCCAAACCGGGACCTGGGAACGGATGGCGATACACCATTTCCGGCGGCAAACCCAGTTCCACCCCCATCACGCGCACTTCGTCCTTAAACAATTCGCGTAACGGCTCAACCAGCCCCATCTTCATATTTTCCGGCAAACCGCCGACGTTATGGTGTGACTTGATCAAATGCGCCTTGCCCGTTTTCGCCCCCGCCGATTCAATCACATCGGGATAAATCGTGCCTTGCGCCAACCATTTCGCCGAAGTCAGCTTGGAGGATTCCTCATCGAAAATATCAATGAACAACCCGCCAATGATCTTGCGCTTCTTCTCCGGGTCAGTCACACCCGCAAGGGCTGACAGGAAGCGTTCCTCCGCATCCACCCGGATCACTTTCACGCCCATGTGTTCGGCGAACATCGCCATCACCTGATCGCCTTCACGATAACGTAACAAGCCAGTGTCCACGAATACGCAGGTCAATTGCGTACCAATCGCCTTGTGCAACAACGCCGCCACCACCGACGAATCTACCCCGCCGGACAAACCGAGGATGACTTCATCCGAACCCACTTTCTCACGAACGGTACGAATGTTTTCGTCAATAATATTCGCCGTCGTCCACAACCCTGCACAACCGCAAATGCCCTGCACAAAGCGTTGCAAAATGCGCTTGCCTTGCTTGGTATGGGTCACTTCCGGGTGGAATTGCAGCGCGTAGAAATGCCGCGCTTCATCCGCCATCCCCGCAATCGGCGCGGAATCGGTGCTTGCCATTAGCTTAAAGCCTTCCGGCATCGCGGTGACTTTATCGCCATGCGACATCCACACATCCAGCAAGCCGAAACCGTCAGCGGTCACATGGTCTTCGATTTCACGCAACAATTCGGTGTGCCCACGCGCCCGCACTTGCGCATAGCCAAACTCGCAATGGCTGGACGATTCCACCGCCCCACCAAGTTGCACCGCCATCGTCTGCATCCCGTAGCAAATGCCCAGCACCGGCACACCCAGCGTAAACACATTCTCAGGCGCTTTCGGCGGTTCAGCATCCGTCACCGATTCAGGGCCACCGGACAAAATAATGCCCTTCGCACCGAATGCAGCAACCGCTTCAGCCTCCACATCCCACGGGTAAATCTCACAATAAACCCCAACCTCGCGCACACGCCGTGCAATCAACTGCGTATATTGCGAACCGAAATCGAGGATCAGTACACGATCCGCATGAATATTCTGTGTCATCAATTACACCCGGTAGTTTGGCGATTCTTTCGTAATAGTCACGTCATGAACGTGCGATTCACGCATACCCGCGCTGGAAATCCGCACAAATTGCGGCTTGGTACGCATTTCTTCCAAATCCTTGCAGCCCACATACCCCATGCTGGAACGCAAACCGCCCATCATCTGGTGAATAATCGGTGCAAGCGGCCCTTTGTACGGCACACGTCCCTCAATCCCTTCTGGCACGAGCTTATCCGCCGCATTTTCCGAACCATCCTGGAAGTAACGGTCGCTAGAACCCTTCGCCATCGCCCCCAGTGAACCCATGCCACGGTAAGACTTGTACGAACGCCCTTGGAACAATTCCACCTCACCCGGTGCTTCTTCCGTCCCCGCGAACATCCCGCCCAACATCACGGTATGCGCCCCCGCTGCCAACGCTTTGGCAATGTCGCCGGAATAACGGATACCGCCGTCCGCAATCAACGGCACGCCCGTACCTTCCAGTGCTTTGGCGATATTCATCACCGCCGAAATTTGCGGCACACCGACACCCGCAACAATACGAGTCGTGCAAATCGAACCGGGGCCGATCCCCACTTTCACGCCATCCGCACCCGCTGCCACCAGCGCCAGTGCCGCTTCACCCGTGGCAATATTGCCGCCGATGACCTGCACTTGCGGGAAGTTGTCCTTAACCCATTTCACCCGATCCAACACGCCTTGCGAATGCCCGTGCGCGGTATCGACAATAATCACGTCCACGCCAGCTTCCACCAGCGCCCGTACCCGCTCTTCGGTACCGTAACCGACACCGATGGCAGCACCGACCAATAATTGCCCTTGATCGTCTTTGCACGCATTCGGGAAATCGGTGGATTTTTGAATGTCTTTTACCGTAATCAAACCGCGCAACTGGAATTTATCGTTAATCACCAACACTTTTTCAATGCGGTGAATGTGCAACAATTTGCGGATTTGGCCTTTGCTCGCGCCCTCTTCCACCGTCACCAGCCGCTCTTTCGGCGTCATGATGGTGCTAACCGGCTGATCCAGTTGTGTTTCAAAACGCAAGTCGCGTCCGGTCACAATGCCGACCAAATCTTCGCCATTCACGACCGGCACGCCAGAGATATTGTTGGCACGCGTTAGCGCCAATACATCACGAATCGTTGCCTCCGGCGATACTGTAATGGGATTTTTAATAATGCCACTTTCGTATTTTTTTACATTACGCACTTGATCCGCTTGCGCTTGGATGCTCATGTTTTTATGAATAATTCCCATGCCACCTTCTTGGGCAAGGGCAATCGCCAAACGTGCTTCTGTTACCGTATCCATCGCCGCTGACAGCAATGGAATGTTTAAAGTAATCGCACGGGTCAGCGGGGTTTGGAGGTTAGCATCGGCAGGCAATACCGTGGAATGAGCAGGTACTAATAGAACGTCGTCGAAGGTAAGGGCTTCCTGAAGGATACGCATGGGGCTTATGTCCGTCTGTGGGAAAGAAGCACCTCATTATAGGGTTTGACCTCCAGTCGGTAAACTGCTATCAATACGCACTGAAATATTTCACGTAATTTGATATATCTCATTGACGTATTTTTTAGGAGAGGAGGAACTCATTGATGAACGTAAAAACATTATTCGCAGCACTCGCACTGTCCCTGATGGCATCGGTTGCTTTCGCCGCTGAAGACAAAAAAGCAGAAGCTGCCGAAGCAAAAGACGCAAAGCCAGCCGCCGCGAAAAAAGAAGAGACCGTTACGCTGAAAGACAGCGTTGACGCCAAAGTCAAAACCGCCATCGAAACCGCGAAAACGGCCAATGATGCAGCGAAAAAAGCCGGTTTTGAATGGTACTGGGATGGAAAAGCTGCCAGTAAGCATCTAGAGGCGGCTATCAAAGCAGCCAACGATGGTAAAAACGACGACGCCATGAAGATTGCTAAAGCCGTTGAAACCGCTGGCGTACAAGGTCAAGAACAAGCAGAAAAAGCTAAAACGGCTGGTCCTGCGGCTCCCGGTGCAAAAAGCTAAACGCTGATTGCAACCAGCCAATCTTGAAAAAGCCGAGCAATGTCTCGGCTTTTTTTATACAGTTAGCCGATGCAAACCGAACGAATCACTTTCAGTGTCTCTCAACTCAACGCCGAAGTCGGGCAACGCCTGTCCCAAGGCTTCCCTGCTCTGTGGGTGGAAGGCGAAATTTCCAACTTTACCCGTGCGAGCTCTGGGCATTTGTACCTCAGCCTGAAAGATGCCGGAGCGCAAGTGCGCTGCGCCATGTTCAAAGGGCGCACCTCCAGCCTGAAACTTATTCCCAAAAACGGTTTGAAAGTGTTGGTGCGCGGCAAAGTTGGCCTGTACGAACCACGCGGCGAATACCAATTCATTATCGAGCACATGGAAGATGCCGGGGTTGGCGCATTGCAACGCCAATTTGAAGAACTCAAACAGCGCTTGCAGGCACAAGGCTTATTCGCCCCCGAACACAAACAAACCCTGCCCGCGTTTCCGCGTTGTATTGGGGTAATTACCTCACCGACAGGGGCGGCGATTCGCGACATCCTCAACGTATTGAAACGGCGTTGCCCGCAAATTCCAGTGATGGTTTATCCGGTACTGGTACAAGGCGAAGGTGCTAAAGACCAAATTGTCAACGCCATCCGTCAAGCTGACCGCGAACACCGTTGCGATGTGCTGATTTTGACGCGCGGCGGCGGCTCGATCGAAGACTTGTGGTCGTTTAATGAGGAAGTGGTGGCACACGCGATTTACGCCTGTTCCCTGCCCATTATCAGCGGGGTGGGGCATGAAATCGACTTCACGATTGCAGATTTCGTGGCAGATGTCCGCGCACCTACGCCATCAGCAGCCGCTGAATTGGTCAGCCCCGACATGGCAGCGCTGCAAACCCACGTACAACGGCTGCTATTCCAACTCCAACGCCATCAGCAACGCCGCTTACAGATTGCCAGCGAACACCTAAAACGTTTGCAACAACGCTTAGAAAACCAACGCCCGACCAATCGCTTACAACAGAAAGTGCAGCGATTGGATGAACTCGACATGCGCTTACAAACCGCCCTCCAACGTTATTTGCAAAGCCAGCAACGGCGCGTGACAAATCTATCCTCGCGCTTACAGTTGCAATCCCCGCAACGCCAAATACAACAGCAGCAAGTGCAATTGTCACGCTGGCAACAGTATCTGCACGTGTTAATCCAACAACGTTTGGAAAAAGCGCGTAACCGACTGCAAATGCAAGCGGGGCAATTACACGCCCTGAGTCCATTAGCAACGCTGGAACGCGGCTATGGCATTGTGCGCCATCAAGAAACCGGACAAGTCGTGCGTAGCACCACCGCTCTACGTTTAGGGCAAACCGTTGCCACGCAACTGCCCGACGGCAGTTTTGAAAGCATCGTTACCCGCGTTCCCTAAGCTGTTCCCACGTAGCCCTGCGGGTTTGCCAAAACTTCCAAGCAGGCGTGGGCTGGCAATGCAAGGTACGCCCATCGCAAGCCGTCAAGCTGACTGAAAACTTACCGGATTGCAGCCCCGCCAATGCCGGTGCAAACCAGTGTTCATCCATTAAATCAAGTGTTTGTTGCCAGCTTTGCATGTCATCACTCACACTCGGTACGTGCAAAGCATCCAGAATCAGCGCGTAAGTTTTGCCAGTTTCCAACCCAGCTTCCGACAGTGTGGTTGGCGCTTGATGTGGCGTATTGCTTGCCAATGCCATCACCTGACTGGTCAGCGTTGTACCAATAAATCCGTCGAATGCGTTTGCGGGCACGGGAACAATAGAAGCAGGATTTGCCGCCCCCCACAGCCACAACGCATTCACCGCAGGACTTTCACACGTATGCAATAACATCTGAATTTCATTGAGTAGACGATGCCAATAACGTTTATCGCCTTGTGGCAGCAACGCAAAAATGCTTTGCCCCAAGGCTTGCGACAGCGGCACGGTACGCAAGGTTGCATCAGCTTGCACCCGTTCCCCCAGCAAGTACCAACGCTGCGGATGTTTGGCGACCAATTGCAAACCGTCTTCCTGCAAATGCCTATTCAGCACCGCCAGTAAGCGCGTCACCTCACCCGGCGTCAATGATGGCAATTGCGGTTGCATCACCACGCTATCCAACCCGCTTTTCAGCCATACCGGATCCGCACACAACAACGCGGTTGGCGGTAGCACACCAAAATCGGCGCAATAACGGTGATAAGCGAACGGAATTTCACCAGCCGAAGCTTGCCCGCAATCGTGAAACAGCGTCGCTTCCAAACCCTGCACCGGCGCGGTGGTGATGCTGCTATTAGCACACAAACGTAATAGATTGCTGGCGGCGGGTTGAAAGGCAAAGTCTTTGCACCACAAATTCAGCGGCTGGAATAAACCGGGCAGGTAAAAATGCAGCTTAATCATGCCTGCATACGCCGCTGCCACACCAATAAACGGTTATTCACCGGCATCGTGTAATCCTGTTGCAGGTACATTCCCGCCTGTTCTGCTAACCGATTCAAATCGGCAAAATCGCGAATTCCACTGCGCGGGTCACGCATCTGCAACCATTGATCAAATCGCGCATTGCTCTCGCTGGTATATTGCCCATTATAATTAAACGGGCCGTAGAGCATAAACAAACCTTTATTCGGCAATAACTTACCGACTCCGGCAAACAATGCCTCAACTGCATCCCACTCCATAATATGCACGGTATTCGCGGAATACACCGCCTGCACGTTTACTTCAGGCCAAGGGTCATGCGTCACATCCAGCGACACGGGGTTGCGGGTATTCGGCAAATTCGCCTCATCCAACCAACACTGAATACCCGCATGATGCTCGCGTACATCGCTGGTGTGCCAAAGCAAATGCGGCATCTGTGCAGCAAAATGCACCGCGTGTTGCCCCGTGCCACTGCCGATTTCCAACACCGCAGCGCAATCCTGCAATAACGGCTGAATCACGGCTAAAATCGGCGCTTTATTTTCTTCACAAGCTTCAGAAAAGGGTTTTGCTGTCATCATCGGACATCCTCAGGTTAGAATTACGCGCTTATCCATGGCGTAACCATTATGAAAAAATACCTACCCGTTATCCTAACTACCCTACTATTGACAGGCTGTCTCGACCGTTTCGACGCGCAGCCCGACGACAAACTGCAAGCGCAATTGCCACCGGGCGCACGCATTACCAACGACGGCACAATGTTGGCGCAAGGGCGCGTAGTCGGCGTTAGCGATGGCGACACCTTGACCGTGTTAGCCAGCAACAAGCGCACTTACAAAATTCGCTTGCAAGGGATTGACGCGCCCGAAACCAAGCAAGCACACGGGCAAAAATGCAAAGAAATGCTCATGACCCGCGCTGTCAACCTCACCGCCGAAGTCGAAGCGTACAAACTCGACCGTTACGGGCGCGTCATCGGCAAAGTCACGGTAGAAGGCAAGGATGTGGCGTTGGAACAAATCAACGCCGGTTGCGGCTGGCATTATACCGCCTATGCCAAAGAACAAAGCGCTGACGATCAAGCCGCGTATGCCGCTGCGGAAAAACAAGCCCGCAAAGCCAAACGCGGCTTATGGCGCGACAAACAACCGCAAGCCCCGTGGGATTTCCGCAAACAACAGTAAGTGCAGCTAGAAAAGCGGCGTTTTGGCTTTTTCCCCCGCCACTTCGCGCACCAATTTTGGCATCAGGAAACCGGGCAATTGTTGACGCATGTCATCCACCATGCGGATTGCCTCGGCTTCTGCCACCTCAAAATGTGCCGCCCCTGCCACCCGATCCAATACGTGCAAGTAATACGGCAAAACGCGCGCGGCAAACAACGCTTCGCTCAACGCCACCTGTGCCTGCACACTGTCATTCACCCCGCGCAATAACACCGCCTGATTCAACAACGTCACACCCGCCGAATGCAAAGCGGCTAAAGCGTGACGCACATCGTCCGCCGCCAACTCTTGCGCGTGATTGGCGTGAATCACCATCGCCACTTGCTGACGAATAGTTGCCAACATCTGCAAGAATCCCGCATCAATCCGCGAGGGCAACACCACCGGCAAACGGGTATGAAAACGCACCCGTTTCACATGAGAAATACCGTTCAACTGCCTGAAAAACAACTCCAAACGCTCATCAGCAAGCGTTAGCGGATCACCGCCACTCAAAATCACTTCGCACACATCGGGATTGGCACGGATATACGCCAACGCCCCTTCCCACTCGCCCTTCACCGGATTCGACTCACTGTACGGAAAATGCCGCCGGAAACAATAACGGCAATGCACCGCACACGCGCCCGTCGTTACCAGCAATACCCGCCCGTGATACTTGTGCAACACCCCATCCGCTACCAGCGCGTGCTGATCGCCGACCGGATCGTGGTTGAAACCTTCCACCATTTGCAACTCATCATCCAAAGGTAGCACTTGGCGTAACAGCGGGTCGTTCCAATCACCGTGTTTCATCCGAGCGACGTAACTGTGAGGAACTAGCAGGCGAAACTGCCGAGCAGCATCCGTGCTCACACCTCCCCCTTCCAGCTTCAACGCTTGCATCAACACCAACGGATCGCGCACTGCACCCGCCAATTCACGCTGCCAAACCGCTACCGGCGTTTGTTTATAAAGCAACATAGGGAATATCCGAATGGTTGAAATCATCACATTTGAACAACAGCGGCTCACCCGCGTACTTTGCCAGCGCATACGAACAACAATCACCGATATTCAATGCGGCACGATGACGACCTTTACCAAACTGCCGCCAGCCTGCGCGGACAAGTTGCGTCTGTTCCTCGTTCATGTCCACAATGTCAATCTGCAAGCGGTACAGCAGCAGATCCAACTCGCGCCCGCCCGCTTCGCCTTTGCGACTCTCAATCACAATGCTGCATTCCAACAAGGAAAAAGCACTCATCAAACGCTTGGGGTCATCTAAAATGGCATTGGAAAGGGCTTCAGCTTCTGGTTCGCCCAATAAAATAGCGATAATGGCAGACGTATCAATTACCACAGGGTATTTACCCCGTGTTCGTCATAACCGAGGATGTCGTCAGCACTGCGCGTATCCAGATCGGGCAAGGCACTACACCGCCGCGAAATGACCATAATTTCATCCAGCTTGCTGTTCACTCGGCGGAAACGTTGCAGACGCTCTAATTTTTCTTCTAAAGCTATAATAATCGCGGAAGTCATGTTGTAACCCGTCAATTGCGCGATTTCGCGGGCTAACTGTTCGGCGCGTTCGTTGCGAATGCTGAGTGCCATGTCACACCACCGTTGTATTGAATATGAATAATTATATATACAATACGGCATTATGCGACTTCATGCCAATTTCTACCTGATTTTTTACTTGGATTCCGGTTATCATAGCGGGCTATTTACGTTTAGATGATTTTGGAGACGGACTAATGGCCACCTATGGTAGCAATGATTTAAGAGTTGGTGTGAAGATTATCCTCAATGGCGACCCTTACACTGTCGTGGACAGCGACTTTGTAAAACCCGGTAAAGGTCAAGCCTTCACCCGCGCCCGCGTCCGCAACCTCAAAACCGGGCGTACCATTGAACAAACCTTCAAATCCACCGAAACCCACGAAGGCGCTGATGTGGAAGACCGCGACATGGAATACCTCTACACCGACGGCAGTGTGTGGACATTCATGGATAGCAGCTCTTTTGAACAGCTCGAAGCCGGTGAAGCAGCGATGGCTGATGCCGTCAAATGGCTGAAAGGCAATGAAAAATGCGTCGTCACCTTGTGGAACGGCGTGCCGCTTCAAGTTACCACCCCTAACTTTGCCGAATTGAAAATCACCCAAACCGACCCAGGTGTCCGTGGTGATACGGCGACTGGCGGCACCAAACCTGCCACGCTGGAAACCGGCGCAGTCGTGAAAGTACCGCTTTACATGGAAGAAGGCGAAATCCTCAAAATCGACACCCGCACTGGCGAATACGTTTCCCGCGTCAAAGCGTGAATCTAACGGCTTTGCACGAACGCGCATCCCTGAACCAGCAGGTGCGCGTTTTTTTTGCCGAACGCGATGTGCTGGAAGTCGAAACGCCAGCACTCTCGCAAGCGGGTAATACCGACCCGTTCATTGACAGCTTCAGCGTCAACACACCACACGGTTTGCGTTATTTACATACCTCCCCGGAATACCCGATGAAACGCTTGCTGGTGGAAGGTGCGGGTGATATTTACCAACTCTGCAAAGTGTGGCGGCGTGATGAAAGCGGCAAACGCCATAACCCCGAATTCACGCTGTTAGAATGGTATCGGCTCGGTTTCACTTGGCAACAATTGATGCACGAAGTCGCTGATTTATTGCACACGCTGATTCCGCACCTGCAAAAACCCCCGCGTTTTTGCAGTTATCGTGAGGCATTCCTTGAAAGCGTGCAGCTTGATCCCCATCTTGCCACAGAAGCTGAATTGTCGGCTTGTGCCAAGGCTCACGGCATCGCCATCAGCGGTGACATGCCGGTGCAAGCTTGGCGGGATTTGCTACTAACCCATTGTGTGGAACCGCAATTTCCTACCGACCAATTGACGTTTCTGTACCATTACCCTGCGAGTCAATCTGCGCTGGCAACGATACAGCAGGTGGCTGGGCAGGCAGTGGCGGAACGCTTCGAGGTGTATTTGGGTACCTTGGAGCTTGGCAACGGTTATCAGGAACAAACCGATTCAGCGCAGAATCGCTTAATTCTGGTACAAGATGCGCACACGCGCGGGCATGACATTCCCGTGGATGAACGTTTTCTTGCGGCACTCGAACACGGCTTGCCAGAATGCGCAGGCGTTGCTCTCGGCATTGACCGGATTCTGATGTGCAGGATGCAAGTGAATGACCTGAAACAGGTTATCGCTTTTTCATGGGAGGTGGCATAATAGCTGCCATTTAATGGATTATATTTTTAGGAGATTGCTATGGGTGCTAATGCACAATCCGGTAGTGGCATTGAAATGCTGCTGATGATGGGCGTATTTTTCGCCATTATGTATTTCATGATTATTCGCCCGCAGCAAAAGCGCGCCAAAGAACACAAGTTGATGCTGGAAGCTTTGAGCAAAGGCGATGAAATCGTCACCGGCGGCGGCGTACTCGGTAAAGTTGCTGGCATTAATGATAACTTTGTCGAACTGACTATTGCTGACAATGTAACCATTAAGGTACAAAAACAGGCTGTTGCTTCTGTCCTGCCCAAAGGCACGATGAAAGGCGCGTAAACGGTAAGTGGGGGGATTTTCCCCCTCACCTCCAACCCCACACGGAATCCTATAACAATGAATCGCTATCCACTCTGGAAGTACCTCATGATCGCAGCCGTGCTGCTGATCGGGGTTATCTACTCTGTTCCCAACTTTTTTCCCTCCGAACTGGCGGTGCAATTAAGCCCTAAAACCGAACAGGCTATCGACCCGGCAACCATGCAGCGTTTCGAGCAAGCGTTGCAATCGAAAGGTTTGACCATTCGCGCCAGTGAGAACAACGGTCAACAAGCCTTATTCCGCTTTGAAGACACCCAAGTGCAACTCAAAGCATCGGAAGCCTTGAAAGAAGCGTTCGGCGATCAGTTTGTGGTAGCGCTCAATCTTGCGCCCTCCACGCCAAGCTGGTTACGCGCCTTGAATGCGAACCCGATGTTTTTAGGGTTAGATTTGCGCGGCGGGGTACATTTCCTGATGGAAGTGGACATGAAAGCGGCACTGGATAAGCAAATTGACCGCTACGAAGACGAATTCCGTGATTTCCTGCGCGAACAAGACATCAAATATCTGGGAATTGCCCGCGAAGGTGACACCGTAATGGCGAAATTCCGCGACGCTGCCAGCCGCGATGCCGCCAGTGCCGCACTTGCTAAGGAATACCAGAATAGCCTGCAACTCACTGCACTGCCTGACACCAACGACCTGCAAGCGACTATTCCGCCAACAGCATTACTGGAAATTCAAAAGTTTGCGGTGCAACAAAACATTATTACCTTGCGCAAACGGGTGAACGAGTTGGGCGTTTCCGAGCCCATCATCCAGCAACAAGGCGTTAACCGCATCGTGGTACAGCTCCCCGGCGTACAAGATACCGCACGCGCCAAAGAGATTTTAGGTGCAACGGCTACCCTCGAATTCCGTTTAGTCGATGAGCAGAACGACCCGGCGCAAGCGCAACAAAGCGGGCGCGCGCCCATTGGTTCACAGCTTTACAAAGAGCGCAACGGTGCTCCTATTCTGCTCAAACGCCAAGTGATGCTAACGGGCGATTACATTATTGATGCGTCGTCGGGTTTTGACGATAACAACCGTGCGGCGGTAAACATCACCCTTGATGGCAAAGGCGCGACCCGTTTCAACAAAGTTACTGGCGAAAACGTGCAAAAACTCATGGGCGTGGTTTTCATCGAAACCAAAGTCGAGACGAAAGAAGTTGAGGGACAAGCGGTTAAAACCAGCAAGACCACCCAAGAGGTTATCAATGTTGCCCGTATTCAAGAGCAATTGGGTAAACGTTTCCAGATCACCGGCTTGGATTCACCTAAAGAAGCGCGTGACCTAGCGTTATTGCTGCGAGCAGGTGCCCTAGCCGCGCCGGTTTATATCGTGGAGGAACGCACCGTCGGCCCTAGCATGGGTAAAGAAAACATTGAGAAAGGCTTTAACTCCAATATGTGGGGCTTTCTCGCCGTGGTTGCCTTTATGGTGGTTTATTATCGCGTGTTTGGTGTTATTTCCAGTATTGCGCTGGCAATCAATGGTATTTTCCTATTCGCACTCTTGTCTTTATTGCAAGCAACGCTCACCCTGCCGGGTTTAGCGGGTATCGCCTTGACCTTGGGCATGGCAATTGATGCAAACGTATTGATAAATGAGCGTATCCGTGAAGAGTTACGCGCAGGCGTGGCGCCGCAGCAAGCCATTTTTGCAGGTTACGACCGTGCTTGGGGAACCATCCTTGACTCGAACCTGACCACTTTGATTGCGGGGATTGCGCTGTTCTTGCTGGGGTCTGGGCCTATTAAAGGTTTCGCGGTGGTACTGTGCTTGGGTATTTTGACCTCCATGTTCAGTGCCGTTACTGTTTCCCGTGCGATGGTAAATCTCCGGTACGGTTCTAAAACACATCTGGAAAAGATCGCCATTTAAGGGGGCTGTATTATGTTAGAGTTTTTTCATTTCACTAAAAACATACCGTTCATGCGGTATGGCAAACTCACCACCGCGATTTCACTGGCAACATTCCTATTTGCTGTATTTGCCTTGGCTTTTTACGGCTTGAATTTGGGCGTGGATTTCACCGGCGGTACAGTGATGGAAGTGCGCTACACCGAAGCTGCGCCATTGGATGCTATCCGCGAAACCATCAAAGCCAGCGGCTATGCTGAAGCTGCTGTGCAAAACTTCGGCTCAACCCAAGACGTGCTCATCCGCTTGCCGCTGAAAGAAGGCGTTTCCAGCGCTCAAGTCAGCGAACAAATCTTGGGGGTACTCAAAGCCGCAGCGCCCGATGTGACGCTCAGCAAAGTCGATTTCGTCGGCGGGCAAGTCGGGCAGGAACTGTATGACAACGGCGGTTTGGCATTGTTGCTGGTTGCAGCGGGTATCATTATTTACCTTGCCTTTCGGTTTGAATGGCGCTTTGCGATCTCAGCGGCGGTAGCAAACTTGCACGACGTGGTGATTATCTTGGGGCTGTTCGCTTTCTTCCAATGGCAGTTCGACTTAACCGTATTGGCGGCAGTCTTGGCGGTGCTTGGCTACTCGGTCAATGAATCGGTCGTTGTATTTGACCGGATTCGTGAAAATATCCGGGTGATGCGCGATGAGACCATCCCGGACATTATCGACAGCGCGATCACAACCACCATGTCACGGACGATAATCACCCATTTATCCACGCAAACAATGGTAACGGCGATGTTGTGGTTCGGTGGCGAAGCCTTGCATAACTTCGCCTTGGCACTGACTATCGGGATTATGTTCGGGATTTACTCATCGGTATTGGTCGCCGCGCCGCTGCTGTTGCTGTTTGGCTTGAAGCGCGAACACATGATCCCGCAGGAAAGCGAAAAGATGGCAGGCATGAACGCCGACGGTTCGATCGTTTAATACTCCCCGTTCACGTAAAACCACTTCCCACTCTCTTTCACAAACCGGCTCGTTTCATGCAACGTGCCGGTTTGCTCCCCTTCGCGGTAACGCGCAATGAATTCCACTGTGCCGCTATCATCCGGTTCCTCGCCCTGCTCGGTACGCACGATCTCCAACCCCAACCAATCCAGCGGCGGTAATTGCAGCAAAGTCTTTTTATTCGGACGTGTGCTGCTGTGCCAACTGCGGTGCAAGTACGCGCCATTACGCAGCACATAAGCACTGTAACGCGAGCGCATTAGCGTTTCCGCTGTGGGTGCGACTTTGCCCTCATGATACGGGCGGCAGCACTGGTTATAAGTTTGTTCCAAACCACACGGGCAGTTATTCATTGGTGCTCCTGTTTTATTGTCAGCGGGGTGTATGCCACAATACGTTCTTCAATCATTGTCACATTATTTTATCATGCTTATGCAACTCCAGAATCCCACTGCGGCGGCCATCCGTTGCAACGAACTCGATTTAATCGCCCAGCACTTAACATTAGACAATGCCACCGTGCTGGAACTTGGTTGCGGCAAAGCACAAATGACACGCCGCATCGCGGAACGCTTCCCCACTGCGCAAATCATTGCCACCGAAGTCGACCAAATCCAACACGCCCGCAATGTCGCGCAACAACAAGACAACATCACCTTCAAATTGGGCGGCGCACAAGCCATCGACGCACCCGATAACAGCATTGACATCGTATTCATGTTCAAATCGCTGCACCACGTTCCCCCCGCGCTAATGGCACAATCCCTGCAAGAAATTGCGCGAGTGCTCAAGTCGGGCGGCACGGCCTGGATTTCCGAACCTGTGTATGCGGGTGAATTCAACGAAATCTTGCGCCTATTCCATGACGAAAAAGTGGTACGCGAATTGGCCTTCCAAGCCGTAAATAATGCGGTAGCCGCCGGTACTTTGGAACTGGTGGAACAAATCTTCTGCCACACCGAATCACGTTTTGCCGATTTCAACGAATTCGACGAGCGCATTATTCAAGTGACGCACACCAACCATCAATTGGATGACGCGCTGTATCAAACCGTGAAAGCCCGTTTCAACGCGCATGTGGGCGCAGGTGGCGCAGCATTTGAGAACCCCGCCCGTTTTGATGTGTTGCGTAAGCCTTATTGTACTTTATAAAACGTCGTGTACACTGGCAAAAACGGTAAAAATCAACATAAGGACAACATATGAACTACCATTTTGACTCTTCCGCCAATGCCGCTGAACTGCACACCGATTGCGTCGTGGTAGGTGTTTACAAACACGCCAAACTCTCGGCAGCGGCGGCACAAATTGATGCTGCCAGCGCGGGCGCGATCAGCCAACACTTGGATTTCGGCGACTTTACCGGCGATAAAAACCGCACCAGTATGCTTTACAACCTGCCCGGCGTCACCGCTAAACGGGTGCTGCTAATCGGCATGGGCGAAAAAGACAAACTCACGCTGGAAACCTTAACCCTGATGACGCAAGCAGCGGTTAACCTGCTCAAAACCGCCAAAGTGAACAATGCTGTATCATTCCTGACAGACGAAATTGCCAGCGAATACATTGAAGCCGCCGTGCGCCAATCGGTCATCGCGGTGGCGGATACGCTGTACACCTTCAACACTTACAAAAGCAAAAAAGACGATGCGCCGCGCACCGCGTTAGAAAGTTGGACAGTTGCGCACACGATTGCCGGTGAATTCACCAACCCGCTGTTGCAAGGCAATGCGATTGCCGAAGGAATGTGCGTCAGCCGTGACCTTGCCAATAGCCCAGGTAATGTTTGCACCCCCACGTATCTGGCTGATATTGCGCAAGAACTGGCGAATTCCTCCAATAAAGTCGACATCAATATCCTCGAAGAAGCCGATATGGAAGCCCTCGGCATGGGTTCATTCCTTTCCGTCTCCAAGGGCAGCGCCGAAGACGGCAAAATGATCATCCTGCAATACCACGGCGGTAATTCGGGCGATGCGCCGTTTGTGCTTGTCGGCAAAGGCATTACTTTTGACACTGGCGGCATTTCGCTCAAGCCCGGCAATGCGATGGATGAAATGAAATTCGACATGAGCGGGGCTGCCAGCGTGATCGGCACATTGACCGCGTGTGTCGCCATGCAATTGCCCATGAACGTGATTGGCGTGATTGCCGCCGCCGAAAATATGCCCGGCAGTAAAGCCAGCAAACCCGGCGAC
This sequence comes from Candidatus Thiothrix sulfatifontis, assembly GCA_022828425.1. Taxonomy (NCBI): domain Bacteria; kingdom Pseudomonadati; phylum Pseudomonadota; class Gammaproteobacteria; order Thiotrichales; family Thiotrichaceae; genus Thiothrix; species Candidatus Thiothrix sulfatifontis. The sequence goes on from CP094685.1 coordinate 2,530,524, forward strand.
ATTGTTACCAGTATGTCGGGCAAAACCATTGAAATCCTCAACACCGATGCCGAAGGTCGCTTGGTGCTGTGCGATGCACTGACTTATGTGGAACGCTTTAACCCGGTTGCCGTGGTCGACATTGCGACACTGACCGGCGCGTGCATTACCGCTCTGGGCTACCATATCAGCGGTCTACTGAGCAATAACGAGGCACTCGCCGACGAAGTGCTCGCGGCGGGCAAACAAGCCAATGACGAAGCGTGGCGCTTGCCGATGGGTGAAAAATACCACGATCAGCTCAAAAGCAACTTCGCCGATCTTGCCAATATCGGTGGGCCACCGGGCGGCACGATTACTGCCGCGTGCTTTTTGTCACGCTTCACCGAAAGCTACCCTTGGGCGCATCTCGACATTGCCGGAACTGCGTGGAAAAGCGGCGCAGCCAAAGGCGCAACGGGTCGCCCTGTTCCCCTGCTGTGTCAATTGCTGATTAATCGCGCCAAAGCATGACCAAAATAGATTTTTACGTCGGAAAAACCAACAGCTTGCAGGCGCGGTTATTACTCGCCTGCAAGGTGGTCATGAAAGCGCATCAGCAACAATTGCACACCTACATTCACACCGATGCGCCGACGACCAGCAGCAAATTGGATGAATTGTTGTGGACGTTTAACGAACTCGCCTTCATTCCCCACGCACTTGCGCCCACAAAAGACCAAAACGTGCGCATTTTAATCGGTCACGACCATGAACCGATGGAAAATTGCGGGCTGCTCATTAACCTTTCCAATGAAATACCCACTTTTTTCTCACGTTTTGAGCGTTTAGCCGAAATGTTAGATCAAGAAGAAGCGGTACTACACGCTGGTCGTAAACGCTACCAGTTTTACCGTGACCGGGGCTATAATCTGGATTACCATCAACTTAAGATTTAATAACTCGGAATAATGATGCGCGAAGACTTCGATAAAACCATTCGTATTCCCGTCGTTACTGATCTGGTACGCGCAGGCGACGCCGCGATTGTCGAGCAAGTGAAAAACCCTTACGCCCGCCAGCAACGCCGTCAGGTATTTGAGCAACGCCTTAAAGAACGCATTGACGAACTCAAATCCGCTACCGGACAAGACGAATATTCGGGTTTAGCACGGGCGCACGCCATCCGCTCAGAAGGCCATCAACAAGCAGCAACACAAGCCAACGGCTCCCGCATCGACCCTTCGGTGGAAAAACACATTGATAAAGCCCGTGACGACCTCATCCGCGAGCTTTCCACTTTGTTGAAATAAGACCCTCACCCCCCAACCCCCTCTCCCGCCAAGCGGTAGAGGGGGAGTAAGAAACCCGCTATAATGCCGCTCTTTTCCGACTTCAAAAAGCAGCGGCACATGGACAAGACCTACCAACCTCAAGACATCGAACAACGCTGGTATCAGCACTGGGAACAAAGCGGCTATTTCGCCCCCAAAGGCGAGGGCAAGCCGTATTGCATCATGATCCCGCCGCCGAACGTCACCGGCACACTGCACATGGGGCACGGTTTCAACCAGATGGTGATCGACACCCTGATCCGCTACCACCGCATGAAGGGCGACAAAACCCTCTACCAACCCGGCACTGACCACGCAGGCATCGCCACGCAAATGGTGGTCGAACGCCAATTGCTGGCGCAAGGTGTAACCCGCCACGATCTGGGGCGTGAAGCTTTCCTCGAAAAAGTCTGGGAGTGGAAAGGGCAATCTGGCGATACCATCAACCGCCAATTGCGCCGTTTGGGGACGACTCCTGACTGGTCACGCGAACGCTTTACGATGGACGAAGGCTTGTCGGAAGCGGTGCGCGAAGTGTTTGTGCGCCTGCATGAAGAAGGCTTGATCTATCGCGGCAAACGCTTGGTGAACTGGGATACCGTGCTGCACACCGCCGTTTCCGACCTTGAAGTTGTGTCCGAAGAAGAAAACGGCAATATGTGGCACTTCCGCTACCCGCTGGCGGATGCGGCGGGCAATGCCACCGACGAATTCCTGATCGTTGCCACTACGCGCCCGGAAACCATGCTGGGTGACTCCGCCGTGGCGGTGAACCCGAAAGACGAGCGTTACCAGCATTTGATTGGCAAAAACGTGGTGCTGCCGCTGGTGGGACGCTTGATTCCGGTGGTCGGCGACGATTACGCTGACCCGGAAAAAGGCACGGGTTGTGTGAAGATTACCCCGGCGCACGATTTCAACGACTATCAGGTGGGCAAGCGTCATAACCTGCCGCTGATCAATATTTTCACTGTTGATGCCTGCCTCAATGAGGTTGCACCAGCACAATACCAAGGCTTGGAGCGTTACGCTGCCCGCAAACAGATGGTGGCGGACATGGATGCGCTCGGCTTGCTGGATAAAATCGAAGACCACAAGCTGATGGTTCCGCGTGGCGACCGTTCCGGCACGGTGATTGAGCCGTACCTGACCGATCAGTGGTACGTGGATTTGACCCGCGAAACGCTGGATGACGGGCGACCCGGCGGCAAAACTGCGATTGCACAACCGGCGATTGACGTGGTGGCGAGCGGCGAAGTGCGCTTCATTCCGGGCAACTGGGTGAACACCTACAACCACTGGATGAACAACCTCGACGACTGGTGCATTTCGCGCCAATTGTGGTGGGGGCATCGTATTCCGGCATGGTATGACGACGCGGGCAATGTCTACGTGGCGCGTTCCGAAGATGAGGTGCGCAGCAAATACAGCCTGCCTGCCGACTTCGCGTTGCGTCAGGACGAGGACGTGCTCGATACGTGGTTCTCCTCCGCACTGTGGCCGTTTTCGACGCTCGGCTGGCCGAATGTGGACGACGAAGCCCTGAAAGCCTTCTACCCCACGCAGATGTTGATGACTGGCTTTGACATCATCTTCTTCTGGGTGGCGCGGATGATCATGTTCGGCAAGAAATTCATGGGCGACGTGCCGTTCCGCGACGTGTACATCCACGGGCTGGTGAAGGATGCGGACGGGCAGAAAATGTCCAAATCCAAGGGCAACGTGCTTGACCCGCTCGACATTATCGACGGCATCGACCTCGAAGCACTGGTTGCCAAGCGCACCAGCGGCATGATGCAGCCGCAACTCGCCGCCAAAATCGACAAAGCCACCCGCAAGCAATTCCCCGACGGCATTACCCCGCACGGCACGGATGCGCTGCGCATGACGTTTGCCTCGTTCGCCACCGCTGGACGCGACATCCGTTTCGACATGCAACGGCTGGAAGGCTACCGCAATTTCTGCAACAAGCTGTGGAACGCGGCGCGTTACGTGCTGATGCAGTGCGACGCTTCGGCTACGCTCAGCGACCGTTCCCTGAGCGAAGCCGAAGGGAACACGGAGACAGTGGAATTGTCGGCGGCGGATCGCTGGATCATTTCCTTGCTGCAACAGACCGAGGCGGAAGTCGCCGACCACATCGACAACTACCGCTTCGACCTTGCCGCCAAAGCGATGTACGAATTTGCGTGGCACGAATACTGCGACTGGTATCTGGAGCTGACCAAGCCGATTTTGGGCAAAGCCAACGACAACCAAGCCGCCAAACGTGGCACGCGCCGTACCTTGGTGCGCGTGCTGGAAGCGGCGTTGCGCCTGATGCACCCGATCATGCCGTTCATCACCGAAGAAATCTGGCAGAACATCAAAGGCTTGGCGGGCGTATCCGGCGATTCCATCATGCTGCAACCCTACCCCGTCGCCGACACTGCGCTGATTGATCAGGCAGCACTGGCGGAAATCGAATGGGTGAAAGCTTTCATCATGGGCATCCGCCGCATCCGCTCCGAAATGGACATCAAGCCGGGGCAAGTGCTGGATGTGCTGCTGCAAAACTGGAGCGACACCGACAAGGCACTGTTCACCACCAGCGAAGCGTTTGCGCGGACGCTGGCGAAAGTCGGCAACGTGACGTGGCTGGAAGCCGGGGCGGATGCGCCGGAATCGGCTACGGCGCTGGTCGGCGAGATGCAAATCCTCATCCCGCTGGCGGGGCTGATCGACAAGGACGCGGAAATTGCGCGTCTGAGCAAGGAAATCGAGAAGCTGCAAAAGAACCTCGGCGGGCTGGAAGGTCGGCTGAATAATCCGGCGTTTGCGGACAAAGCTCCGGCAGCAGTGCTGGAACAGACGCGCAAGCAGGCGGATGAGCAGCGGGCAGCGTTGGGACAGTTGGTGGGGCAGTTGGAGAAGATAAGGGCGTTGTGATCAGAATCATGCTATATACGACGAATGTAGGAACAAGTGATGCAAGCTGATTATTTGGATGCACATAAACGACATTGGAACGATGCAGAATATTTGTTTAAAAACCAACGCTGGGCGAATGCTGACCATTTGTACGGTATATCGGCGGAATGTGGATTAAAACGGTTAATGTTGGCATTTGGTATGCATGTCGATGCTGACGGAAGCCCGGCAAGGCACGTGGACAGAAAACATGCCAATGGAGTTTGGCAACGTTTTGAAAGCTATCGCAGCGGTCATCAGAATGGGGGCAAGTATAATTTACCAAATACTAACTTTTTCGATGATTGGGATGTTTCTCAGCGTTATGCAAACCAGAGTCATTTTAATGAGACAAGTACAAAAGAGCGCCGTACTAGTGCTAACCAAGTGTATAACTTGATTAAGCAAGCAGATATGAATGGAGACTTAAAATGATAACATTCGATCAAATTCTCCCTGTAGTAACATCCACACTAAGGGAGCACCAAGATATAACCAACTCCGTGGGATGGCTATTAGTTAACCGTGATCTGAATGGTCGGATACGACTGATCATTCCAGAATCCATAGAATCAAATTTCGTACTAAAAGATCAGGTGGATAAACTAGCTTTTATACTTGCAGAAAGGCTTCCTCCTCATGCTTATCCTGCCGATGTAATGATTTTGTATGAGGAAAACATGGATTTTGCTTGCCGAGGTGCTGCAACTTTCCTGCTCGAAGGCTTCAGCAACGTGTGGCTGACGGACCGCTTAGCAACCGAAAGCAATTGGACAAAAATCGCCCCTGAAACTCAAGGTGCACGGCGTGTCGTCTTTTTTTCAATTAAGGGAGGGGTGGGACGTTCCACAGCCTTAGCTTCTACCGCGTGGGCATTAGCGCAAGCTGGTAAGCGTGTCCTTATATTTGACCTTGATTTGGAATCACCAGGTCTTTCATCGGCACTATTGCCACCAGAACGCCAGCCAAAATATGGCATTAGCGATTGGTTGGTAGAGGATTTAGTGGAAAATTCCGACACTATATTTGAATCTATGGTTGCTACAAGTGGGTTATCTCACGACGGTGAAATTTACGTGATACCTGCTCATGGTATTGAGCCGGGTGAATACGTATCCAAGCTTGGACGTGTATGGATGCCAAAGATCAGACCAGACGGCACCCGAGAAGATTGGTCTGCACGGTTACAACGCTTGATTAATACAATGGAGACACGATTCAAGCCCGATGTCATTTTGCTTGATGCCCGTGCTGGCATTGATGAAGTGGCATCCAGTTGCATTACAGATATGGGGGCTAACCTAATATTGCTCTTCGCGTTGGAAAGTAGTCAAACGTGGACAGGCTACCGTATCCTGCTTAAATACTGGTTACAGGCAGGTGTTGCTTTGGATATACGCGAGCGATTACAAATCGTAGCAGCACTAACACCAGAAATTGACCGAATTTCTTATTTTGAAAGTTTACGTGACAATGCTTACAACATTTTTGCTGAATCACTTTATGATGAAATTGCTCCCGGAGATACCGCAGTTGAATGCTGGCACTCCGAACCTCTTGATAGCTCAGCACCACATTACCCTTGGGAGATACGTTGGCATCGTAGTTTAGCTGGATTACGATCTTTGCATGGGCGGCTTAATACGATTGATAGTCAAGAAGTCCATAGTATCTTTGCGCACTTTAATTGAGGGAATAGAAGGAGTTTTAGGTATGGGACATACTAATGTCTAATGTTACTGTTTTGCGAGAAGCTATTTTGGCAGCCTCACTGGAAACAAGTAGTTATGGCGAAGGCACAAAATGGGAACACTATGTATTCCTCCATCACATTTAAAAGCTTTGCGTTTAGATGCTCATGTGGTCGTTGGAGGTCGTGGAGTAGGCAAATCTTTTTGGACAGCAGCCCTACTTTCAGAAAAATCTACGTCCTGTTATTGGATCAGCCCTACCAGAACTAGAAGGTATTGATGTTCAGATCGGCTTTGGCAATCGTGAAAATATAGAGCATTACCCAAATGCTGACAGTTTTGCTTCAATGCTTAATAAAAATATCGAAGCTTACGATATATGGCGCTCCACTATTTTGCGTTGGGTGGCCAAAAATAATGGAATCACAATTCCTCAAGACACATGGGAACATACAGTAACTTGGTTAAAACAAGAACCAGAAAAGGCAGCTCACCTAATGCAATTGCAGCGTACTTGGCGTGGGTTGATTGTTTTCGATGCGTTAGACCGAACGAGTAATGACTGGCAACAAATGGATGACATAGTACGAGGTTTACTACGTACCATTTTATGGCTAAAATCTTTTCCAAATCTCTATGCTAAGGTTTTCTTGCGTGAAGACCAAGCTGAACGAACAGTATTCAACTTTCCTGATGCTTCCAAGCTCATTGCCACCAAATTGGAATTAACTTGGGCTAGACATGATCTTCATGGACTATTGTGGCAACGCCTAATTAATGCTCCTAGACAATCTGGTGATTATATGCGCGAGCTATGCGAATCTGTCACTATTTCACGCTTAATCGCAAAAAATGCTGTTTGGTATCCACCTGATGAAATGAAGCGGGAAAGCGAAACTCAGCGTCAAGCCTTTGAAAAACTTGCAGGTCCTTGGATGGGCAAGGATAAACGGAGAGGTGTCCCTTACACTTGGTCTGTCAGCCATTTAGCAGATGGACGTGGGCAAACTTCACCGCGCTCATTTCTGGCCGCTATACGCCAAGCGGCTGAGGACTCCAATGAACGATACCCCCAATATGAATATGTACTGCACTATGAAAGTATCAAACGTGGTATTCAACAAGCATCTGAGATTCGGGTATCCGAGGTGGCTGAAGATTACCCTTGGGTCAGGGACGTGCTGTCAAGTTTGAAAGGCATGAATGTCCCTTGTGAATATGAGGCTATCGTATCGTGTTGGCGAGACGCATTTCCTGAAGGCCCCCAAAGAATCCACACCAACAGATTACCGGCTCAACATGTCGAACGCGGCTGGGATGGCATTCGTGATGACCTACAACGTTTGGGACTGATTGAGACAAAAAAGGATGGGCGCATTGACATGCCTGATCTCTATCGCGTAGGTTTCGGTTTAGGTCGAAGAGGCGGTATCAAACCTCGAAACTAAAGTTCCCATACTACCCTCACATAAACTAGCACGACTGGTAAGCTGTCGCCATCCCTATTGAAACGCTCTGGGGCGAACATGCTACGCTTACCTCATTGCTTCATGCTGGAACACACCATGCAAATCACGTTAGACATTCCTGATCAACACCTTATCGACCAATCCCCCGAAGAATTCGGCAAACGCATCAAATTGTATGCCGCGCTGATGATGTTCCAAGAGGGAAGTTTGTCGGCGGGTGCTGCATCCGAGTTTGCAGGTGTTGACCGTTTTACCTTCATCGCCGAATGCCAGCAGCACAACATCCCACTGGTTGATTTCGCACCGGAAGAGCTGGATGCGGAACTGGAAGATTTACGACGAATACAGTAATGTGAGGAAAATCGTTACTGTACCCACTCCACAAGAGCAACAGCCATGTACACCTTATACAAACTCAATCCGGCTGACTTGAACGAAAACTTCCTGCAAGCCTTGCAACTGCTTTTCAGCGGAAAAACCATTGAAGTCTCTGTACGTGAAGTGGATGCTGCCAATGAATCTACCGATATATGGCAAGCTATCCAGCGTTTCCGCCAGAGCATGAACCCGACGGATTACCCTTAACCCCCGCTTGACCGAGACCGCCGCAACCCCGCCAACTTCTCCCGAATCTTAATCTCCAGCCCGCGCTCGACCGGCTCATAATAACGCCGCCCTTTCATCTCATCCGGGAAATAGTTTTCCCCCGCCACATACGCATCCTGCTCATCGTGGGCATAGCGGTAATCTTTGCCATAATCCAGCGCCTTCATCAACTTGGTCGGCGCATTACGCAAATGCAGCGGCACATCCAGCGAACCCGACTGTTGCGCATCCGCCCGCGCCAGTTTGTAAGCCGCGTACACCGCATTGCTTTTCGGCGCACACGCCAAATACACCACCGCTTGCGCCAGCATCAACTCCCCTTCCGGGCTGCCTAAACGCTCGTAAGCGTCCCACGCATTCAGTGCCAACTGCAAACTGCGCGGGTCGGCATTGCCAATATCCTCACTCGCCATGCGCACCACCCGCCGCGCAATGTACAAAGGGTCACAACCGCCATCCAACATCCGACACAACCAATACAACGCCGCATCGGGGTCAGTGCCGCGCACCGACTTGTGCAAAGCTGAAATCTGCTCGTAAAACAAATCACCGCCCTTATCAAAACGCCGCAACGATTCCGCCACCACTTCCTGCACAGTAGCAGCCGTAATCCGCGCCCCCTCAGGCGTGTCTTCCGCCAAATCTGCCGCAATTTCCAACCAATTCAACGCCCGTCGTGCATCGCCATCGGCAGCAGCAGCTAATGCCTCCAACACTCCTTCACTGGCTTGCACGTGCAGCGCCCCCAAACCTTTGTCACCGTCCTGCAACGCACGTTGCAACACCCGCTGAATATCATCCGGCAACAGGGAACGCAACACGTAAGTACGCACCCGCGACAACAGCGCATTATTCAATTCAAAGGAAGGATTTTCGGTGGTTGCGCCAATAAACAATAACGTGCCATCTTCAATATGCGGCAAAAACGCATCTTGCTGCGCTTTATTGAAACGGTGAACTTCATCCACAAACAACACCGTGGCACGCCCGAATTGCGCCCGGTTTTGCCGTGCCACCTCAACCGCCGCACGAATCTCCTTCACCCCTGCCAATACCGCTGACAAGGTAAGAAATTCTGCATTCCAATAATGGGTGATTAAGCGTGCGAGTGTGGTTTTGCCGGTTCCGGGAGGCCCCCAGAACAGCATCGAGTGTGGGCGGGATTCTTCGATGGCTCGCCGCAGCGGTTTGCCAACGGCAAGCAAGTGAAGCTGCCCGGCGTACTCATCGAGCGTCGCCGGGCGCATTCGTTCAGCTAAGGGAATCAGGAAGCTTTCCCAATCACGTCAGCCCCTTTAGGTGGCGTGAAACTGAAACGGCTCTTGTCGATGTCAACATCGGTACGCAAGCCTTGGAACTTAATGTAGGTTTGTTGCCCGAATTTATCACCCAAAATCATTTCTTCCACGCCGGTAGCACTAATGCCCAAATCCATTGAAGTGAAATCAGAATCTTGTTTCTTAGGCGTCAAACGAAACCATTCCAAGGTGCTGCCTTCGGCCTCCATTTCCTGCACATTGAATTGTTTGTCAACGGCTTGCTTTTGAGTCAGCATCCCGACCGGCGCAGAAGACAAGGCTTGCGTCATCGGCTTGACCGTAACTTGATCCAATTCCACGTCGTAAATCCACACATTTTTGCCATCAGCCACGATTTCGTGCTTATCAGGCGCGGCGTATTCCCAACGGAATTTGCCGGGGCGCGACAGAAAGACGTTACCACTGGAGGATTGACGCACCACGCCTTTTTCATCAATCACTTGCTGGGTGAAAGCCGACTGCATGGTATCGATTTTGGTAAAGAAATCGTCAAGTTTTTCACGACCGCCAGCCCATGCACTGCTGCTCATTAAGCCCATCACCAACAGTACTGCCAGTGTTTTAGTGAACGTTGTTTTCATCATTAACCTCATGTTATTCAATCTTTTGGCGGTGCGGCAACCAATACATCGCGTGAGCCATTGCTCAACACCGGGCTGACCACACCTGCGCTTTCCATGTCTTCTATCATGCGTGCCGCGCGGTTATAACCCACCTTGAGGCGACGTTGCAGATACGAAATCGACGCACGCCGAGATTCGATCACTACGGCCACTGCTTCATCATACAGCGGGTCGGATTCGCCCTCCCGTTCCGTCAACGGCTCTAATCCCGGTACGGCATCCGATGTTGACGTGTTATCAGCTAAGACCTCATCAATGTAATCCGGTTCCCCTTGCAGCTTGAGGTAGTTGGCAACATCTTCCACTTCGCGGTCAGTGACGAGTGCGCCATGCACCCGTTGCGGCAGTGAAGTTCCCGGTGGCATGTACAACATATCACCGTAACCGAGCAATTGTTCCGCGCCGCCCTGATCCAAAATCGTGCGCGAGTCGATCTTGGTCGACACTTGAAACGCAATCCGCGTCGGGATATTCGCCTTGATCAAACCCGTAATGACATCCACCGACGGGCGTTGCGTCGCCAAAATCAGATGGATACCGGATGCCCGCGCTTTCTGTGCCAGCCGCGCAATCAGCTCTTCCACTTTTTTGCCAACCACCATCATCATGTCGGCGAATTCGTCGACAATCACCACGATATAAGGCAAGGTTTCCAAGGGCTGCGGATGCCCCGCCACCGATTTCAGCGGGTCAAACAAGGGATCAAGAATGACCTCACCTTTGGCACGCGCCTCGATAATCTTCTCGTTAAAACCGGCAATATTGCGCACCTTGAGTTTCGACATCAGCAAATAACGGCGCTCCATTTCTGCCACACACCAGCGCAAGGCGTTGGCGGCGTGTTTCATGTCCGTCACCACCGGGGCAAGCAAATGCGGAATGTCTTCGTAACTGCTCAATTCCAGCATTTTCGGGTCAATCATAATCATGCGCACTTCGGCGGGTGTCGCTTTGTAAAGCAAGCTCATCAGCACCGCATTAATGAACACCGATTTGCCTGAACCCGTTGTCCCCGCGACCAACAAATGCGGCATTCGCCCCAAATCAGCCACCACGGGATGCCCAGCAATGTCTTTGCCCAAAGCCAAGGTCAACGGCGACGGGTTTTTCTTGTAAACTGCCGATGCCAGCATTTCACTCATGGTCACCACATCCCGGCGGTCATTGGGAATCTCGATCCCAATAGTCGGCCGCCCCGGAATAACTTCCACCACGCGCACGCTGGATACGCACATATTCCGTGCCAAATCCGACGCCAAACCGGAAATTTTCGAGGCTTTCACGCCATCCGGCAATTCCAGCTCAAAACGGGTAATCACCGGGCCAGGGTCACGCGCCACCACTTTCACATCCGGCACACCATAATGCCCCAAGGCTTCCACCAATTTGGTTGCCAACTCATTCAAGCGCTCTTTAGGCTGCGTCACACGGTCACGCGGCGGCGGGTTGAGCAGGGTTAGGCGCGGCAAAATTAAACCGTGCCCCTTGCCCGTTTTAAGCGGAGGCAAGCTTTCCGCCACATCACGAATGCTACCTGCATCTGCGTTGGCTTTAAGTGGCATTTTATCAACATCAGCAACGCTGACAGCGGCGGTAACGTCGACTGGCACCACTTCCGCAGTAGCGGGTTGCTTATCGCGCGTGAAATTCGAGAAGTCGGGCACATCCAAACGCGCTTCATCACGGAAAGGCGCGTGAATATCGGTTAAATCAACCCCATCACCCAGATTGGGTTCCCCACGCTTTACCACATTGCGGTTCACCCAGCCACTGGCTTTATCCAAGGCACCGGAGCCGCCTTGCAAATATCCCTTGCTGCGGTCTAACAGCTCAGAAAAACGCCCTAACACACCACTTTTATTTGCCGCATCCGCCTCACCATTAGCACCCGCTTGTTCCATGCCTTGCAGTTTATCGAATGCCTGCAACATCCAATCGCCGACTTTCTCAGTCACTTGCGCCCAAGAAATATCCGCTACCACCGTAATACTGCCTAAAAACAAAGAGAACAACAGCAAAATCGACCCGAAGAATCCCAATACCGTGCCCGTTAATAATCGAGCGACCACCTGACCCAACATGCCGCCACCAATACCGTCAGGCGGCGGCATAAACAGCAAATGCGCCAAACCCGCCCCCGACAGCAATGCGAATAATGCACCGCCGCTGGTAATAATGTCGTTGATGCCTCCCACGGGATTGTTTGGATTTTTCATGTGCGGGCCAATACGGAATGCGGTCAATCCCATGACCACCAGTACCAGGGGCAAGGCATACGCCAAATAACCCAATAAGCCCAACAGAAAATCCGCCAGCCATGCCCCTTTACAACCGGCTAAATTGTCACAGGGGCCAACACGGGTGTTATAGTGAAATGGGCCGGGGTCAAGCGGGCTGTACGAAAGCAGCGCCAGCAAAATCACGGCAGCGATACCCATGAAAATAATCACGCTTGCCTGTTGTAAACCCAGACGCTTTTTTTGATTGAGAATAACCTTAGCCAAACCAATATCCCTGTTTGTTTGATTCCCTGATTATAGGGCCTGTTTTTCCGATTACTACTTTACCCGACACGGTATGTCACATAGGATTACCCAATTCGGAAGGAGAATTATACATGAACACAACCAAACATTGCCGTTTACTCATCCTCGGTTCGGGGCCAGCGGGCTATACCGCTGCCGTTTACGCCGCACGCGCCAACCTAAACCCCGTATTGATCACCGGCATGGCGCAAGGTGGGCAATTGATGACCACCACCGAAGTGGATAACTGGCCGGGCGATGATGCTGGCGTCATGGGGCCACAGTTGATGGAACGGATGCAAAAACACGCTGAACGTTTCGATACCGAAATCATTTTTGACCACATTAATAGCGTCGACCTGCAAAACCGTCCTTTTACGCTGAACGGCGACAGCGGGCAATACACCTGTGACGCTTTGATTATAGCCACTGGCGCGTCAGCGATGTACTTAGGATTAGAATCTGAGCAAAAATTCAGTGGCAAAGGCGTATCGGCCTGCGCCACCTGTGACGGCTTTTTCTACCGCAATCAAAAAGTCGCGGTGATTGGCGGTGGCAATACGGCGGTGGAAGAAGCGCTTTACCTTGCAAATATCGCCTCCGAAGTCACGTTAGTGCACCGTCGTGACGAATTGCGTTCTGAAAAAATCTTGCAAAAACACCTGTTTGAAAAAGTCGAACAAGGCAAAGTCAAAATCCTGTGGAACACCACTCTCGATGAAGTGCTGGGCGACAAAACCGGCGTCACCGGGATGCGCGTCAAAGACGTGAACAGCGGCGCAACCCAAGACATCGCCGTACACGGCATTTTCATTGCCATTGGTCACAAACCCAATACCGCCATTTTCGATGGGCAATTAGAGATGAGTGGCGGCTACCTCAAAGTCAAAAGCGGTTCGGAAGGCAACGCCACCCAAACCAGCATCGAAGGCGTATTTGCCGCCGGTGACGTCATGGATCACGTTTACCGCCAAGCCATCACCTCCGCCGGTACGGGCTGCATGGCAGCATTGGATGCGGAAAAATACTTGGATCAATTGGCAAAAACTCACTAAAGGAACGGCGTGCTACCACGATCACTCAGCCTCACCTTACTCAATCCCACTTGGTCGGAAGAACCTTTCCCACCCGTGGAAATGGCGTGGGAAGAACCCAACGGCTTGCTGGCAGTCGGCGGCGATTTAAGCATTGCCCGCCTGAAAAATGCTTACCGGGCGGGGATCTTCCCTTGGTTTGGGCCGCGTGAACCGATCTACTGGTGGTCGCCCGACCCGCGCACGGTGTTGTTTCCGCACAAAATCCGCATGACCCGCAGTTTGCGTAAATCGTTACGCAACAAAGGTTATCGCATCAGCTTTGATACCTGCTTCTCCGACGTGGTAGAAGCCTGTGCCGCGCCGCGCTCTTACACAGCTGAAACTTGGATTACGCACGAAATGCACACCGCGTATTGCATGTTACACGCGCATGACATCGCGCATTCGGTGGAAGTGTGGAATCCGGCGGGTGAACTGGTTGGCGGCCTGTACGGTGTGACCACTGGCGGGGTATTCAGCGGCGAATCCATGTTCAGCCGTGAACCGGATACCTCCAAAATCGCAATGGTGGCGCTGGCTTGGCATGTGCAGCACTGGGGCTTTGCGGTAATTGATTGCCAAATCGAAAATCCGCACTTAATGAGCATGGGCGCGGAAAATATTTCACGCGCTGATTACTTGAAAATTTTGCACGCTAATTTACACGTTCCGCCACCGCGCTATTGGTTGGCGGACAACAGCGTCGATTTATCGCGCTGGCAAACGGAAACCGATCCCCGTTAATTCACACCACAGGGCTACGCATTATGTTTGATGACGAACAACCCCGACCACCGTTTAGTGCCGAAGAACTACGCATTCTTGGCAGCTTAATGGAAAAACAACTCACCACTCCTGCCAGCTATCCGCTCACTTTTAACTCTCTAGCGGTGGCGTGCAACCAAAAAAGCAGCCGCGATCCCGTGATGAATTTGACCGAAGGCGTGGTCGGACATACCGCCAAAGTGCTGGTCGAAGGTGGCTGGACTAACATCCAATACAGCGAACGCGCCCAACGGGTAGAGCACAAAGTTGAGCGCAAACTCAAACTGAATCGCCAACAACAAGCGGTGCTGTGCGTATTATTACTGCGCCGCCCCCAAACCTTGAACGAAATCAAAACCCGCACCGAACGCATGGCAGATTTTGCCAGCACCGACGAAATCCGCGAGATTTTGGAAGCGTGGATGGCACTCGACAAGCCTTTAGCGGTGCGTTTGCCTGCGGGTGGCGGACGGCGCGAAGACCGCTATTTTCATGCCCTTGGCACCGAAACGCTGGATGAATTGCACACCACCGAAGCCGCCAGCCCTGGCACTGCCACCCACCACAGCAGTCCCCGCCAAGACCATTACGCACAATTAGAAGCACGGGTGGCAGAATTAGAAAAACGCCTCGCCGCCTTAGAAACACAATTGTACTGACAAAAAATGGGGCGTATGCAATACGCCCCTACGAAAACCCTTGTAAGGGCGTATTGCATACGCCCTCTTTGAAAAGTTATTTCGTGCACATTCCTTATTTTTTCTCAGGAGCAGGCACAGCGGCTTCGCCCACGGCTGGCGTGGCTTCGATCTTCACTTTCTCGACGTCGCCATCGCAATAGCTCCACTGGGCTTCCCAACGTGAAGGGAAACTTTTATCGAGGAACTTGATCTCGTAGCGCCCCCAATAACGGGTCATTTCACCGAAAATACCGGGGCGTTCCGTGGTGCATTCCACCTTGGCTTTCTTTTTTGCCCAGTAACCGTCATAGGTTCCACGGTTTTCGTACACTTTCGCCAAGCCTAAAATGTATACCACACCCGGATCTTCCGCAGGACCATAAGCAAATACAGCAGTTGGCCCGATTTCATCGGCATACACAATACGCCCAACGTTGCTGTTCCATACTTCGTCTGCCAGCGCACTACCACCAGTGGTGATCAGTGCTGCTAAGCCCAGCGCTTTCAATACGTTTAGTTTCATTCCATGCCCTCTCTATCATTGATGAACGGTCGCTGCATCATACCAGACTCTTGCTCACGATTTCATACACATCCCCCGACAAACCGCTGTGCGCTTTAATCTGCTCCAATTGGGCTTTCATGGCGGCGCTGCGGGTCGGCTCGTATTGCCGCCAGTTCATTAGCGGGCGCACCATGCGTGAGGCGATTTGCGGGTTCATCGCATCCAATTCCAAGACGCGCTCGGTGAGAAAGGTGTAGCCGCTGCCATCTTGTGCGTGGAAATGCAGCGGGTTGCGCATTGCAAAACTGCCCACCAAGGCACGGACTTTGTTAGGGTTGCGGATGTCGAACAGCGCATGTTGCATCAGTGTTTGCACTTGTTGCAGCGTACCCGGTAACGACGAGGTAGCTTGCAAGCCGAACCATTTATCCATCACCAGCGGATCATGTTGCCAACGGTCGTGGAAATGTTGCAGCGCCTCTTCACGTTGCGGGCAGTCGATTTTGCTGAGTACCGCCAATGCCGCCATTGCGTCGGTCATATTGCCCGCATTGCGGTATTGCTGGAGGCAGGTATCGTAAATACCGTCATCCTGAATGCGCCCCAAATACGCCAAACAGACATTTTTCAAGCTGCGCCGCCCAATGCTCACCGCATCCGGGGAATAATCGCCCTGCCCTTGCGCGTGCAAATCGGCATACAGCGCTTCCAAATCCAACCGCAAGGCTTTCGCCAAGGTCGCGTGGATGAATTCGCGCACGGTATGAATCGCTTCGGGGTCGGAAGGGCGTGCCACTTCTGCGATGTCCGCCTCGGACGGTAACGTCATGGCTTCGGCACGCAAGGCATGATCCAAGGTGTTATCGGTGAGAATCGCCTGATACGCGCTGATGAATTCGTGTTCCAACCCAAAAGCAGCTTGCTGTTGCTGCGCATCCAGTAAGCTCAGAATGGTTTGCATCGCCAAGCGTTGCCCAGCATCCCAACGGTTGAAGGCATCACTGTCATGTTTCATCAAAAACACCAGTTCGGCGGTGGTGTACGGGTAGCTCAAGCGCACCGGGGCAGAAAAACCACGCAACAACGAAGGCACGGGGCATTCCGCTACTTGCTCAAACGTAAACGACTGTTCAGCATCCGTCAGGCGTAACACTTGTGTGCCGATCAAGTCCTGTCCATTGCTACCCAGTAAACCGACAGCTACCGGAATCAAAAACGGCAATTTCTCCGCCGCTTCCGGCGTCGCGGGGCAAAACTGGCTCAAGTGCAACGTACACGTTTGCGCGGCAGCAGCGTAATCCATCGTCACCGCGACCTGTGGCGTTCCCGCCTGATCATACCAACGCTGAAACTGGCTCAAATCAACACCATTGGCATCCGCCATTGCCGCGAGAAAGTTTTCGGTCGCCACCGCTTGCCCGTCATGGCGCTGAAAATACACATCCATGCCCTTGCGGAAACCGTCACGCCCCAGCAAAGTCTGGTACATGCGAACCACTTCCGCACCTTTTTCATAAACGGTCACGGTGTAGAAGTTATTGATTTCCATGTAAGATGCGGGACGAATCGGGTGTGCCATCGGGCTGGCATCTTCCGCAAATTGATTGGTACGCAATAAACGCACGTCCTCAATGCGTTTCACCGGACGCGAATGCAGGTCAGAGGTGAATTCCTGATCACGGAATACCGTCAAACCTTCCTTCAGCGACAATTGGAACCAATCGCGGCAAGTCACGCGATTGCCGGTCCAGTTATGGAAATACTCATGCCCGATCACCGCTTCAATGCTGACATAATCCATATCCGTCGCGGTGGCAGGGCTGGCAAACACCAACTTGGAGTTGAATACGTTCAAGCCCTTGTTTTCCATTGCGCCCATATTGAAGTCATCGACCGCCACGATCATGTAAATATCGAGGTCGTATTCCAAGCCGAAACGCTGTTCATCCCAGTGCATCGCCCGTTTCAGCGACTGCATCGCGTGGTCGCATTTGTCGATATTGTGCGCTTCGGTATAGATGCGCAAAGTGACATCGCGCCCAGAACTCGTGGTGTAATGGTCTTCCACGTGCTGCAAATCGCCCGCCACCAGCGCGAATAAATACGCGGGTTTGTGAAACGGATCTTCCCAACGCGCCCAATGCCGACCATCCGCCAACTCGCCGCTGCCAGTCAGATTGCCGTTGGACAGCAGCACCGGATATTTCTGCTTATCCGCCAAAATTTGCGTGGTGAACACCGTCATCACATCCGGGCGATCGGGGTAATAGGTAATTTTGCGGAAACCTTGCGCTTCGCATTGCGTGCAGAAATTGCCGCTGGACTGGTACAAACCTTCCAACGAGGTATTTTTCTGCGGGTAAATGCGCGTCACGATTTCCAGCGTACACAGTGCCGACACATTGTAAATGCTCATGCCGGTATCCGTGACCTGATAATCACTGGCTTGCAGCGGCAAACCATTCAAGCGGATTTCCAGCAATTCCAGCGCTTCGCCATAAAGTTCCAAGGGCGTATGCGCTGCAACGCCCGTTTCACGGCGGTAATTTGCCACACTGGTGACGCGGGTAGATGTTTCGCCCAATTCAAAGACTAACGACAACGCATCCACACGGTAGCTAGGCGCGGTATAGTCTTGTAAATAAACCGTTTTAGGTTGACCTTCTCTCATTTTTTTGTCTCTTTTGAATGACTAGCAGTGTATAACACATTGAGAATAGTAGCATATTCAGGATGTTGCGGTGAAATCATCCCCATGCGCAATAAAAGATCAATATTAACCAAATTGCAGTTGTCTTTGAATTCTGTGGTGGTTTCGGTCAGCCGCGCAATCTCTACTAATGGCATCCGTTCAAACGCAATCACTTCGCCATCGGTATTTTCCGGCACAAAATCTTCCGGCAACCACAAGTCATACACATAAATCGTGGAATTATCCAAACCACGCCAGCCTTCCTGCCGATACGGAATCGTTCGAATCGCCAGTGCTTGTTGGGCAAGCTCGGCGGGAATATTGGCTTCTTCCTGCGATTCTTTAATGACATTTTCCAGCAAACCCAAGCCGACGGGTTGCCCGCCTGCCACCATTTGATCGAGCTTGCCCGGCCAAAAGGGTTTATCCAGTGAGCGCGTACCGACCCAAACCTCAATGCCCTGAGCGGTTTTCACCAAACCGTTGACGTGGATGCCAAAGGTTTTCACCCCAAAAAAATTGGTGGCAGCACGTTCGATTTCCAACTCGGCATGACCACCAAAGCTGTGCGTGATCGGGTAAGCTTCGGCAACCCAGGTATCAATCACGCCCTGTTGATGCAATGCCCACAACACCGGCGCAACCGCAGCGGTGCGCGTGGCGTAATCGGTCAGTTCAGGATTAAGCACCACCTGCGTATCCGTGACGCTGAAAATATCTGACCAGTGTGCCAAGTGTTCCGCAAAGTCGGGTTGCACTTGCCCGTACACGTTGTCGTCAATCAGCAGTTCGCGGTAATGGGTGGATTCAAAATTGTTGCAGGCACGAATACGCTCAAGGTAGCTCATGTTTATGTATCAGCGGTTGTTGTTCGGCAAATTTCGTCATGCTGGTATTCAACATCCAGCTTAACCAGAGTACAACCAGCAGCACCGCTACCGCAATGACTCGCCAAGTGCGCCGTGACAAATTGGACAATTGTTCGCAGTTTTGCATATCGAGGTACATGTCGCGTTCGACGTAGCCTTGCTGTTGGTTGAACTCGCTAAAGTCAATGGTAAAACTGTCGCCTGTATCGTGCAGCAATAATTCGTCAACCAGCGGGATTTCGCGGGCGTAAATCGAACGCACCGAATCAACCAGCCCGGCATTATCCAACGTGGTCACGCCGTTGACTTTGCGTAAGCGTCCGTCGTCAGCATCGAGCAATTGCCATACCATCGAGCCTCTTTGCGGCGAAATAGCATTATGGGTAACAGACTGGATGGTATAGGTTTTTTTCATTGTTATGCGCCACATAGCGGGTAAATTGGCGCAAGCTTAGCACACGGTTTAGCGGCTTATGGCAAATTACGATGCGTGGCATCACAGAACGGCACATTCTGTGTATACTTGCACGCACATAACCCGTACTTTTTGCTTTCCGGCACGGTAAATTCCATTGGGGTAAAATCCGTCCCCTTGTGCGAACCGTCGCAAAATGGCTGATTAGCCGAACGCCCGCAGGTACACCACCAATAGCTTTTATCAGCTTCCAGTTCCACTAAACACGGTTTTTTCTGCGCAATAACGGGGTCACTCATGACTTACTCCTCATAATCGGAATGAATTTTTCAGGCAGTTTACTGGGCAACAGGGTTGGTGCCCAAGCGTGACCATACACCACTTCGTAGGTGGCGGGGTAAAGCCCGTTTTCCTGACGAAAGTATTCGTAGGCTTGCAGAAACGCCTGTAGGTGTGCTTTGCCGGTCAAGCCGTGATTGCGCCCGTGCGTGGCATTGTTTGCGCCAATGCTTTTCAGATCGTGCAGCAAGCCGCGCACATCGGTATAGGTCAGCGTGATGGTTTCCATATCCACTACCGGATCGCGAAAACCGGCCTGCAACAGTGCGTCACCCACGTCGTGCATATCCACAAATTGGCTGGCGTGGGTGAAACCATCCACCCTGCCCCAACTGGCGCGTAATTCTTTCAAGGTATCCGGGCCGAAGGTGGCAAACATCAATAAACCGTTCGGTTTCAGCACTTGCACCCATTCGCCGAATACGGCGGGCAAGTCGTTACACCATTGCAGCATCAGGTTGGATAGCAACATATCCGCGCATTGCGGCTGGAATGGCAAGTGATTGGCATCGGCGCACACGCCTTGCGGCTTGCGAAACCAACCGCCGCGTTGCCGGGTTTTTTGCACCATATTGACAGCGAGATCGATGCCGATAATGCGAGCTTTTTTGTAACGCTTGAGTAAATGTTCGCTGATTGCACCCGTGCCGCAACCGAGGTCGAGGACGGTTTCCGGCTGCATTTTGATGAAATCCAAACGTTCCAGCAGACGCTCGCCGATTTCACGTTGCAAGACTGCGTTGGCATCGTAAGTGTGCGCGGCGCGTTCAAAGCCTCGGCGGGTTTTGCGCTTATCCAGCAAATGGGGGTTAGTATCAGAGCGCATCCAGCAATGCCCCGCTATGTTCCATGAAAGTCTCCGGGTGGGTAAGAGCGAGAATGCCTAATCAGTTAGCATAAGCATCGGCGATAAATATATGGCAGCCTTCAACGCTGTTATCACAAGGGATACTATCCATAAAATTTTGAACAGTGGATGGCTTTTGCCTTATTTGTGACAGGTATTTAAGTTGATCAATATAGCCTTGGAGTATTTTATTTCTAGCAATAATTTTCCGTGAAACCTCAAGGTTTAACTTCTCTTCAGTGTCTACACCCTTGAGCTTAGACCATCGGAAACTTCTTTTCTGCGGCTGTCCTCGCAAGTGATCGAGAATACTTATGCCCGCTGAGGAAGATTCAGCAAAATCAACCCACTCAATGACTTCTGCGGAATTGATATGCTGGACGTAATCTTTTGTCAGAAACCGCTGTGCATTATCGTTAATGACATGATTTTTAACGAACGCTCTGGACGAACTTTGCCATGTATTTTGTGCATCATGCAAATCGTTCAGCGCTTGATCGTACATATCCAGTTCTGCGGAACACAACGAATGCCCAATGGCTGTAATGGTGAAGTACTCTTCGGCTGCCATGAAAGAATATTCATTGCTACTGTCTGTCAGTAACATTTTATATTTTTCGTGAATTTCCCCGATCGTCTGCCTGCTACTGATTAACATCTGAAGCCTAGCGGCATGGTCTTCTACTTTATTTAATTCTCTGATGACTTTTAGTGCTGCGATTAACCTAGATCTTTCTTGTAGCTCAAGAAACGACTTGATGTATTTCACATCAGAGGCTACTTGTTGTAATTTTTCATCAATTTTATTGATTTTATTGCTTAAAAACATAAATCCGGCAGAGCTAACAGCCAATGTCAAACCTGACAGCAACATGGACGCTTGCGCCAACTGAAGCAATTGGGTGACATTAGTGCTTATATGACCAACTTCAGTGCCGATAATACCCACATTCGCACTCATACGACCAACTTCAGCGCCGATAACACCAACATCCGTACCTATGCGACCAACTTCAGCACCGATAATACCAACATCCCCGCCGATACGATGCAGTTGATAGGTATTAACACCCGAAAGAAGCGTGTTCAGCGGCGAAGTGAAGGCTGATAAAATGTTGCTAGGCGTGGTGCTATTGACAAGATGCGCTAAAATTTGACCTTGTTCATTACGAACCACACCTCCGTAAACTTTATTTACACCGGCGAGTACCCCAAGCATCAAATTGTCTGGAATGGAACGGCTTAATACAAAACCTGCTAATTCTGAGATCACGATGCTTCCTCAAAAAATTAATCCTAACGTTCTCTTGCGTTATGCGGAGCGCAAGATTACTCATTTATTAGGCTATTGCAAACCACTTAAGTTTTGCCACCCAAAATGTTATCAGTCTCCCGACCAAAAATGCGATGCAAAGTGGGACGACAAATTGATATAAAATGAATGCATCGCATTGTTCCAACACTAGGCTGGGGAGATAACCACGCAAGGCAACATAGATTAAAACCACCAAAAATCCTATCGAATCGAGCAATACAGCAAGAATTATTCCCCACATTGAGAACCCGATAGAGAGGGCTAAGACTAACCCTGTGACTGCCGCACTTAAGATCATACTGATGACAGCTACAAATTTATTGCCGGTGTGCCAGTAATACCAGTAGCTTTTTGGAATTTTCACGATCTTAATCCCTGTGATAGATTAATTTAATGAACAGGAAGATTCTATCTTTTTGCCAATGGTAATATGCTCAAGATTAATGCTTCTAATATTTTTTAGACGTGACCATCATCACTCTTTGATTGGTTTTCAACAAATTGGGGATTAAAGCCCACTCAGAAATGCCTCGATATGTTCCATGAAAAGCTCAGGGTGGGTCACGAAAGGTACATGCGCTGCACTGCCCAACACTGCAATGTGCCGATAACCCATTTCCGGCAATGCGTCAGCGAGAGAAGCGGGTATCAGCTTGTCGAGCCTACCCAGCATCCACAGTGCGGGCTGGGTCACGGGCGTTTGCGAAAAGTCGGCGGTTTGCAGGATGGTTAAACCCTGTTCCAGCGCGGTAATGCTGGCGGGATGTTCCATAATACGCTCGCGCAAAGCATTCACCACGCGAGTATCAGTTTTGGTGCTAAGAAATTGCAGCGCGAAAAAGCGTTTCACCGTACCGAGGTAATCGGTTTGCAAGCTTCTGCCAAACAGCGCCAACAGGTCGGGGGATACACCGTGCGCCCAATCATTTTCTGCGACGAATTTAGGTGTGCTGGCAATCAAGATTAGCGCGGCAATCCGATCGGGCAAAGCGTGCGCCAACCCTTGGGCAATGAGTCCGCCGAGTGACCAACCCATGACGATCGCATCTTGCGGAATGTGCGGGGCAAGTTGTGCCACCGCTTCCTCCAATGTTCCCAGCGACAAATGGTTGTTTGCGCCATGCCCCGGTAGGTCAATGCAAATGACTTGGGCATATTGCGCCAAGCTCGGCAATAGTGGTTGCCAGACGTGGCTGTTCATCCCCCAGCCGTGGAGCAGAACTAACGGTTTGCCCTGCCCCGAATACTCAATAATATTTAGCTTCAATGATTCTCACCACTCCCACGGCATGAACGCCCGCATTCCTTTCATGGTAGGCGCAACCTCACCGCTCAAGCGGTTAACATCCTGACCTAAGTAAGCAACGTTCTGGTTCAATTGCTGAGTACTGTTCTGCATACCCTGTACGTTTTGGGTCATCACCGCCATATTGCCGCTCATATCACGCACATCCGCCGCCATCGGCTGCATACTGGAAACAGAGGCAGACATGGTTTGGGTGTAGCCGGTGATGTCCTGCATTTGCGTGGACATATTGGCCATTGTGACAGTAATGCTGGTCATATTACTGCTCATGGAACTCATCGCTTTTTCCATGACATTCACCACATGCAACATATACATAGCCGCCAAACCCGCCAGCACGATGCCCGGTACACTCATCCAACGGGCGCGGCGGAAATTGCGTTCTTGGCGTTGGCGTTCGGTTTCAATGCGGGCTTCGTGTTCGTGTTGTTCCTGACGCATTTCTTCTTGCATCAGTTTTAGATGCCCCGTCAGCGATTGCAGCATTTTTTCTTGGCTTTGGTCACGCATCTGGCTGCTGTTCTGCATTTCCTGATACATATCCCGCATCCGCTGCGCCAGTGTATCCAACATTTCATCGTGGTGTGAGTCGCGCTCTTGATTGTCCTGCTGAATCTGTTCAAACGCACCACGCAAGCCTTGCAAGATATTTTCGCGCTGCTCTTCCTGCAAGGTAAAGCGCTTGCTAATGCTTTCCAGCAATTCCTGCGTCACGACGTTTTGCGCGTGTTCGCGCTGAGTCATGTTTTGCAGAATGTGTTCACGCTGTTCATCGTAAGCAGCGAAGCGGGCACGAATACTGTCCAGCAATTCATGGGTAACGTTGTACTGAACCTGTTCCCGATCCTGAATGCTTTGCTGGATGCGCTCAAAAGTCGCCTCAATGTCCCCCGACAATTGCTGCATAATGAGCTGCTGCTGTGCCGCTTGCTGGCGGGCTTCTTCCTGAATCTGCTCCAGCGTCATATCCAAAGCGTCTTCAGCCTTGTTAGGTATATCAGTTGTCGGGCTATCCGCTATTTTCTGTTGGTCACTCATTTCTCTTTCCCCCTGCGCAAATCGTCTGGTATTAAAAGTTGGCTACTTTAGCATAGATGGGCAACGAGACAATCAGGAGGAAACACGGCGGATGCTGACTGTATGCCCCCCTGCTTATCTGATAGCATTGCGACTTTACATAACAACGTTACACGGATCTTCACCATGGTCTATTTGCTGATTGCACTCGCTTACCTGCTCGGTTCCATTTCTGCCGCCATCATTACCTGCAAACTGATGGGCTTACCTGACCCGCGCACGGTGGGTTCCAACAACCCCGGCGCAACCAATGTCTTGCGCCACGGCGGTAAAAAAGCCGCTGCGATTACCTTGCTCGGTGATGGTTTAAAAGGCTTGATTCCGGTCTTAATCGGCAAAGCCTTGGGCGTGGATGAGACGGGGTTAATCTTGATCGGTATTGCCGCGTTTTTGGGGCATTTATACCCGGTATTCTACGGTTTCAAAGGCGGTAAAGGCGTTGCCACCGCTATCGGCGTATTCCTCGGAGTGTATGTCTGGGGCGGCATAGCCTTCGTCGCAACCTGGTTGGTCATGGCGAAAGGCTTCAAAATTTCCTCACTCGCCGCGCTGATTGCTACCGCACTCTCACCTATTTACTTTTGGGTATTGAGTGACGGTAATGGCTGGCTGACGCTGGGCGTAACCTTCATAGCGATCATGATTTTCTGGCGGCACGAATCCAATATCCGCAACCTGCTATCAGGCAAGGAAGACAAGATTCAGTCCAAAGAAGGCGCAGAATCGGTAACAGACGAAGAGTAAGCCTTACTCCTCACCGTCAACAAGACCGTATTTTTTCAGCTTACGCCACAACGACACGCGGTCAATCCCCAGAATCTGCGCCGCCTTGGTGCGGTTGCCATCACAATGTTCCAGCACGTAGCGGATGTATTCCTCCTCGCGCTGCACCAGCGACGGCAATTCCGTCGGGGCTTCCGGCAAAGCATGAATCGCTTGCGCCGCCAAAGCCGCAGGCAATTCCGCCAGCGTCAATTCATTGCCACGCGCCAACGCCACGCCGCGCTCAATCAGGTTTTCCAGCTCGCGCACATTGCCGGGGTAATGATACCCCAACAACACCGACATAGCCGCCGGAGCAATATTTTCCACCTCGCGCCCCATGCGCAGCGCGTGTTTGCGCAAGAAAAAGAACGCCAGCAAGGGAATATCGTCGCGCCGTTCCACCAAGCTCGGCAAATGCAGCCCCACCACGTCCAGCCGGAAATACAAATCCTGCCGGAAACGCCCTGCCGCCACTTCCGCACGTAAATCGCGGTGGGTTGCGGTAATCAAACGCACATCCACTGGCACGGCGGTTTGCGCCCCCAAGCGTTGCACTTCGCGCTCTTGCACCACGCGCAGCAATTTCACCTGCATTGCCAGCGACATTTCGCCGATTTCATCCAGAAACAACGTGCCACCGTTGGCGGCTTCGATCAAACCCGCCCGTGCCTCGCCCGCGCCGGTATACGCGCCTTTTTCATGCCCGAACAATTCATTTGCCAGCAAATCTTCCTGCAATGCGCCGCAATTCACCCCGACGAATGCGCCTTGGCTGCGACGGCTGTGCTGATGCAGGTAACGCGCCAGCAATTCCTTGCCCGTACCGCTTTGCCCATTAATCAGCAAGGTAGTATCGGTTGCCGCCACCTGTTGCGCCGTATCGAGCAAGCGCAACATCGCGGGATTTTGCGTCACCAATCCGGCATGGGTATGCAAACCGTTACTCACCTGCGCCCGCAAGCGGCGGTTTTCGCGCTTGAGCTGCACCAGTTGCAGCGCGTTTGCCACAATGCTACGCACTTCATCCAAACGGAACGGTTTGGCAACGTAGTGAAACGCGCCCGCTTTCATTGCTTCCACCGCCGAATCCAGCGTGCCATGCGCGGTAATTAACACCACCGCCATGTCAGGGTCGGTTTCCAACGCACGCTTGAGAATCGTCATGCCATCCACCCGTTCCATGCGCAAATCGGTCAGAATCAGCTCGAACGTTTGGGTTTGCAAGGCTTCCAAACCGCCCGTGCCGCTTTCGCGGGTGGTCACTTCGTAGCCGTTTTTGCGCAAGGCATAGGCCAGATTGCGTACTGCAATGGGTTCATCGTCGATGATTAGAATGCGTTCTTTCACGGGTAATGTCCTCCACATGGCAAGCGTAGCACCACCCGCGTGCCTTGCCCCGGCTGGCTGGCAATAGCGATGCAACCGTCATGTTCCTGAATAATTTCCTGCACAATATACAGCCCCAGCCCCATGCCCTGACCGGGAGCGCGAGTGGTGTAAAACGGCTCAAACACCCGTGGCAATACTGCCGCCGGAATCCCCGCGCCATTGTCTTCAATACTGATTTCGATCATGGGTTGGCGTTGGCGCACCTGACAACCGAGTTCCCCTACCACCGTGGCATCCGGCGGTAACGGCGTACCCGACAAGCTGCATCCCTGAGCGCGAATATGCAGCGTCAGGTTCGTGCCGCTTTCCGCCGCATTGCGCAACAGGTTGATGAACACTTGCTGCAAACGTTGCGCATCAGCGAGCAGGGTTAAATCCAGTGGCACGTGGTTTTCGACTGTCGCTCCGGCTTTGCGCAAATGCCCGCGCAATAACAACAGGGTGCGTTCCAGCAAGTCGGCAAGGTTGACCGTTTCCAGATGCGGCTCTTGCCTGCGCCCGAAATCTTGCAGCGCATCGACAATGCGGCGGGCGCGTTCGGTTTCGCTGTCGATGGTGTGCGCCCATTCGCGCAAGGTGTCTGGCTCGGCACTGTCGAGTTCTTCCAGCAACAATTGGCTGGATGAGGAAATATTGGATAACGGATTGTTGAGTTCATGCGCCACACCGGAGACCAACACCCCCAACGCGGCGAGTTTTTCGGACTGAATCAGGCGGCGGCGGCGGGCTTCAAGTTCGTCCAATAAACGGTTAAAGGCTTCGCGCAAACTGACCATTTCGGTGCTGCGAGCGCGGACATCCAGCCGCTCGAAATGCCCTTCCGCAATCGGGGTTAAATCTGCCATCAGACGTTTCATCGGGGTAATCACGGAACGATCCAGCAACCAGGCAATCAGCACCAGCAGCACGGACAAAATTCCCACCCCCAATACTTGCGCCCATTTCGCATCCGCAATGGCGGTGTTTAACAAGCTGCGTTCTTGCAGGGTGAGTGATTCCGCCAATTGCGAAGCCAAATGGCCTTGCGCACGGATGCTGCTTTCCAGCGTGCTATCAGCAGGCAAACGTTGCAGATGGTTGGCTAATAACTGGCGGTAGGTTTGTAAAATCGTCTGCAATTGCGAAATTTGCATCACATTACCCACTTCTGCAAGTGTCTGCGGGGAAGTCTGCAAGGTTTGCAAGGCGGTCGCCGCAAAGGTATCCGCTGCCTGACCCGCACTCGCATCTTGGTAGAGAAACAGATTTTTTTCCTCGCGACGCATGTCCTGTATCGCGGTTTCCAACGTGGTGATGGTGATACCCTGCTCAACTTGACGTTCCAGAAACAGCAAGTCCAGAAACGCCAAGGCTGCTACCCCAACCACCAAGACAGCGAGGGAGGAGAACGCGAAAGTAATTTTACGGTGAATACTGATCATGGCACTATTTCAATCTGAAACGGGGTGTTGCATTGTGTAACATGAAAGACTTCTGTCACGCAATCCTTTGAAAACCGGATGCGTACTCTTTACTATCAAACATTCGTGTTTTAGGGAAAATGATCATGCCAAATAAACAAAGCAACTTGAGCGGGGCGGAAGCACTCGCCCGTTTACAAGAAGGCAATCAACGTTTTGCCAACAATGTGCGCAGTCTGGATACTTTATTAAGCCACACGCAACGCGCCAGCCTGACCGAGGGACAAAACCCGTTTGCGATTATTCTGGGCTGTTCGGATTCGCGGGTTCCGGCGGAATTGGTGTTCGACCAAGGTTTCGGCTCGCTGTTTGTGATTCGGGTCGCGGGGAATATTGTCGCGCCTTCACAAATCGGCAGCGTGGAATTTGCCGCCACCCAATACAACACGCGGCTGGTGGTGGTGCTGGGGCATACGCAATGTGGGGCAGTGGCTGCCACTATCGACGAATTGCGCCATAACTTGCAAAGTCCGTCCCGCAACCAACGCTCTATCGTCGAACGCATTGCCCCCGCCGTTGCCACCTTAATGGAAACGCCGTTGCGCGATGATCCCGAAGCCCTGATGAAACACGCAGTACGCGCCAATATTCGTGCTGCCACCAGTCATTTGCGCCACGGTTCGGAAATTCTGGAAAACCTGATTGCGAATGAAGGTTTGCTGGTGGTGAGTGCGGAATATTCGTTAGAGACGGGTAAAGTCGAGTTTTTTGACGTGCCGTAACGTGTGGGAAACGTGGTTTTGCATCCCGTTTCCCACCGCTGCTTTTAATGTTCGGGGTGGTAAGGCAATGAAGAGTGATGCAGGAAGATTTTCAGATGCCCGTCCGCTTTGTCACGTTTGTAACCAAAGGTATATTCCACCTTGGTTTCTTTGCCGGTGGCGGCATCGGTGAAGTAATAATTGCCCATCGCTTCTGCGGTGTCTTGGTTGATCGCGATCGCATCGTTTTCAAAACGTACTTTTGACCAGGGTTGCAGGGCAAAGCCGTGGTCTTCGGTTTCTTTGCCTTTGACGAAATACGACAGGGCTTCATCCTTGGTTTCACGAAACTGGTCTTCAGCCGCTTTGGTGGGCTTGAACAATACTGTGCCATCACTAAACGTGTACAGTTGGTCGAGGAGTTTGCTGGTTATCGCTTGATAATCGCCTTTTTCCTGATAGGTTTTGCCAATCGTGACAATGCCATCACCCCACGCTTGTTGTGCGGCTTGCACATCCTGCTCAGTAATCGGGGCAACCACAGGTGCAGGCGTTGCAATGGGTGCTATTGGGGCAAGAGGTGCGGTGGGCGCAACCGGCGCGACGGGAGCAGTGAGTGGCGTACTGGATTCCGCCAGCGCAACATTACCTACCACAAAACTCATGCCACTCAGTAAGCACATTGCCCATAAACCTTGTTTCATCATCATGCAAACTCTCCTTATCTGGTAAAAATCACGCCGCTATACTATCAATAAAATTAGGGGTATACAGCCTGCCCGAAAGGAAGAGCTATGGCGTTTCAGACTGAAACTGAGTGTTTCACTATGCAACACCAGCAGCTTTGCAAATAATAACGCTTAAATACAATGACTTATAAAAATCCATCAAAACCCCGTTGCAAACTGTAACAGCAGGCACGGCGGTATCACTCAGCAGATTTCAGGTTTATCGTTAAATAACAGTTAGTTAAACATCATCAAAAGGCTGGCACGCCGCTTGCTATAGAACTGGAAAATACTATTCTTAACCAAGGAAACCCTTCTCATGAACCATTTATCGGCTGCACTGAAAACCATCCTCAACGGGCTGGCGATGCAATACGAAGGCGAATTGCTGACGACACAAGAGAAAAAAGCCAACCTGCAACGGGTACTGACAGAAATTGAACGCGAAAAACAAGAGGCGCAAGCTACCGCCAACAACACAGCCACTTCAACCTTCTCTGATATGGCCTTACACGCCAAGTGAGTATCATGAGCGTTCAAGCACTTCCCTCCTACTGGACATGGCTGCTGCCATTCCTCAACTGGTTGCCTAAAATTAATGGGCGTGACCTGCGGGCTGATTTCATTGCCGGTTTGACCGGGGCTATCGTGGTACTGCCGCAAGGGGTGGCGTTTGCCACCATCGCGGGGATGCCGCCGCAATACGGTTTGTATGCGGGCATGATCCCCGCGATTATTGCCGCGCTGTTTGGTTCCTCGCGCCATCTGGTATCGGGGCCAACCACGGCGGCTTCGGTGGTGTTGTTTTCGGCATTATCCATCCATGCCATCCCCGGTAGCCCGGATTATGTCACGCTGGCCTTGACCCTGACGTTCATGGTGGGGGTGTTTGAACTGGTACTAGGGCTGGCACGCATGGGCGCGTTGGTCAATTTCATTTCGCACGCCGTGGTGGTCGGCTTCACTGCTGGCGCGGCTATTTTGATTGCAGCCAAGCAATTGAAGTATTTTTTCGGGGTGGACATGGATAACGGCGGGAATTTGACCGAACTGTTATTCCGGTTTACGCAACATCTGGACGGCATTAACGCCTATGCGGTCTTGATTGCTGTCGTCACCCTGCTCAGTGGCATGGCGACTAAACGCTGGTTGAAACGTGTGCCTTACATGGTGGTGGCTATTCTGGTGGGTAGCTTGCTCAGTGTTGGCTTGAATGCGTGGTTAGGCACAGATATTACGCATATCGCGACGGTTGGTGCATTGCCGGATTCTTTCCCGCCTTTATCTGCGCCGGTGTTGACGCTGGAAAATATTAAAATGCTGGCTCCTGCTGCCTTGGCAGTCACGCTGTTTGCCTTGACCGAAGCGGTATCCATTGGGCGGGCAATGGCGGCACGCGGCGGCTACAGCATCAACGGCAATCAGGAATTTATTGGGCAAGGTTTATCCAATCTTGCCGGGGCATTTTTCTCCGGCTACGTTTCGACCGGCTCATTTAACCGCACAGGTGTCAACTACGAATCCGGCGCGAAAACCCCGATGGCGGCAGTATTTGCAGGATTATTGCTGATATTTGTGGTGGTGCTGGTTGCGCCTTACGCCGCGTATTTACCCAAAGCAGCAATGGCTGGCGTGCTGTTCTTAGTCGCGTGGGGCTTGATCGACTGGCATGAAATCCGTGAGATTATCAACTTCTCGAAACGCGAAACGGTGGTATTAGCCGTCACGTTCTTTAGTGCGCTGTTCCTTGATTTGGAATTTGCCATCTTCCTCGGCGTGATGCTGTCCTTGGTGTTGTATCTGGAAAAAGTTTCCAAACCGCGCATCCTGACCCGCACGCCTGATAAGAATTTGCCCAACCATGCCTTTTCCACTGACCCGGATTTACCCCAATGCCAGCAAGTGCGCTTTGTGGGGGTTGAAGGTTCGCTGTTTTTTGGTTCGGTGAATCACATGGAGGAAACGTTCGGCAAAATCCGCGTAGAACACCCACAGCAAAAACACCTTGCCGTGATTTGCGAAGGCATCAACTTTGCCGATTTGCAGGGCAGTCACGCGCTGTACAAGGAAGCCAAACAACGGCAAGCCGATGACGGCAATTTGTACCTGATCAATGTCAAGGAAGGGTTGTGGGATGCGCTGGAAGCCTGCGAATGTTTTGACAAGGAAGGCGCACGCAATGTGTTCCAGTCCAAGTCCGCCGCAATCCACGCGATTTACCAAAAGCTGGATAAAAGCCTGTGTGAAGGTTGTACCACTCACTTGTTCAAAGAATGTTCTGGTACGGTGGTGACTCACGCCAAGTCATAAGGTTGCCCAGATCACTGTTTCAGTTTGCAACACTCAAGTTGCAGACTGAAACACGAGGCAGTATTTACTGCGACTTTACCCCATAATGATTTCACGCAATTAATTAGCACTCACTAATGCTGTAACATGTTCGGCTTATTTCGGGTATGCACAGAGTGAGCGCATGAAACAATTTTTCTTCCCCTTTCTCGTCTGGCTGGGCTTAGTCAATCGCGAATCACTGAAAGCCGATTTCTTGGCGGGCTTAACTGGCGCAGTCGTGGTGTTGCCACAAGGGGTCGCGTTTGCGGCGATTGCAGGCTTGCCGCCGGAATACGGTTTGTACACGGCAATGGTCACACCGATTATTGCGGGCTTGTTTGGCTCATCCTTGCATCTGGTATCCGGCCCCACCACTGCGATTTCCTTGGTAGTATTTTCCACCATCAGCCGTTATGCCGAACCGGGGTCGGAACAATTTATTCAAATGGTGTTGACGCTGACCTTCCTCGCAGGGGTTTACCAGTTGGTGTTCGGCTTGATGCGCTTGGGTATGTTGGTGAACTTTGTATCGCATACCGTGGTGATCGGTTTTACGGCTGGGGCAGCGATTCTGATTGCCACCAGCCAAATCAAATACGTGACCGGCATCCCCATTCCCAAAGGCGAATCGTTCCTGCATACGTGGGCAGATGTGGGCATTGGTATTGGTGAAACCAACCTGTACATTCTGGCAATTGCCGGTTTCACCATGCTGTCAGCCCTGTTGCTGAAACGTTACTTACCCAAAATGCCGCACCTGTTATTTGGCATGATTATGGGCAGTCTTGCCAGTATCGCCATCGGTGGTGCGGCACACGGTCTTACTTACGTGGGTGAAATCAAAGGGCAATTGCCGCCATTCTCGATGCCCGACTTTTCCTTAGCCTCGTTGAAACAACTCGCATCCGGCGCATTCGCTGTCGCCTTGCTGGGGCTGATTGAGGCGGTGTCGATTGCCCGCTCGATTGCTACCAAATCCCAGCAACGTCTGGATGGCAATCAGGAATTCGTTGGGCAAGGTTTGTCGAATATTGCAGGCAGTTTCTTATCCAGCTACGCCGGTTCTGGCTCGTTTACCCGTTCGGGGATTAACTATTCTGCCGGGGCAAGAACGCCGTTGTCGGCGGTATTTGCAGCGATTTTACTGGCAATCATCGTGTTGCTGGTTGCACCGTTAGCGGCGTATTTGCCGGTCGCAGCAATGGGCGGCATCATTATGTTGGTCGCCTACAACCTGATCGACTTTCACCATATCAAGCACATTTTGCACAGCAGCAGGACTGAAACTTCGATCCTTGCCACCACGTTTTTCGCCACACTGTTCATGGAGCTGGAATTCGCCATTTACATGGGCGTGTTGCTGTCGTTGATCATTTTCCTGATGCGCACGTCGATGCCAAACATTGTGGATTTAGCCCCGAACCCCGCCGAACCGCGCCACAAGTTTGCTGAAGTCAGCGAATACGGGCTGAAAGAATGCCCGCAATTGAAATTGGTGCGGGTGGATATGTCGATCTATTTTGGTTCACTCGACAAAGTACAGCGCGAACTGGCTTGCATTGCCGAACGCCAACACATTAAGCATGTCCTGATCGTGGGGGAAAGCATCAACTTCATCGACCTTGCCGGGGCAGAAATGCTGATTCAGGAAGCCAAACGCTTGAAATCCATCGGTGGCGGTTTGTATTTGCAAGGCGCGAAAAGCAAAGTCTACGATTTTATGGATAGAATTGATTTCGTCGAAGATTTCGGCGCAGGCAATGTGTTTTCCAGCAAAGAAGCTGCCTTGCAATCGCTGACCAAGCGGCTGGATTACAGCATTTGTGCGACTTGCGACAAGCGTATTTTCCGCGAATGTGCGAAGTTACCGGGCGCAAAAACGGTTTAAGCCTGCAAGCGTTCCTGCAACTGTGACGACGGTGGCGTTACCGTGCGTAACGCCTTACCCAACATGGCACGGCTGGCGAGAATGTGAATCCCCTGCTTCGCCCGCGTCACTGCCGTATACAGCAATTCGCGCCCCAGCAACGGCAAATCATCCATTTCCGGCAAGACCAACAACACCCGCGTAAATTCCGAGCCTTGGCTCTTGTGAATCGTCATTGCCCACGCGGTTTCATGCGCAGGCAAACGGATCGGCGCAATTGCGCGGTAATTCCCCGCCTCACCCGTCGGAAACCACACCCGCAAATCACCGTTGGCATCCGGCAGGGCAATCCCAATATCGCCGTTGAACAAATTCTGACGGTAATCGTTTTGCGTCACCATGACCGGCCGTCCCACGTACCAGGGGCGTTGCGCCCCCGTGTGAACAGGCAATACTCGCTGCATCACGCCATCGACCCAGCCGTTGAGGGTTTCCACCCCCTGCCGCCCTTGCCGCAACGGAGTCAGGATGCGCAATGCATTAAACGTATTGAAAATTGCCTCGACCGCGCCGGTTTTGACCGCTGCGATATAATCCTGCCAACCATGCCGCAACCATGCCGCATCCAAGCCTGCTTGTGATTCATCCAAAGTCACGTCGGCAAAATCGGCGGAAGCCAACACCGCCAACAACCGCGCTTCATCCGCTTCACGAATCGCCTGCGCCAATTGCCCCACGCCATCCGCCGCGCTGAAGCGGTAGCTGGTTTGCAACAGCGTCATCTGCGCGGCTAACGCCCCCCCACTGCACAAATCGCGGAAAATCGACCCGGTTTCCACCGACGCCAATTGATCTTTATCGCCCAGCAAAATCAGCTTGGCTGACGGCGGCACGGCTTCAAACAAATGCGTCATTAAGGAAATGTCGATCATCGACGCTTCATCCACAATCACCGCATCGGCTGCCAAAGGGTTATGCACCCCGTGCCGAAATCCGACGCGATTGGGAATGAACCCCAGCAAACGGTGCAAAGTGCTGGATTGCTCCGGCATTGCGCACGTAATCTGTTCGCGCTGACGGGTGTGACGAATCGACTCCTGCATTCGCATCGCTGCCTTGCCCGTCGGTGCTGCCAGCAAAATCCGCGTCGGTGACACGCCACTGGCGATAAAATCCGCCAGAATGCGCGTCACGGTGGTGGTTTTGCCGGTTCCCGGCCCCCCGGAAATAATCAGCAGCGAATTATCACGCCTCCGGGTTTGAATGCATTCCGTCAGCCGCTGTTCATAGTGCCAATAGCGATACAGCCAGACATGGGTATCGCTTAAAATCAAGGGTTTGTAATCCCCCTCCCGCCCGACGACAGGAGAGTTCTGCAAGGTTCCCCAATCCACATCCGGCAACGCCGCACGCGGCACAGCAATCACGCCCTCACGGGTATGCGCACTCACTTGCCGCACCAGCGTTGCCAGGTCTCGCGTGCTGGAAGAACCACCATCCAGCCGTTTCAGCAAACTGGCAAGCTGTTCATCCAGCGGATGGGAAACAGAGGGCGCTAACAGCATTACAGCGCTTTCACGTGCTCTTTCAGGAAGGCATTGAAACGCTTACCAATTTCTGTGTGACGTGAGGCGTATTCAATATTCGCCATCATGTAACCCATTTTAGAACCGCAATCGTGGCTTTTGCCGGTAATGTGAAAAGCATTGACTTGGTATTCACGCATCAATAAGCCGATGGTATCGGTGAGCTGAATTTCATCCCCAGCGCCCAGCGGCGTGCGCTTCAGCCAGCCCCAAATGTGCGGCGACAACACATAACGCCCGACCACCGCCAAATTGGAAGGCGATTCCTTGATTTCAGGCTTTTCGACAATCGCATTCATCGCCACCGACTCGCCTTGTGCGAGCGTGTGTCCGTTAATATCAACGATACCGTAAGACGATACTTTGTCCATCGGCACAGGTTCAACCATGATTTGGCTGTAGCCGGTTTCATCGTAAAGCTCCAGCATCGCCGACAAGTTATCCTTGCTCAAATCACTGGCTGCGTCATCAATCAGCACATCCGGCAAGACCACCGCACACGGCTCATTCCCCACAATCGGATGCGCACACATAATCGCGTGCCCCAAGCCTTTCGCCTGCCCTTGGCGGACGTGCATAATCGTGACATCACGCGGGCAAATCGAACGCACTTCATCCAACAACTGACGCTTGACGCGTTTTTCCAGCATGGTTTCCAGCTCGAAACTGGTGTCGAAATGGTTTTCGATGGAATTTTTACTGGAATGCGTCACCAGCACGATTTCCTTAATACCCGCCGCCACGCATTCATTCACCACGTATTGGATCAAGGGTTTGTCAACAATCGGCAGCATTTCTTTCGGGATCGCTTTGGTGGCGGGCAACATGCGCGTACCCAGACCAGCAACCGGAATCACCGCCTTGCGGACTTTATGTTTATTCATGAACAAGGTTTCCTTTGAAATCTATCAATTATAACTATCATTATTTTATCACTCTTCTGGCGATGCAATGTCAAAAATTATTACCTGACGACCAATACACTAGCGGCGGCGTGACTTCAACGCTTTGTCTACAAAAACAAATAAAAACTTCACTTTTTCACCTATTATGTTAGTATTTACAAAAAGATTGTCAACAATCACCGAGAACAACACCATGTTAGCACTACACACACCGGAAGGAACACTGGCGGATGTGGCTTCGACGAAATTAACGCAAGCCATTATCACGGGTGAACTCCTTCAAGGACAAAAATTAAACGAAGCAGAGTTGGCAGAACGTTACGGCATCGGGCGCGGCCCCTTACGCGAAGCCTTACGCCAACTCGAAGGAATGCGCCTAGTTAAACGTATACCACATGCCGGAGCGCGTGTCGTGATGCTTGATCGCGACATGATGGCTGATTTGTACGCCGTGCGCGAAGCCCTCGAAGGCATGGCTTGCCGCACCGCTGCGTTGCGCATGACGGACGCGGAAATTGAAACGTTACGGCTATTGCTCGAAAAACACGCCGAGCAAATCGAAGCCACCGATGGGCAGATTTACGTCCAAAGCGAAGGCGATTTCGACTTTCATTACCAGATCGCGCTGGGGAGCCGTAACCAGATGTTGATCGACCTGCTGGCAGGTGAGTTGTACCAATTGTTGCGCATGTGCCGTTACCGCACCAGCCGACTTTCCGCACGCACTCGCCCTGCCCTGCAACAGCACCGCCATATCGTCGATGCGCTAACGGCGCGTGACGGCGAATTGGCGGAAATTCTCATGCGTCGCCATATCAGCGGTGCATGGAAAAGTATTAGTCAAATGATGGATGAGGAACATGACAGCAAACCAAAACTTATCACCCGGTCAAAAACTGCGTCAGGCAGTTAAAGACAATGCCCCCCTGCAAGTCGTCGGGGCAGTCACTGCTAACAGTGCCATCATTGCGGAAAAGGTCGGGCACAAAGCCCTGTACCTGTCCGGCGGTGGTGTCGCTGCCTCCTCATTAGGCATTCCCGACCTAGGCATTACCACCCTGCACGACGTGTTGGAAGATGCCAAACGCATTACTGCCGTGACTTCTGCACCACTGCTAGTTGACATCGACACTGGTTGGGGCGGCACCTTCAACATTGCCCGCGCTACTCGCGAAATGATCCAAGCAGGCGTAGCTGGTTTCCATATCGAAGACCAAGTAATGCAAAAGCGTTGCGGTCATCGCCCCAATAAAGCGATTGTTTCGCTGCAAGAAATGGTCGATCGCGTGAAATCCGCCGTTGATGCACGTACCGATGCCAGCTTTGTGATCATGGCGCGTACCGATGCACTCGCGGTGGAAGGGATGCAATCCGCTATCGACCGCGCCATGGCGTGTGTGGAAGCCGGTGCAGACATGATCTTCCCCGAAGCCATGAACAAGCTCGAACAGTACGCGGAATTTACCAAGGTGATTAAAGTGCCCGTATTGGCAAACATCACCGAATTCGGCGCAACACCGCTGTACACCACGGCGGAACTGGCGGCGGTTGGCGTGCAACTGGTGCTATACCCACTGAGCGCCTTCCGCGCCATGTGCAAAGCCGCTGAAAACGTTTACACCCACCTGCTGCAAGACGGTTCGCAACAGAACGTGATCGACACCATGCAGACCCGCATGGAACTGTACGACACCATCGGCTACCACGCTTTCGAGCAGAAACTGGATCAATTGTTTGCCGAAAAAGGCGCGGAATAAGGAGAATAGAGAGTATGTCAGAGCAAATTTTACCTAAAGCAAAAAAATCCGTCGCCCTGTCCGGCACTGCCGCAGGCAATACCGCCATCTGTACTGTTGGTCGCACCGGCAATGACCTGCACTACCGTGGCTATGACATCCTCGACTTCGCCGAACAAGCCGAGTTTGAGGAAATTGCCCACCTGATCGTGCATGGCAAACTGCCAAATGCGTCTGAACTAAAAGCGTACAAGCGCAAGCTGAAATCACTGCGCGGCTTGCCGATGCCTGTCAAACAAGCCCTCGAAGCACTGCCACCCTCCACCCACCCGATGGATGTGATGCGTACTGGCTGTTCCGTGCTCGGCGCATGTATGCCAGAAAAAGAACATCACCCTGCCGCCGATGCCCGCAATATTATCGACCGTATGATGGCAAGTTTCGGTTCAATGCTGCTGTACTGGTATCACTACGCCATCAACGGCAAAGTGATCGAAGTCGAAACCGACGACGAAACCGTCGGCGGGCATTTCCTGCACCTGCTGCACGGCGAAACGCCTAGCGAATCGTGGGTACGGGCAATGCACACCTCGCTGATTCTGTACGCAGAGCACGAATTCAACGCCTCCACTTTCGCCGCCCGCGTCATTGCTGGCACAAATTCCGATATGTATTCCTGCATCACGGGTGCAATCGGCGCATTGCGTGGCCCCAAACACGGCGGCGCAAACGAAGAAGCACAACGCATCCAAACTCGCTACAACAGTGCCGACGCAGCCGAAGCCGACATTCGCGAGCGCGTTGCCCGCAAGGAAATCGTCATCGGTTTTGGGCATCCGGTATACACCATTGCTGACCCGCGCAACGAAGTCATCAAGCGTGTCGCCAAAGGGCTGGCACAAGAAAATGGTGACATGAAAATGTTCGACATCGCCGCACGGCTGGAAAGCACGATGTGGGAATTGAAAAAAATGTTCCCGAATCTGGACTGGTTCTCGGCGGTTTCCTACGGGCAAATGGGCGTGCCGACCGATATGTTTACGCCGATTTTCGTGATTTCCCGCGTGACGGGCTGGGGTGCGCATGTCATTGAACAGCGCGAAGACGGCAAGATCATTCGGCCTAGTGCGAATTATGTGGGGCCAGAAAATCTGGTGTTTGCGCCGTTGGCAGAGCGGGATTAAGAGATAACTATGAACACCGAATACCGTAAACCATTATGCGGCACGAACCTCGATTATTTCGACACCCGCGCCGCCATCGAAGCCATTCAACCGGGCAGCTACGAAACCCTGCCGTACACATCGCGTGTATTGGCAGAACAACTGGTACGCCGTTGCGAACCCGACATGCTGACTGACTCACTCAAGCAGCTCATCGAAGGCAAACAAGACCTCGATTTCCCGTGGTATCCCGCCCGCGTCGTCTGCCACGACATCCTCGGTCAAACCGCACTGGTAGACTTAGCAGGCCTGCGTGACGCAATCGCCGACCAAGGCGGCGACCCTGCGAAAGTAAACCCCGTCGTACCCACGCAATTAATTGTTGACCACTCGCTGGCAGTCGAATGCGGTGGTTTCGACCCCGATGCGTTCGCCAAAAACCGCGCCATCGAAGACCGCCGCAACGAAGACCGTTTCCACTTCATCGAGTGGACGAAAACTGCCTTCAAAAACGTGGACGTAATCCCCGCAGGCAATGGCATCATGCACCAGATCAACTTGGAGAAAATGTCTCCGGTGATTCAAGCGCGTGACGGCGTTGCATTCCCGGATACCTGCGTCGGCACTGACTCGCACACCCCACACGTTGACGCACTCGGCGTTATCGCCATCGGTGTCGGTGGTCTGGAAGCCGAAACCGTCATGTTGGGTCTGCCTTCCATGATGCGCCTGCCGGACATTATCGGCGTGAAACTGACTGGCAAACGTCAAGCGGGCATCACCGCCACCGACATCGTGCTGGCGATCACCGAATTCCTGCGCAAAGAACGGGTGGTGTCGGCTTGGCTGGAATTCTTCGGCGAAGGGGCGAAAAACCTCACCATCGGCGACCGTGCCACCATTTCCAATATGACCCCAGAATTCGGCGCGTCGGCGGGCATGTTCTACATCGACGAACAAACCATCGACTACCTGAAACTGACCGGGCGCGAACCTGAGCAAGTCGCACTGGTTGAAAACTACGCCAAAACCACAGGCTTGTGGGCAGACGCACTGGTGAACGCAAAATACCCGCGTGTACTGGAATTCGACCTGTCTACCGTGGTGCGTAACATGGCGGGGCCTTCCAACCCGCACCGTCGCTTGCCAACGTCTGACTTGGCGGAACGTGGTATTGCGGTGAATCTGGCAGCAGCACAAGCCGAAGAAGCTGAAGGCAAAATGCCGGATGGCGCGGTCATCATTGCCGCGATTACGTCTTGCACCAACACCTCCAACCCGCGCAACGTGGTTGCCGCCGCTTTGCTGGCACGCAATGCCAACAAGCTGGGTCTGGTACGCAAACCGTGGGTCAAAACCTCCTTCGCACCCGGTTCTAAAGTTGCCGAGCTGTACCTGAAAGAAGCGGGTTTACTGACGGAACTGGAACAACTGGGCTTCGGTATCGTCGGTTTCGCTTGCACCACCTGTAACGGTATGTCGGGCGCACTCGATCCGGTTATCCAACAAGAAATCATCGACCGCGACTTGTACGCGACCGCTGTATTGTCGGGCAACCGTAACTTCGATGGTCGTATCCACCCGTATGCCAAGCAAGCGTTCCTCGCATCCCCACCGTTGGTGGTGGCTTACGCGATTGCAGGCACAATCCGTTTCGACATCGAAAAAGATGTGCTGGGTACGGACAAAGATGGCAACCCCATCACGCTCAAAGACATCTGGCCTGCTGACGAAGAAATCGACGCCATCGTTGCTGCCAGCGTTAAGCCTGAACAGTTCAAGCAAATCTACATACCCATGTTTGATTTGGGTGTGATCGAACAGGCGAAAAGCCCGTTGTACGACTGGCGACCCATGTCCACCTACATCCGCCGCCCTCCGTATTGGGAAGGTGCATTGGCAGGTGAACGCACCTTGAAAGGAATGCTGCCGCTGGCTGTATTGCCCGACAATATCACCACTGACCACTTGTCGCCGTCCAATGCGATCATGCTGAACAGTGCGGCGGGTGAATACCTGCACAAAATGGGCTTGCCGGAAGAAGACTTCAACTCTTACGCCACCCACCGTGGCGACCACTTGACCGCACAACGCGCTACCTTCGCCAACCCCAAGCTGATCAATGAAATGGCAGTCGTGGATGGTCAAGTCAAGCAAGGTTCCTTAGCGCGTGTGGAGCCAGAAGGCCAAGTCATGCGGATGTGGGAAGCCATCGAAACCTACATGGAACGCAAGCAACCACTGATCATTATCGCGGGCGCGGACTACGGTCAAGGTTCAAGCCGTGACTGGGCGGCTAAGGGCGTTCGTTTGGCAGGTGTTGAAGCCATCGTTGCCGAAGGTTTCGAGCGCATCCACCGTACCAACTTGGTCGGTATGGGCGTATTACCGCTGGAATTCAAAGCGGGCGAAACGCGCAAGACTTACGCCATCGACGGCACAGAAAGCTATGACGTGGAAGGTGAGATTTCCCCGCGTGCAACGCTAACCGTGGTCATGCACCGCAGAAACGGCGAAACCGTGCGAATTCCTGTGACTTGCCGTCTGGATACCGCAGCGGAAGTTCGCGTGTACAACGCGGGCGGTGTGTTGCAACGTTTTGCGCAGGATTTTTTGGAAGGAGCGGCGTAAAGACCCTCACCCCCAGCCCCCTCTCCCAGAGGTAGAGGGGGAGCAAGATAATGACCTCTTCTCTTAGCCCCTCTACCTCTGGGAGAGGGGTTGGGGTGAGGGAAAACGATTAACAGGAAAGGATAATTATGTCCCACGTCCCACAAATCAAAATCCCCGCTACGTACATGCGTGGCGGCACATCCAAGGGTGTGTTTTTCAACCTGACCGACTTACCGGAAGTGGCACAAGTACCGGGTGCAGCGCGTGACGCAATCCTGTTGCGCGTGATCGGCAGTCCCGACCCTTACGGCAAGCAAACCGACGGCATGGGCGGCGCGACTTCCAGCACCAGCAAAACCGTGATTCTGGCGAAAAGCGAACAGCCCGACCATGACGTGGATTACCTGTTTGGGCAGGTTGCCATCGACAAAGCGTTCGTGGACTGGAGCGGCAACTGCGGCAATTTAACCGCAGCGGTTGGCTCTTTCGCCATCAATAATGGCTTGGTGGATGCCGAACGCGTCCCGCAAAACGGCATTGCCGTGGTACGCATCTGGCAGAAAAACATCCAGAAAACCATTATCGCTAACGTGCCAATGACCAATGGCGAAGTGCAGGAAACCGGCGATTTCGAGCTGGATGGCGTGACCTTCCCGGCGGCTGAAGTGCAGGTGGAATTCATCAGCCCGGTGGATGCCACTGACGCGATGTTCCCCACTGGCAATCTGGTGGATGAACTGGACGTGCCGGGTGTTGGCACATTCCAAGCCACCATGATCAATGCCGGTATCCCGACGGTGTTTTTGAACGCGGCAGACATTGGTTACACCGGCTGCGAATTGCAGGAAGCCATCAACGGCGACCCAAAAGCACTGGCGATGTTTGAAACCATCCGTGCTTACGGTGCGGTGAAAATGGGCTTGATTACGGACGTGGCGGAAGCGGCAGGTCGTCAGCACACGCCTAAAGTCGCGTTTGTGGGCAAACCAGAAGCTTACGTGTCATCCAGTGGCAAGCAGATCAAGGCGACTGACATTGATTTGAACGTTCGCGCCTTGTCGATGGGCAAATTGCACCACGCGATGATGGGTACGGCTGCGGTGGCGATTGGCACGGCAGCGGCGATTCCCGGCACATTGGTCAACCTCGCTGCGGGCGGTGGTGATCGCAGTGTTGTGACCTTCGGACACCCTTCCGGTACGTTGAAAGTGGGCGCAGCCGCTAACGCAACCAACGGTGACTGGAAAGTGGAAAAAGTCGTAATGAGCCGCAGTGCGCGGGTGTTGATGGAAGGCTGGGTACGCATTCCGGGCGATAGTTTTTAAGTTTGAGAGGAGGAGATTACAATGAGTTACCAAGCAGAATACGACCGCTCGATGAACGATCCAGAAGGTTTCTGGAAAGAGAAAGCCGATAATCTGAAGTGGTTCAAAGCCCCTGAGAAAATCCTGTCGCAAGACGAACACGGCATTTTCCATTGGTTTGCCGATGGTGAAATGAACACCGCGTACATGGCGCTGGATTACCACGTTGAAAACGGGCGTGGCGATCAAGTGGCGATCATTTACGACTCACCGGTTACTGATACCAAGAAAACCTACACCTATACCGAATTGCGCGATGCAGTCGCTAAAGCGGCGGGTATGTTGGCAGGTTTGGGCGTGGAAAAAGGCGACCGCGTTATCATTTACATGCCGATGATCCCTGAAGCGGTCATCAGCATGTTGGCAACGGCGCGTTTGGGTGCCATCCATTCCGTGGTGTTTGGTGGGTTTGCTGCACCGGAATTAGCACAGCGGATCGAAGACGCGCAACCGAAAGTGATGATTTCTGCCTCTTGCGGGATCGAAATCAAGCGCGTAATTGAGTACAAACCACTGCTCGACAAAGCGATTGATTTGTCTGCACACAAGCCGCAAAGCTGCATTATTTTCCAACGTCCGCAAGCCACTTCTCCGCTGATTGCAGGGCGTGACTACGAATGGGATGCGTTGATGGCAACGGCTACTCCGGCGGATTGCGTCCCCGTGAAAGGCACTGACCCGCTGTACATCCTCTACACGTCTGGCACGACTGGCAAGCCTAAGGGCGTGGTGCGTGAGAATGGTGGTCATGCGGTCGCGCTGAACTACAGTATGCAGGCGATTTACAACATGAACC
This sequence comes from Candidatus Thiothrix sulfatifontis, assembly GCA_022828425.1. Taxonomy (NCBI): domain Bacteria; kingdom Pseudomonadati; phylum Pseudomonadota; class Gammaproteobacteria; order Thiotrichales; family Thiotrichaceae; genus Thiothrix; species Candidatus Thiothrix sulfatifontis. The sequence continues at coordinate 2,574,288 of CP094685.1, forward strand.
CCGGCGATGTGTTCTGGGCTGCGTCTGACGTGGGCTGGGTAGTGGGTCACTCGTACATTGTGTACGCGCCGTTGCTGCGCGGTTGCACCACGATTGTGTACGAAGGCAAGCCAGTCATGACCCCGGATGCGGGTGCATTCTGGCGCATTACCGAAGAATACGGTGTGAAAGGCTTGTTCTCTGCCCCGACCGCGTTCCGTGCCATCAAGAAAGATGACCCGAATGCGGAGCTGATCAAGCAATACGATACCAGCAGCTTGCTGACCATCTTCTCGGCGGGTGAACGCCTTGATCCACCGACCCAAGAGTGGATGATGGAAAAAACCGGCAAGCCCGTGATTGACCATTGGTGGCAAACTGAAACGGGTTGGGGCATTACTGCCAACCTGCAAGGTGTTGAGCCAATGCCAGTCAAGCTGGGTTCTTCTACCATGCCGACCCCCGGTTTCAACGTACAGATTCTGGACGAAAACGGGCAGGTGTTGGGCAGAAATGAACAGGGTTACATTGCGCTGAAATTGCCATTGCCACCGAGCTGTTTGGCAATGATTTGGGGCGATGTGGAGAAGTTCAAACAGAGCTATCTGCAAACCTTTGATGGTTATTATGCCAGCGGCGACGGTGGCTACATTGACGAAGATGGCTATGTATTCGTCATGGGTCGTGTGGATGACGTGATGAACGTGGCGGGGCATCGTCTGTCTACTGGCGAGATGGAAGAAGTCGTGGGTGGGCATCCGTCTGTTGCCGAGTGCGCGGTTATTGCACGCGATGATGACCTGAAAGGGCAATTGCCAATGGGTCTGGTGGTGCTGAAAACGGGTGCGGACATCGACGAGGAAACCTTGTCGAAGGAACTGACGCAGATGATCCGCAGTGCGATTGGCGCAATTGCTTGCTACAAAGAAACGCACATTGTGAAGCGTTTGCCGAAAACCCGTTCGGGCAAAACCTTGCGCAAGAGCTTGCGCCAGATGGTGAATGGACAGCCGTATGTGGTGCCTTCCACCATTGATGACGTGACGATTATGCCGGAGATTGAGGCGTTGTTGCGGGAGAAGGGTGTGATCGCCTGATAACTTAAAAAGCCGCCTCTGTCATTTCAGAGGTGGCTTTGGCAAAGCCAACTTATCCAATTCACGGCGTAACTCTTGCTGCAACTGTTCTTCCGTGGGCAGATGCAGTTGATAGCGACTGGCGAAAATTTGCTGGTTATGATCACCCAATACATAGCGCACCACGGCATCATTTTTCTCGCTGCATAGAATCAAGCCAATCGTGGGGTTGTCATCGGCATTGGCAATGTCATGGTCATAATAATTCACGTAGAGCTGCATCTGCCCTAGGTCTGCGTGATTTAACTTGCCCAGTTTCAGGTCAATAACGACGTAACATTTCAGTTTGACGTGGTAAAACACCATATCGGGGTAGAAATGGTCGCCATCCAGCGTTAGGCGTACTTGCCGCCCGACAAAAGCAAAACCACTGCCCAGTTCCAGCAAGAAATCCTGCAATTGCGACAATAGGGCTTGCTCCAATTGGCTTTCCTGCCATTGGGAGGCTTCGGGCAAGTCGAGGAATTCCAGCACATACGGGTCTTTGATCACATCGAGTGGACGGGTAGCCAGCAAACCTTGATTCGCCAGTTGCATGACTCCTTCTTTGTCACGGCTTTTCAGCAGGCGGTCGAACAGTAGGGAGCTGATTTGACGTTCCAGTTGCCGCGCTGACCAGCCGTTACGGATGGTTTCAATTTCGTAAAACTGGCGGGCTTCTTGTCGCTCAATTTTCAGTAAGATGCGGTAGTGCGTCCATGACAGCCCGGTGTGGAGTTTTCCCGGTTGCCAATCCGCCTCCTGAACGGGTGTTGTGACTCCCACAGAAATAACACGCGCTGCGTGTTGAATCTCCATGAGGGTGGGGTAAGCGAGAAAAAATGCCCGCATGTATTGCAAGGCACTCACCGAAAATCCGCTGCCGTATTCGTCTGTCAGTTGTTGGGAGAGGGATTTCAACAGGGCTTTGCCATAGGTTGCCCGCTGTTCGCCGCCTTGTTCGGCTTCGACAATCTGTTTACCGATTAGCCAGTTGGCGCACACATGAGCCGAGTTGACGGAACGGATGGCTTGTTGGCGAGAAGCTTCCCAGATGTCACGGATACGCGCCATTAAGTCGGTGTCGGGGGTTGTTTCCGTTGGCATGGCGTGATTTTTTTTGTCCATTTTAAGCATCCATTGTGTTACTGGTTACTGGAAGAGTATACACGGCTCACCGACCTTTCCGTAAAGTTGCCGGAGCGTAGCCGCAGGGAACACGCTATAATCCGCACCCTCTCTTCATTTCGGCACAGGCCAACAAGGATGCTTACCCTATGATCACGGGCGAACTCAAATCCAAAATCGACAAAATCTGGGACACGATGTGGTCAGGCGGTATTTCCAACCCGCTGGTGGTGATTGAACAACTTACCTACCTGCTGTTTATCAAGCGGCTGGATGAGTTGCACACCCTCAAGGAAAAACAGGCTAACCGTACCCGCAAACCGCTGGAAAATCCGATTTTCAGTGAGGAACAAGCCGCGTTGCGCTGGTCGCGTTTCAAAGACATGAATGCTGATGTGATGTTCGCCACCGTGCGCGATCAGGTGTTTCCTTTCATCAAAACGCTGGGGCAGAACACGGCGGATGCAGAAGCCACGCAAAACACCTACAGCCAGCACATGAAGGATGCCATGTTTACCATGCCATCACCGCGTGTGTTGTCGAACGTGGTGGATCAGCTTGATAGCATCGACATGAGTGATGCCGATACCAAAGGCGATTTGTACGAATACATGCTGGGCAAAATTGCCAGTGCGGGGCAAAACGGGCAGTTCCGCACCCCGCGCCATATCATCAAGCTGATGGTGGATATGACCGCGCCTACGCCACAAGATGCGATTTGTGACCCAGCGTGTGGGACGGCGGGATTTCTGGTAGCGGCGGCGGAATATATGCAAGCGCATCACCGCACTGAGATTTACCGCGATGCGAACAGCACCAAACGTTACATCGAAGACACCTTTTTCGGCTTTGATTTTGATAACACCATGTTGCGGATTGGTAGCATGAATATGCTGCTGCATGGGGTGGATAACCCGGATATTCGTTATAAGGATTCACTGGCGGAACGCGGCGACAATGAAGGCGATGACAGCGAAACTTATTCGTTGATTCTGGCGAATCCGCCGTTTGCGGGCAGTCTGGATTATGAATCCACTGCGAAAGATTTACAGCGGATGGTGAAAACCAAAAAGACCGAATTGCTGTTTATTGCGTTGTTTTTGCGGCTGTTGCAAACCGGCGGGCGGGCGGCGGTGATTGTGCCGGATGGCGTGCTGTTTGGTTCGAGTAATGCGCATAAGGCATTGCGGGAAATGATTGTGGAAAAGCACAAGCTGGATGGGATTGTGTCGATGCCGTCGGGAGTGTTTAAGCCGTATGCGGGGGTCTCGACCGCGATTTTATTCTTTACCAAAACCAACAAAGGCGGCACGGATAAGGTTTGGTTTTACGATATGCAGGCGGATGGGTTCTCGCTGGATGACAAGCGCAATCCGCAGCCGGACAAGTCCGATTTGCCGGATATTTTACAGCGGTGGAAGAATGTTCCCTTCGACTCCGCTCAGGGAACGGGGGAAGCATTGCGTCTGCGCACCGATAAAAGTTTCTTCGTTCCCAAGGCAGAAATCGCCGCGAATGACTACGACCTGTCGATCAACCGCTACAAAGAAGTGAAACACGAAAAAGTCACGTATGACGCGCCGAAAATAATACTCGAACGCTTGGCAAAACTCGAAGAAGAAATTACCAAGGGTCAAAAGACACTGAGGGAGCTAATCGGATGAAGTTGCATAGTGTTCCTTTAGAAGATTTGTCTGTAAAACGAGGTGGTTCTGTAAATCCAGAAAAATTTCCAGATGAAACATTTGAGCTATTTAGCATTCCAGCATTTGACACTGGCAAAGCAGAAGTATGTAAAGGAAAAGAAATAGGGTCTGCAAAAAAGTGTGTTGAGCCTAATGATGTCTTATTATCAAGAATTGTCCCTCATATCCGTAGAAGCTGGGTAGTTGGAGAGTCACTTGGCTATCGTCAAATAGCATCCGGGGAATGGATACAATTTAGAAGTGATAATGTATTTCCTCAATACTTGAAATACTTTCTTATTTCCGACCCTTTCCATAAACTTTTCATGAGTACTGTTTCAGGCGTTGGTGGTTCGCTACTAAGAGCAAGACCCTCAGAAGTATATAAAATTGAAATCCCGCTCCCGCCTCTCCCCGAACAAAAACGCATCGCCGCTATTCTCGATGCTGCCGATGCTTTGCGTACTCAACGCCGCCAGTCCATTGCGGAACTGGATTTGCTGCTGCAATCGACGTTTTTGGAAATGTTTGGCGATCCGGTGGAGAATCCGAAGGGGTGGGATGTTGTCAAAATTGAGGATGTTACTCAAAGTCGACTAGGAAAAATGCTCGATAAAGGGAAAGAGTCCAGTGATGAACAATATCCTTATTTAGCTAATTTTAATGTTCAATGGGGGAAGATTGAGCTAAGTGAACTACGCTGCATGAATTTTAATAAATTAGATCGAGAAGAATTCAGCCTTTGCAATGGAGATTTATTGATTTGTGAAGGCGGAGAGGTAGGTCGTGCTGCAATATGGCGACAAGAAGGTAAAGAGATTTTTTTCCAAAAGGCACTGCATCGAGTTAGAGTTAATAAGTCACTAACCACACCTGAATACATCCAGCGATATTTTTGGAGTATGGCAAAAAATGGAGGATTTGATTCTTTCGCGAACTCAGCAACAATTCCTCACCTTACCGGTGTCAAATTGAAGAACCTACCTTTACCACTTCCCCCATTGGATAAACAGGAAAAATTCGCAGAAATAGTCGAATCCATCGAAGCACAAAAAGAGCGGTTACAAGCACATTTAACCGAACTAGATACCCTCTTCGCCTCACTCCAACAACGCGCATTCAACGGCGAACTGTGACCACCGCCTTCGACTCCGCTCAGGCTACGGAGTCGCGCCCGTTGGCTGAGCGTAGTCGAAGCCAATTGCAAGGCACGCGGGAATATCCTCAGCTTCCAAGGATGGATGCTGGCGCAAAATCTCGCTGACGCTTTCCCCTGCACTCAAGTAGTCCAATATGGTATGTACCGTAATCCGCTTGCCACGGATGGTTGGCTTGCCATTGCACACATCAGGGTCAATGCTTACCCTGCCGTAAAGGTAACGAACGTTTTCCAGTGTCATATTCTGTACTCCTGCTATCTGATACCCAGATTGTAACACAAGCGAGGATAACGCAATGTTCCCTTCGATTACGCTCAGGCTACGGAGTCGCGCCCGTTGGCTGAGCGGAGTCGAAGGCAGTCGAAGCCAACCAAAAACTAACCTTCGTCCGCCAATAGTTTCGCCTGCTGAATCAACGCAGGCGCAAGGCGGTAATCGTGTGCGAGCATATTATCCAACAGGCTGCTGATTTCTGGGATCAGCCCCGCCTGCTTTGCTTTGAGCAATAATGTGCGTACTGGGCAGCAAAGCCCACAATACGATGCGTATTTCCGTGTAAAGCTGATGCAATAGCGGTAAATGATTGAGTTTGGCAAGAATCACCAGCGGCCCCGTATCCGCAACGATCAATAGGCTCATAGGCTCGCAACCCGCAATTCATCTTCCAATTCTTCTGGCGGATAATCAACCACAGCAATACCCATACGGCTCAGGTGTTCACTGAACAATACATAAGGCATTCCGGCAATTTTGGCTGCTTTGCCTAAAGAGAGGATACCTTCCTTGAACAGGTATTCCGCTAACGCAACTTTAATGCCGCTATCCAGTAGCGCGGCGGTAAAGGGCAAAGCCACCAAAATGGGTTCACCACGTTTGGTAATCAAAGAAGCTCGCCCCGCTTCCGCTTCGCGGCTTAACTCCCCACTCTTTTCACGCAAGTCACGGATGGAAAAGGTTTGCATGGCTGATAACTCCCGTTTTTATGTTACCCATTATGGTAGCACATCCGAATCTTGCCAACCCAAAACAGTGCTGGCTCCCTCAGAGCAATCTTTCATCTAAGCGAATAAGTGGTATTATCTGCCCATCATTCATTTTGCTTGCTGTCAGGGCTATCACATGAGCAACTTCGCCTTTCTGCCGAATCAGTTTCAAGACTTCAAACAAGCGGCACAAAAAGCCGAAAGCCACATCCACGGCGACCCACGCGCCGCCTGTTTCCATGCGCGTTTCGCCCTCGAAGCCGCTGTGCATTGGCTTTACCGCTACGACAACACCCTGCGGATGCCCTACGACCACTCGCTCAATAGCCTGTTACACGAGCCGGATTTTCAAAACCTACTTCCACAGCAACTCTTTCACAAAGCAAAGGCAATCCAACGCATTGGCAACCAAGCCGTGCATAACCCCGCGCCCGTCCGCCCACTCGACGCGCTGCAAATGGTCAAAGAATTGCACCATATCGCCTACTGGCTGACCCGCAACTACACGCGCCCCCTACCGCCCAGCATCGACTGGGATGATGCACTCGTCCCGCGCCCCCTTTCCCCCGATGCGGTTGTGCCACGCAAGCAACTCGAAGCACTGGAAAAACAGCTTGCCACCGAAAGTGAAAAAGCCCTCAAACAACAGCAAGCCGCCGATGCGCTCAATCAAGAGCTGCAAACCCTGCGCCAGCAACTCGCCGACCTGCACCAACAAGCCGCGCAACAAACCGATACCCACGACTATTCCGAAGCCGAAACCCGCACTTACCTGATCGACGTGGAAATTCACCGCGCCGGATGGTCGCTAAACCAAAAGCGCGACCGTGAATATAAAGTGGTAGGTATGGCTTCGACTACGCTCAGCCAACGCGAAGACCGTTACCTGCCAGCAGGCACAACCCGTTCCCTGAGCGTAGCCGAAGGGAATCAAGGCTTAGGCTACGCTGACTATGTATTGTGGGGTGACGACGGCAAACCTTTGGCAGTGATTGAAGCCAAACGCACCACCGCTGACCCTGCAAAAGGGCAACAGCAAGCCAAGCTCTACGCCGATTGTTTGGAGCAAATGCACGGTCAACGCCCGATCATTTACTACACCAACGGTTATGACACATGGCTATGGGATGACACCCAATACCCGCCGCGTCAGGTCAGTGGTTTCTACAATAAAGCTGCTCTGAGCAGCCTGATCTTACGCCGCAGCAACCGCCAGCCACTCGATACCAAGCTGGTGAATGCAGAAATTGCCGGGCGTTATTACCAAAAACGCGCCATTGGTAGCATCTGTAAACAATTTTCCCAGTCACGCCGTAAAGCCTTGCTGGTCATGGCAACCGGCACAGGCAAAACCCGCACCGCGATTGCGCTGGTCGACGCGTTACAACGTGCCAACTGGATCAAACGTGTGCTGTTTCTGGCAGACCGCGTATCACTGGTGAAACAGACCGCCAATGCCTTCAAAAAGCACTTGCCCGATTCCAGCCCTGTCAATCTGGTCACAGAAAAAGACACCGAAGGGCGCGTGTACGTTTGCACCTACCCCACCATGATGGGGCTGATTAACGAAACCCAAGGCAAGAGTGGCGAGGCACGTTTCGGGGTGGGCTATTTCGACCTGATTATCATCGACGAAGCCCACCGCTCGGTGTATCAGAAATACCGTTCCATTTTCAGCTACTTCGATAGCCTGCTGGTCGGTTTGACCGCCACCCCGCGTGAACAGGTGGATAAAAATACCTATGAACTGTTCGAGTTGGAACCGGGTGTGCCGACTGATGCGTATGAACTGGAAAAGGCGATACGGGACGAGTTTTTAGTGCGCCCCAAAGTGGAACAAGTGAATCTGCGTTTCCCGCGTGACGGCATTGATTACGACTCGCTGTCAGATGAAGAAAAAGAAGAATGGGAGAGCACCGACTGGGGCGATAATGCGGATGGCAGTGAGCGTATGCCCAAAAAAGTGAATGCCACCGCCATTAATCAGTGGCTATTCAATATCGACACCGCCGACAAGGTACTCAAACACCTGATGGAGCATGGGCATAAAGTCGCAGGCGGTGATCGTCTCGGTAAGACCATTATTTTTGCCCGTTCCCACAAACACGCGCAATTCATTGAGTCACGCTTCAATCACCACTACCCCGAACACGCAGGCCATTTTGCCCGCATTATCGACAATGAAGTGAAATACGCCCAAAGCCTGATTGACGATTTCTCGGTGGTAGATAAAGCCCCGCACATTGCCATTTCGGTGGATATGCTCGACACCGGGATTGATGTGCCGGAAGTGCTGAATCTGGTGTTTTTCAAACCCGTTTACTCACGCATTAAATTCTGGCAAATGATCGGACGTGGTACGCGCCTATGCCCGGATGTATTCGCGCCGGGTGAAGACAAACAGGATTTCCGCATTTTTGATTTCTGTTTCAATTTCGATTTCTTCCGCGAAAAACCGCAAGGCATTGAAGCGGGGACCAGTGCTTCATTAGGTTCACGCCTGTTTCAAACGCGGGTGCAATTGCTGGCGGCATTGCAGGCTGCGGCTGGTTCTGAAGTTGGCTTCGACTACGCTCAGCCAACGGAGAAGGGTCGTTCCCTGAGCGGAGTCGAAGGGAACATCGCCGAAGGGAACACCTCGCTGCTCAATACCTTGAAAAATGGGCTATTCAATGCCGTTGCTGCCATGAACCGCGATAATTTCATCGTGCGCCAACATACCCGTGCGGTAGAGCGTTTTCAGGAACGTGCCAATTGGGACAAACTCAGCGAGGAAGATTGCCAAACCTTGCACCAACAACTGGCGCAGTTACCTTTCCAGCCAGAAGCCGATGACGTTGAATCACGCATGTTCGATCTCAACGTATTGCGGATGCAAGTCGCCCTGCTGCAAGGCGATGCCCGAACCTTTGAAACCCATCGCCGCAAAGTGTTGGACATTGCCGCACGACTGGAAGAAAAAACCAATATCCCCGCTGTCAAAACACAAATCAGCTATTTGCAAGCCTTGCAGGAACCAACGTTTTGGGAAGGTACTAACGCTGACATTCTCGAAGATTTGCGCTTGCGCCTACGTGCGCTCGTGCCATTCATTGACAAACGAGAGCGCAAGATTGTCTACACCAACTTCAAAGACGAGATTCTGGACATCAAAAAGGATGCGCCCTTTGACATGCCGAAAATGACCAGTACCCAGTACGATAAAAAGGTCAAAGATTACTTGCGCTCCCATCTGGATAGCCTTGTGATTCATCGGTTACGCACCAACAAGGCACTGACTGAAACCGATTTGCAAGGCTTGGCAACCACCTTGATCCAAATTGGTGAAGATGAAGGGAATGCCTTATTTTCGGATTTATTAGCCCGCCATGAAGCCCCTTCGCTCCCGCATTTCGTGCGTAGTATGGTGGGAATGGATCACAGCGCAGCACACGAAGCCTTTTCACAATTCCTGCATGACAAAAGCCTGACCCCAGCACAAATACGCTTCATTGAAATGATCATCGAACAACTGACCGCTCGCGGGATTATGGAAGCCAGCGCACTGTATGAAGCACCCTTTACCAGCTTACACTCAGGCGGCCCCGATGCACTGTTTGCGGGTAAGGATAACGTGATCGACGGCTTGTTTGATGCGCTGGAGAATACCACCCCAAAAATTCAGAAAGCTGCTTAAGAATCAAACTCCACACAAGAAACTAGCCCCGCCCTCGCCAAATTGCTATGTTGTGCTAATGAAATCAGGAGAATCCTCTATGCCAACAGCGCCCCTTACCGCCAAGCCGCAACCACCCGCCCCCAACGAATGCTGCGAAAGCGGTTGTGACCCCTGCGTGTGGGACATTTACCGCACCGAATTACAGCAATGGGAGACACAATGTTTACCTGCTGTCGAAGTTGAACCGACCTCCCATGCTACTGCTGCGGTCATCTGGCTGCACGGTTTGGGCGCGGATGGGCACGATTTTGTGCCGATTATTCCCGAACTGGGTTTGCCGCCTGCTCATGGGATTCGTTTCATTTTTCCACACGCGCCGGAGTTGCCCGTGACCGTCAACGGCGGTTATGTGATGCCCGCATGGTATGACATTTTGGAAATCGACCTCGACCGCAAGGTGGATGTGGCGCAATTGCAAGCATCCGCCCGCGAAGTGGGCAAGCTGATTGAGCGCGAAATCGCACGCGGCATTCCCAGCGAACGCATTGTAATCGCGGGCTTTTCGCAAGGCGGCGCGGTGGCGTATCAGGCCGCATTGAGCTACCCCAAACCGCTGGCGGGCTTGCTGGCACTGTCGACGTATTTTGCTACGGTGGATACGGTTGTGTTGGATGCAGCGAATGCGCAATTGCCGATACACATTTTCCACGGCAAGCAGGACACGATTGTGCCGGATTTGCTGGCGCACAAGGCGTATGGCTGGCTGAGTGAGCGCGGGTACGCTCCGGCGTATTCAGAATATCCGCTGGGGCATAATGTGTTTGCGGAGGAGATTGCGGAAGTGGGTCGGTGTTTGCGGGCGTGGCTGAAGTGAGATAATTAATTAAGAAGATTTTCTCCAGAATTTTTTCTCACAGTCATGGCAATAACAAAGTTTTTTGTTAGGGTGAAAGAGTTTTTGCCACCATGAACGATGTCGGAAAAATATTATGGTACTTTCACAATAAGGACAACGAACAGAAGCATCTGCTTTACCATTGGCAGGTGTTACTACTACAGCATTCATGGCTTATCCTCTCGCAATGATAAGTTTAGATAACATTGATGATTGTACACTAATAATTACACAAGTTACAACAGCCAACCAATAATATTAACTAATGCTTAATAAAAAACAGAATGTAATCAGTATATTTGAGATTTTCCATACCTGACGATAATTAGTCCATTCAACGCCTGCGTAGATGCTCTATGCTTGCCGTATCCACATTGCCAGAAGGATTGACACATGGGCATGTTCGACTCACTGATGATCAAAATCAACGACCGCGACATTGAGCTGCAAACCAAACGCTTTGAAAACATGCTGGGGCGTTACCACCCTGGTGATGCGGTTTGCGGTGCGCCGGGCGGTATTGGCATCTATTTCGACGCGGTAGAACTGGATGCCGACGGCAGACATGCTTATCAGGATGACAAGATTGCTGCCCGTTACACGGTGTTTGTGGTGCTGGTGCATGGCATTTTCACCGAATATGAGGTCATGGATGGCGCATGGGAACGTGAAGCCATCGAACGCCGCGTCTGTGAGTTGAAAGACTTGTGGGGCGATACTGCCCGCGTCACGCTGCGCTGGATTGAATTTTTGCGTAACGCTCAGGATGAAAAAGCCCGCTTGCGCGGTTGCATTAATCGCAGCTTGTCGGTGATTGACCATGCACGGCGGTTGCGGGCAGGTGAGGATATGACTGGCAAATTTTCGGCACTCTTCATGAGTGAGGAAGACAAGCGGCTGGATGCTGGGGAAGAGGTATTGGATGTGCTGGAATCGGTGCTGAAAAAGCCGGAAGCAGGTAGATTTTGGGGGTGTTCGCAGCAAGAGCGGGATGCGTTGGAGGATTATCGGTTATAACCCTTATTTGGCATAGCCGATGGGCAAAAGCAGGCGTTTTTGCTAAAGTCAAAGCTGATTATTGAGAAAGTACCCATACCATGCCAGCCAGAGACATCTATCACGACTCCGTAAAACACGCCTTGGAAAAAGGCGGCTGGAACGTCACGGATGACCCGTTTCTGTTACGCGCTGGTGCAATCTCCATGTACGTAGATTTGGGGGCAGAACGTTTGCTCGCAGCGACAAAAAATGAGGAAAAAATCGCGGTAGAGATTAAATGCTTCTTACGAGCCTCTGATATTTCAGAATTCCATGCTGCACTGGGTCAATTCATGAACTATCGCCTAGCTCTGAGCAAGCAAGAACCTGACCGCGTGCTTTATCTCGCTGTGCCTGCTGACACTTACGATTCATTTTTCACGCAACCGTTTATTCAGGATGTACTTCACCAGTATCAAGTTAAACTGATTGTATTCAAACCGGATCAAGAGGTTATCTCACAATGGATAAGTTAATACTGTATCGCCAAGCCATCAAGAATCTGCTGAAGGAGTACGCCGACCTCTCCGCTGCTGACAAAGATGTGGATACGCAACTGCTGTTTGATGAACAGCATGACCATTACCAATTGATGCACGTTGGCTGGAAAAATGGGCATCGTATTTACGGTTCAGTCATCCATTTGGATTTGATCAACGGGAAAGTGTGGCTACAACACAATGGTACTGAGGGCGATATTGCCCAAGAATTGATGGATCTCGGTGTGGCACGGGGGGATATTGTGCTGGGTTTCCGTTCGCCTGCGGTGCGGGTGCATACGGGGTATGCGGTGGCTTAACGCTTTATGGGGCAATCATCGAATATTGACTTGAGTCGTTGCGCGTGGGCTTTAAACAAGCGCATCTGGTGTTCTAATTTCATGCAGTAATCCAGTTCCATTTGTTCTTCGGGCGAAAGGCTCGTGTTTTTGAGCTTTTGGATTCAGTCGCCGACTCTCTGCCCCAACATGGCGGCTTCTTCGGCATCTTGTTCGTCGTACCAGCGTTGCAACTGCGCACGTTCCTCGTCTGACAGCGGCAAACCGCGTGTGGCGCTATCGTGCAGTGCCTTTCCCAGATCATCCGCGACACGTTGTCCGGCTACAGTCTGCAAATCTTCAAGCACCGAGTCATCCGATACCTGAAAACCTACGCCGAAATGCTCTTGTAGGCGGTACAAGAATTCATTGAAACTCAGATCGGCAAGCTCGGCAGCAGCGACAAAGCTGACTTTATGTGCGAAGTACAAACCAGCAGCGAGAAAGAAAGCGGCTGCATTGTCGCCTAGCGGTTCGAGGATCTCCTCAAATTCCGGCTTCAGTTGTAGTTGCATGGTTGGCTATTCCACTATTGTTACCTGACAAAAGGATAGCAGTTCCGAACGATCCGTATCCCGATTTTCACTGAGACAACCTAAAGCTCTAATTTAAATAACAATTCAAACAAGTTACAACAAATCCACAAAATATCCGCACCAACGCAATACCACCCTAATATGCTAAACTACCAAGCTATTGATACTCACAGGAAGAGCCATAGCAATGACCCTCGCAACGAATCTGGATGAAGTGTACCGCGCCTGCGACCCCGACAAGCCTCTCAGTGCGTTAGATGAGCGTTATGTAGACTTAGCTGAAGTACGTGGTACGAAAGTCATTGCTACCACCATCGCACGACGCATCGAACGCTGCAATGATGGTCAGTTTTACCAACAATTGTTCACTGGGCATCGTGGTAGTGGCAAGTCCACTGAATTGTTGCGATTGAAAAAGGAATTGCAAAGCCGCAACTTCTTTGCCATTTACATTGATGTTGAGGAGCTACTTGACCTTGCCGACCTCGACTATTTGGATGTGTTATTAAGCATTGCCAAGCAAACAGAAGAAGAGTTACGTAAAAGTGACATCGCATTAAACGATGAATTATTGGAAAATCTCGGCAAATGGTTTGAAGAAAAAATCATCGAAAACGGTCAATCAAACGAACTGTCTGCTGGACTCAAAACACAGATAGAAGCTGAAGCAAAAATTCCATTTTTTGCCAAATTAATGGCAAGCCTTACCGCAGAAATTAAAACAGCCAGTAGTCGCCGTATTACCACACGCCAAAAGTTGGAACGTGAACAAGCTGTCTTTATTGAGCGTCTTAACTTTTTGTTGTTGGATGCCCGCTCTAAAGTACAAAAACGTGGGCATAAAGATATTGTCCTGATCGTTGATGGCTTGGAAAAAATACACTATCGCATTCTTGATGACAAGCAATCCAGCCATGCACATTTATTCGTTGTTCATGCCGAACAATTGAAAGCACCACGTTGCCACATTGTTTACACCATGCCGATTTCCTTGGCTTTTAACGCTAATCTTGGCAATGACTTTGATGATGTCCAATTATTGCCAATGGTCAAAATGAATGATCAAGGCATCGCCTGTTTAGGTGAAGTGGTAGCACGGCGCGTCGATGTTGCCGCCACGTTTGAACAAACCAATGTCATTAATGAATTGGCGCAACTCAGTGGTGGCGTTATGCGTGATTTGATGCGTTTGATACGACTCTCAACGGATACCGACGAAGCCAAAATTGGTGCGTCTGAAATCGAGTATGCCAAGAAAGCCCTTATCCGTGAGTATGATCGCCTATTACGTGATGACGAATTTGAGAAACTGGCGTGGGTACGTGCCAATCGTCGCGTCACGGGTGATGAAAGCTATGCTCGCTTATTAAATCTACGACTGATTCTCGAATACCAAAATGGGGGACGTTGGGCCGATGTACACCCGGCAGTGATGCAAATTCCGTGGGTAGAAAAACGGTTGCAAAATGAAACTAGCGAGTGAAACCGACCTGTACGAACGCTACCCCGACTTGTCACGTTTGGCAAAAGCGTTACAACGGGCAAAGGGTGATTTTGCGTTGTTTTTTGTGGAATGCAATGTCACTACATTACGTCGTGAACTCTCTCATTCACTGGCTACCCGCTTACAGCCTTTGCCGATTGAAGTTGATTTAAATACCTTTGGGGGTGATCTCCAGCACATTCCGTTAGATGAGTTACTGGTTGCCCGTGTTCAAGATACTCCCAATGATGCGGTTATTTTCCTGTTCGGATTAGAGCAATTGCTACCAACACAATCTGCTGAGCGCTTACGTGCCACGGTACAACAACTGAATTGGCGCAGAAGTTTTTTCTCCCAGTTAAAACGCCCATTAGTTATCTGGCTTCCCCAATATGCGTTGAATTTACTATCAGAGAAGACACCTGATTTCTATGATTGGTACAGTGGCGTATTTGTTTTTCCTGCTGATAAAAATACATTACAACAAGCAGAACAAAATACTTTCCAACAAATATCAGAGCAAGGGATTCATTCTGGCAATCGTTCAAGTATTACCGAAAAGAAACAATGGCTACATACTCTCAGAAGTTTATTGGAAGAACACACCACCCCTGATTCAATTCGTAGCAATTTATTAGTAAATATTGCGTACTTACATAATTCACTAGGTAACTACGGACAGGCGTTAAACTATTACCAAGAAGCCCTCGCCATTCAACAGGAAATCAGTGACAAATCCGCCGAAGGCACTAATCTCAACAATATCTCTCAAATCTATCAAGTACGCGGCGACTATGACACTGCTCTCGACTTGTTGAATAAATCACTCGCCATTCAACAGAATATCGGCGACAAATTCGGCGAAGGCAATACTCTCAACAATATTTCTCAAATCTATCAAATACGCGGCGACTACAACACCGCTCTTGACTTCTTGAATAAATCATTCACTATAAGACAGGAAATCGGTGACAAATCCGGCGAAAGTAATACCCTCAACAATATGGCAACAAATGCCTACGCACGCGGCGACTACGACACCGCTCTTGACTTCTTGAATAAGTCACACGTCATTCAACAGGAAATCGGTGACAAATCCGCCGAAGGCACTATCCTCAACAATATTTCTCAAATTTTCAACACACGTGGCGACTACGACACCGCTTTAGACTTATTGAATAAGTCGCTCGCCATTCAACAGGAAATCGGTGACAAATCCGGTGAAAGTACTACCTTTAACAATATCGCGCAAATACTCAAGGCACGTGGTGACTATGATACCGCTCTCGACTTCCTCAATAAGTCACTCGCCATTCAACAGGAAACTGGCAACGTCACAGGATTATGTACCACCTTATTTAATATAGGGCATATTCACCTTCAAAATGGAAAAGCAGCAGAAGCCGTACAAGCATGGGTAGCGGCTTATGGGCTTGCCAAAAAAATGAATCTCGCCCAAGAACTGGAAGCGTTGGAAAACTTAGCAGGGAATCTCGGTTTAAAAGGCGGGTTGCAAGGCTGGGAAATGCTGGCGCAGCAGATAAACAAAGCATAAATCCCCTCTTGTCCCTCCTCTACCGCTTGGCGGGAGAGGGGGCTAGGGGGTGAGGGTCTTTACCGATAACTATCCACACTCGGACAAGAACACACCAAATTCCGATCCCCATACACATTATCAATCCGGTTCACGGTAGGCCAATACTTCGCCGTCGGGCTAACACCCTGCGGGAACACCGCCTCGGTCTGGCTGTAAGGGCGTTCCCAAGCATTCACCAAATCATCCAGCGTATGCGGCGCATTCACCAGCGGATTATTGTCCGCAGGCCACACGCCCTCCTGCACCTTGCGAATCTCTTCCCGAATCGCAATCATCGCATCGCAAAAACGGTCAAGCTCCTCTTTCGGCTCGGATTCGGTCGGCTCGATCATCAGCGTACCCGCCACCGGAAACGACATGGTAGGCGCGTGGAAACCGTAATCCATCAAGCGTTTCGCGATGTCCGACTCATCAATCCCCGAAGCCGCCTTCAACGGACGAATGTCGATAATGCACTCATGCGCCACCCGCCCATTCGCCCCCCGGAACAGCACCGGATAATGCTCAGCCAAGCGTTGCATAATGTAATTGGCGTTCAAAATCGCCATCTCCGTCGCCCGCTGCAAACCCGCCGCGCCCATCAACTTAATGTACGCCCACGAAATCGGCAAAATCGCCCCACTCCCATACGGAGCAGCCGACACCGCACTATTGCCCGGCGCAATTCCATCCGGCGGAGTCACCGCATGGCTAGACAAAAACGGTGCAAGATGCGCTTTCACCCCAATCGGCCCCATGCCAGGGCCACCGCCGCCGTGCGGAATCGCAAAGGTCTTGTGCAAGTTCAAATGCGACACATCCGACCCCATCTTGCCCGGTTTCGACAAGCCCACTTGCGCGTTCATGTTCGCGCCATCCATGTACACCTGCCCGCCGAACTGATGCACAATGTCGCAAATTTCCACGATGTCCTGCTCAAACACCCCATGCGTAGACGGATAAGTCACCATCAAGCACGATAAATTCGCCGCGTGTTTTTCCGCCTTGGCACGCAAATCCGCCACATCCACATTACCGTTCACGTCGCACTCGACCACCACCACCTTCAGGCTCACCATCGCCGCCGAAGCCGGATTCGTGCCATGCGCCGAACTCGGAATCAAACACACATCCCGATGCGACTGCCCCATACTCGCCTGATAACGACGGATCGCCACCAACCCCGCGTATTCGCCCTGCGCCCCCGAATTCGGCTGCATCGAAATCGCATCATAGCCCGTGATTTCCACCAACCAATCTTCCAACTCCTTGATCATGGCGCGATAACCCACGGTCTGCTCCTGCGGCGCAAACGGGTGAATATTGGCAAACTCGCTCCACGTCACCGGAATCATTTCCGTGGTTGCATTCAACTTCATGGTGCAAGAACCCAACGGAATCATCCCGTGTGCCAGCGAGAAATCCTTATTCTCCAAGCGTTTCAAATAACGCAACATCTCCGATTCCGAATGGTGCGAATTGAATACCGGATGCGTCAGGAACTCGCTGGTGCGCTGGTAGCCGGATGGAATACCGCTGAAACCTTCCGCGACAACCGCAGCATCCAACGCCTCCACATCCAACCCATGCCCAGCACCCAGCAACACATCGAACAACTCAGCAATATCCGCACGAGTCTTACGCTCATCAATGCTGATACCAATCTTCCCATCAGAGAAATGGCGGAAATTAACCGCATTTGCTCCCTGAGCGAAGCCGAAGGGAGCAGCCACCACCACCGTATCAAACCACGTATCATTCAGCAGCGTCACACCCTTCTGCTGCAACCCCTTCGCCAAAATATTCGTCAGCCGATGAATCCGCCCCGCAATCGTCTTCAGCCCCGCTGCACCGTGATACACCGCATAAAACCCCGCCATATTCGCCAGCAACGCCTGCGCCGTACAAATATTGGAAGTCGCCTTCTCACGCCGGATATGCTGCTCACGGGTCTGCATCGCCATGCGCAACGCCTGCTTGCCGTGGCTATCAATCGAAACCCCGATCACCCGCCCCGGCATGGTGCGCTTAAACGCATCCTTCACCGCAAAAAACGCCGCATGAGGCCCGCCAAAACCCATTGGCACGCCGAAACGTTGCGAGTTACCAACCACCACATCCGCACCCATTTCGCCCGGTGCTTTCAACATTACCAACGCCATCAAATCAGATGCTACACATATCAAGGCTTTTTGCGCGTGCGCCTGCTTAATCAATGCTTCAATATCAACCACTTCACCCGTGGTGCTAGGGTATTGCAGCAACACCCCAAACACTTCCTGCCCCGCCAACTCGCTATACGGGTTGCCGATCACCAATTCAAACCCAAAGTGTTCCGCACGGGTTTTCAACACGTCGATGGTTTGCGGATGCACATCATCACCCACAAAAAATTTGTCCGATTTGAGCTTGTTGGAACGCTTGCACAGCGTCATCGCTTCCGCCGCTGCGGTCGCTTCATCCAACAACGAGGCATTGGCAATGTCCATGCCCGTCAAATCCGTGACCATTTGCTGGTAATTGAGCAAGCCTTCCAGCCGCCCTTGGGAAATTTCCGGCTGATACGGCGTATACGCGGTGTACCAACCGGGATTTTCCAAGACATTACGCAAAATGACCGGCGGCACGACCGTATCGTAATAGCCCATGCCGATGTACGACTTGGCAACGGTATTTTGCCGCGCCAATTGCTTCAAATACGCCAACGTTTCGGCTTCGGAACAGCTTGCTTCAATCGCCAACGGTGCTGGCAAGCGAATGCTCGCAGGCACAGTGCTGTCAATCAGCGCATCCAGCGATTCCGCGCCCACGGTTTGCAGCATTGCCGCTGTATCCGCCGCGCTGGGACCAATGTGGCGGGCAATAAAATCGTCGTGTTGTTCAAGTTCGTACAAGGTTGTCATGGTATCTGCCTTTAATTACTCGTCACATTCCGCTTTGTATGCTTCCGCATCCATCAATTCGCCCAGCGCATCTTCGTCATCCACACGCATGGTGAATAACCAACCGTCACCGTAAGGGTCGGAATTGATCAACTCAGGCGAATCTTGCACCGCTTCATTGCTTTCAAGGATGACACCGGGGACAGGCGCGTAAATATCAGAAGCCGCTTTCACCGATTCCGCGACCGCGCAACCGTCTTCTGCACCGAATTCAGTGCCAACTTCAGGCAAATCAACGTGTACCAAGTCACCCAGCAACTCTTGCGCGTGATCAGTAATCCCAACAGTCACCGTGCCGTCGCCGTTGTCGCGTACCCACTCGTGGGATTTGGTGTATTTCAAATCGGATGGAACATTGCTCATAAATAACTCCTAAAAACTTAATTTAAAACAGATTTGCCATTGCGGGCGAACACGGGTTTCACCACTTTAGCAGGGTGCAATTTGCCGCGAATATCGACCTCGCAAGTCTCGCCGCAGCTTGCTGGCACACGCGCCAGCGCAATCGCTACGCCGAGTGTAGGCGAAAATGTGCCGCTGGTGGTTTCGCCGTCACCACCATTGCATACCACTTTCATGTGACTGCGCAATACGCCCTTACCTTCCAGCACCAGCCCGACGAACTTTTGCGGAATACCGGCGGCTTTTTGTGCTTCCAACGCGCTGCGCCCGATAAAGTCGCGGTCTTCCGGCTGCCAACCGATTGTCCAGCCCAAACCCGACACTAAGGGTGAAGTGGTTTCGTCCATGTCCGTGCCATACAGGTTCATGCCTGCTTCTAGGCGCAAGGTATCGCGTGCGCCCAAACCAATTGGCTTGATGCCAGCAGCCAACAATGCATCCCAGACTTTGTGCGCTTGTTCGTTGGGGAACATCATTTCAAAGCCGTCTTCACCCGTGTAACCCGTGCGGGCAATGAACCAGTCGTTGACGAATGCACCGTAGAAGGTTTTCAGCGGCTCAACGATAGCCACTTCATCCGCTGGCATAATGCCCAGCACTTTGGCGCGTGCATTCGGGCCTTGTGCCGCGATCATGGAAAGGTCGTCACGTTCGGTCAGGGTAGCGTCGAAAGCGGCAATTTGTTTTTGCATCCACGCAATGTCTTTATCGCGTGTACCAGCGTTGACGACGATGCGCCATTGGGTTTCGGTGATGAAATACACGATCAAATCATCAATCACCGTGCCTTCAGGGGTCAACATGCAGCTATACAGTGCCTTACCGGAATCTTTCAGCTTATCAACGTTATTGGCGAGCAGGTAGTGCAAAAAGGCTTTGGATTGCGCCCCCACGAGGTCGAGGATGACCATGTGCGATACGTCAAACATGCCCGCATCATTGCGGACTTGGTGGTGTTCTTGCAGTTGTGAGCCGTAGTGAATGGGCATTTCCCAGCCCGCGAAATCGACCATTTTCGCACCGGATTCAAGGTGCTTGGCGTAAAGTGCAGTACGTTGCATTAGGATTCTTCCAGTTTAACAGGCACAAAAAAAGGGCGGCAGACCGCGTGAGTCTGCCGCCCCTCTGTCCGTTTACCTGAGAGATTCCCACTGTGCCTTCGACTACGCTCAGGCAACGTGGTTACTACCCTTCGGTGAGTGCGTCCGCACTGCTCTCCAGAGTCAGATCTAGTACTGCCAGTCCTTTTGCCTGAGCGTTTCCGGGCGGAATTGCGCCTTCGGCGGTTGCGGCAACCTTGCGGTGTGCAACGCTCTCCTGCCAGTGTTTACTGAATACGAATGATTGTAGCGGATGCAGTGCAGCAACTAAAGCACCATTTACGCTTGACTATCAAAATGCGCCTACTTTAGCAGCTCAATGTTCTGCCATTGACGTAATGCCAGTTTGCCGCCCCTGCTTATCATAGTTGTACAATAACAAGCCTTTCTGCACGCTAATGCTCTGAGCGTCATACGCCTTCAAACCATCAGTAGGCAAGCGACTGGGCGCTGAAATGGAGGTCACTGCTTCGCCGTTTTGGTCGTAAATGTAGATTAATGTGCCACGCTGAACAGCTTTGCTAATAGCCATACGGTATCTCCCTATGTGGTATCGTTATTTCGTTAAAATTTTAAGTCATTCTATCTCTTGCGATAGGGTAACATATAACCCTTCTTGATAATTGACTTAAATCAAGTAAGGTTCTCTGGAGGGTAAAAACCCATGCAGTTACCGCAGTATATCCGACCAACGGCGCTATTCAGTTAAGCTGCAAGCAAGTCGATTTTAACCATTCACAGGAAAAACCAGTTATGCAAGGTCTGCTACCTTTTATCTGCAAAACTACGCTCAGTTTCGCGCTACTTTCTGGCACTGCTTTAGCGGATTGGGTGCTCGACAATCAGCAATCGGCACTGCATTTCGTTTCCATTAAAAAAGATCACATTGCCGAAACCCACACGTTCAAAACCCTCTCTGGTACGATTACCAAGGCGGGACAAGGTTCGTTAAGCGTTGATTTAGCTAGTGTCAGCACCAATATCGACATTCGCGATCAACGGATGCGCGAACAATTGTTTGACACCAAAAAATTTACCCACGCGAATATCCGCGTCGATTTGAGCAAAACCGGCGTAAAACCCGGCATCCAAACCCTCAATGTCACCTTGGACTTGCATGGTGTGAAAAAGGAAATCCCCGCTACCGTGGCGATCACCGAAGTCGGTGACACCGTTCAAATCACCACAGTTGCCCCGATTGTATTGAATGCGGCTGATTTTGATTTGGCGGCTGGCGTAACCGCTTTGCGCGAAATAGCGGCTCTTCCCAGCATCAGCAATGCCGTACCCGTTACCTTTTTCTTAAGCTTTGTGAAACAAGCAGCGGGCTAATACGCGGCTAAGCGCTGCACGATCTGCTTGGCTAAATCCGCCAACAACCCGCTTTGCGCTTTCACCAGCCCCGTCACCCCCGCTTCTAGGGTCTGACGGGTCAACAGTATCGGCTCAGTTGTGAGAATCTTGCCATCACTGCCTGCCTGAAGTTGCCACACACCACGCAGCCACGCGCTGCCGCTGGGTGTGCCGTCGAACTGATCGAGCTTAACCACCACCTGGTACTGCGGCGTCTGACTGAGTTCCCACGGCACGCTTTGCACGCGTGTACTGGGCAAACGGCTTTGCAACTGTTGGGTCAACGTGCGCAGGAATTCATCTTCCAATTGCCCGCCCCACAAGTGCGTATCGGATACTTCCAGCGTCGTTGCATCTTTGCGGATGACCATGCCCTCACGATCCAGCAATGTCGGCAACGTAATCGGGCCAACTCCCACGCTATTGATTGCTGAAGTCACCACTGGCAGCGCTGCACTGCCCGTATCCATTGACAGCGTGTGATATTGCGTAGGCGTGTTCGCACAAGCGCTTAATGCCACCATTATTAAGCCACCTAACCATCGTCTCATCATTATTCTCCTTGTTTACCGCGTAGCAATGAACTGGGTTGGCGTTGCAATGTTTCAGTCAAACTGCGCAAAGCACGCGAAGCAGCGGTCACTTCTTCCAACATTTCTTGCAATTGCTGTTGCGTTGGGGAGTTTTGCGCAGTCAAACGGTCAATCTGCACCATTGAGCCTTGAATTCTCTGCATGGTATTACTCAAATCCTGACTGATTTTATTGACATCATTGGTGACACTGGGCAGGGTATTTTTATCTACCGTATTAAGCATTTCTTTAGCGGCCTTCACCGCTTGTTCTGCTTCTAATAATACTTTATTGAGGCTGTCTACGGTTTTATCCAATTTACCGCTACTCACCAGTTTATTAATGCCATCCAAGGTTTCATCAAGGCTTATCATAATTTCGGTGGCTAAGAAAGGCAGTTCTTCAAACGCTGTGCCAATGGTTGGGAATTCACTGTAAAATTGTGTGGCTTTAATGGCGGCAGCGGGCGGATTTGTTTCCATGCTCAGTGTAATCACTTTCTGCCCCGTTAAAAAACTCACGGTATCCAATTTAGCGCGCATTCCTTTTTCCACCAATTGACGCATAGCAGCCTCACCTGTTTCTTTAGTAAGAGACTCATCAAAATATTGCGGTTGAATCGATACCAATACCGGAACGCGTACCGCCAATGAATCGGTATCCATATTCACGTCAATCTTTTCGACCTGCCCAATCGGAATACCTTGAAACTCTACCGCCGAACCCACGCGCATACCGCGCACCGAACCATCAAAATACATAACGTAATACAATCTGGTGGCGTACTGCTTTTTCCGCGAATCCGCATAATTGCGATACAACACAAAAGTATCACCTTGTTTACTCACGTCTCCACCGGCAATCCCGGTCGGCGTTTCAAATGCAATTCCCCCGATTAACACAGAAATCAGCGATTCCATCCGAAACTCTGCCCCGGTCGAATTCATATTAAGTTCAACCCCACTGGCATTCCAAAAACGCGTGTTTTCATGCACGTATTGAAAATAAGGCGCCCGTACAAACACCTCCAATTGCACGCGGTCTTGATTATTCAATAATTCGTAATCAATCACTTCACCAACTTGCAACTGTTTATAAAATACGGGCGCTCCCACATCCATTGAACCCAAAGAATCCGAGATTAAGAAAAAACGCTTACCGTCTTCTGCCGGTGCAATCACCGGCGGGCGTTCCGCGCCTTTATAAAAACTCTGGTCGTCGTTATCAGTTCCCGGATCCATGCCAATGTAAGAACCGGAAAACAAGGTACTCAAACCCGACACCCCGGAACGGTTTACACGCGGGCGAACCACCCAAAAACTCGCATCACTGCCCAAATGTCGCCCAATTTCCTTATTCAATTCAATCATGGCTTCGATGTATTTCAGTTCATTGTCCAATTTGAGTTTTTTGACTTTGCCAACGGTGACAGCGCGATAACGCACTTCGGTTTTACCCGGCTCAATGCCTTCTGCGCTAGAAAATTGCACGGTGACAGTCGGCCCACGCTCATACCAGGCTTGAAACAATAACCAAAAACCGATCAATAAGGCCGCCAACGGAATTAACCACACTGGCGAAGGCCAGCGCTGCTCGCGCAATTCCACATCCGGCAACGTATTATCCAGCCCATTGTTGTCATTCATTGTTGCCGTTCCCCTTGCCGAACAATATCCCAGATCAAGTGCTCATCCAAAGTACGCGCCGCCAGCATGGTCAATACCACCACGGCTGCAAACGACAAACTGCCCAAGTTTGCATCAACCCGCGCCAGATTCCCGAATTGTACCAACCCGGTTAAAATCGCAATCACGAACACATCCACCATTGACCAACGCCCCACGTATTCCGTGATCCGATACAAGCGCATTCGGTCGTGTTGCCGCCAGTGTGAACGCCGCTGAATACTGATCAACAAAAAACTCAACGTAAACAGTTTCAATAAGGGCACCACAATACTCGCCACAAAAACAATCAATGCCAACGGCCATTGCCCGGCTTCCAACAAATGGTACACGCCGGTAATAATCGTATCCGGTTGCCCTGCCCCCAACATATACACACTCATGATCGGCAACAAGTTGGCTGGAATATACAGAATAGCCGCTGCAATCAGCAATGCCCAAGTGACTTCGACACTGTTGGAATGCTGCGGAAATGCCATTCGCGCCCCACAACGCGGGCAATGCATCACATCAAAACGTTTTAATTGCTTAGGCGCATGGCTCAAGCCACTGCACACACGGCATTGCAGCAAAACCCCATTCTCAACCATGCTTTTTTCCCAATGCCCGCCACACAGTGAAAGGATCCAATAATGCGGTGGCCGCAGCCATCGTAAAAACTAGCCCGGCGAATGACCAAAAAGCAGCCCCTACAATCAACGTAGCCAAATCACCCAGTTTCACCACGGCTACCAGCACCCCTAGCATGAAGACTTCCAGCATTCCCCAAGGCTTAAATTCACGCATCCAACGGAATAAAAAAATTGCCATCTCCGGCTGCCAACGATAGCGCACAGTCAACACCACCACCAGCAGCGTCAGCAATTCAAACAAAGGAAAAACAATAATATTGAGAACAATTAACCCTGCTACGATCGGATAGCCCTGATTCCAAAACGCCAGACTCGCCCCCAGCAAATGCAGCTCTTGCTCTGCTCCCTGTGCGCGAAGACCTAACAAGGGGAACCCATTCGTCAATACGAATAAAATTAGCCCGGCAATGGTTAGTGCCAGCACCGAATCCAACATGTTCGGGCGATTGCGGTATAGCACCGCCCCACAACGGCTGCAATTAGCGATTTTGCCCGACGCAATAATTCGGTAACGGTGTAATTGACCGCATTCTTGGCAGGCAATCGGCTCGGCTTCTGGCATGATGATTAATGATCAGCATAAAAATCTTGGTGTATTGTATCATTCTTGCAATAGCCCAAGATACTTCAGCAACGCATCGCTCAACTTACCGGCTGCCACTTGATCAAATCCCGCAAACATTGGGTTGGTATTAATCTCCAAAAACTGCCATTCGCCGGTATGCGGATCGGTTTTGAAGTCTGCCGCAGCGAAATCCAGCCCCAAATGGTCTGACAAGCAGGTGAGTTTTTCCACCAAATCAGCGGGAACCTCCACCTCGGTCATGCGGGTCGCGGATGACGTGCGATAATCCAACACATCGGAAACAATTTTGAACCCAAACCACGTATTGCCCACACGAAACACGCGGAGTTCCGGCTGTTCCAAACGCTGCTGCACAATCTGTGGGTAAGACAAACGGTTGTTCAAACGCTCTGCAAACGGTTCCAATGGCACACAATACGCTCCCCCTGTGACGGGCTTGGTAATCCACGCCCCGCTGTCACCTAACGCATTCATGGCAGGAATATCGTTGCTGACATAGGTTTGCGCCACCTTGAAACCTCGCTCCAGCGCCAAACGTAGCACATACGGCTTATTGACAGTACCGCACGACTGGAATCTGCGATTGCACAAACGAATAGCCGGTGATGCCAGTAACCAACCGGAAACTGCCGCGTACCATTCGTGGGCAACAACATTATCTTGCGCATCCTTACTTTTTAGGTAAGCGAACACATCCTGACGAATAAAAGCAGCACTCACCGTCACCACCTCGCCCTCATTCAGCAATTGATTGCGCTGAATATCCCAATGCAAACGCGGCAAACCGGCTTGCCCAGTGAGCAGGCATTGCACAGGAATGCCATGCAATGCCGCGCGTTTCAACAACCGCATCAACTGTGGGTCGGTATCCCCCCCGGCAATCATCAAGCAGGTTGTTTGGATCATTATTTAATCGGTAGTACTTGAGGTGGCAAGATTTCAGTAGGTGGGCAATAATTACCTTCTTCGCCACACGCCAGCGTCGTAAACGTTGGCTCAGGCTGGAAATTGGAAATCGTGTAACCCATCTCCTCATCCGCTATTTGGAAACTTTGATCAATATAAATCGACGTTGGCAGACCGTATTGCTTGTCATAACTCACATCGACCTTAGCCGCACCGCTCTTGATGCCTTGCTCCACCAAATTAAACACACCGTCCGCATTCAAATTGTAAACAGACTGTTTATTCGTCTTGCGATCATCCGGCAGCAGCTCACCCGTATCGGCATACGTAGCCTTAGCCACACTCCCATCGCGTACTTCAATATTAATTGGGCGGATAGCGTCACCACGGCAGAAGCAATTGCGTTGCAAGGTAAATGAATAATCTTGAATATCCAGCGAGTTCCACTTTTTGCGGTTCGCATCCAAGTGCTGCTGTGCATCTGAACCGCCAGTGCCACCGGCATTGATTGCTTTCACATCCTGCTGTGTCAATTTTTTCCGCGAAATTTCACCGCCTGTAATGCCGCCCGAAATAACCAGCGTATCGCCCGCGCTGAGCTTGCCGTCTTTCTTGCTGTCCAACACTTCGTAGCTCATTGCACTGCCAACATTGAAACGTTCGCGCACGGCTTTATCTTGTTGCGAGGTTAATTGCAACGGCTTCGGCTGTGGTTTGGTTGGCGGCTCAGTCGGCGGCAACTTGCAACTAATCAACTCAATCATGTTCATCACAAGCTTGATTAGTGCCTCCTTATCGGCATGACTGCCGTTGCCAAACGGGTTGTTATCTGACTTGCTTTGAATGGACTTCACCGCATCGCCAAGCGCAGTGGTTACTGCTGTCAGTGTAGCGGTAGACTCGGTTGTTTTGGTTCCACTGCCCTGTGTTATGCCTGTCATCTTGAATTCTCCTGTGCTGGTGTGTATGCCTGATTTAGCGCTTACCATTTTTCACGTCCACACGCCAAGCACCGACCACCTTCGGACAAACAGACATTTTCTCCGTATGAGCGGTAAGGCTAGGCGCGACACTTGAACCCGTCGCCAATATGCTTTACAACACTGGTTAGTCTCGATTTTGCATCAACCGCTTTTGGAGGACACATGGCAACCCGCGAAGAACTCAGCCCACAAGCCGCCGCCTGCAACGACGCAGCCTCATACGCCGCCCTTGCTAAACAAGCTGCCGCCGCACCCGCCGATTTGGACTACGCCAAAGAATTACTGGCGAAAGGCGAATCCAACTGCTCCTTCCCCGCGCATTACGTCGCGGTTGCCGAAGGTTATGTAGCGACGGGTGATCATGACAAAGCCGCCGAACTGTACGACGAAGCCGCCAATAGCTGCTTTGATGCCAAAGAAAAAGCCGAAACCGGCTATAGCATTGCCAAATTCCTCGGCGACCGCGACAAAGGCCGCGCCTTGTTAGAAGAAGCCATCAGCGAAACCACCAATACCACCGAATTGCTGTCTTACGCCGGTTACGTGCAAGACGCGCTGCAAGACAACGCCCTTGCCAACAAGCTGTTCGGCAAAGTCACTGTCAACTGCAAAAGCATTGCCGACTACCAGAAACTCGCGACCGACATTAAAAACAGCGGCAACCCCACCACCGCACTGATGGTCTTCAAAAAAGCTGCACCCTCCAGCAGCGAAACGGCCGATGTCGTCACTTTCGCGAAAGGTTTGAAAGACCTGTTCGGCGATGACAAAGAGGTTGCCGCAACGTTGGCTGATGCCGAAAGTAACTGCATGTTCCCCGCGCAATTCGTGGTGCTCGCAGGCGGTTTCATGAACCTGCTCGGCGATAAAGACAAAGCCGAAGACTTACTGGAACAAGGCAAAAACTTCGCGATGAGCGGTGAAGAAAATCTCGACCTTGCCACGGGTTACGCCAACTTGCTGGGCGACCAAGCCACCGCTAAAGACATGTACGGCGTTGCCCTGAACGAATTCAGCGGCAAAGAAGACTTGCTGAAACTCGCCAGTGCCGTTGCCGCCAACATGGATGACAAAACCATTGCAGGCAAAGCTTACGACAAACTCGCCAGCAAACTCAGCACGCCTACCGATTTGGCAATGTTGGCAAAAGCCGTCAACGATAACCTCGGTGACAAAGACCGCGTTGCCAGCATTTACGCTGCTGCGGAAAGCAAAGCCACTAACGCTGCCGCCTTGGTATCACTCGCAGGCGAAGTCAACGCCAACCTGCAAGACCCTGCCAAAACCAACGCGCTGTACGCCAAAGCGGTGGACGCTTGCAAAGTTTACACTGACGCAACCAGCATCCTCGAAGCACTGGCGAAAAACCCAGCCGATGCCGCACTCGCCGCCACATCCCTGCAAAAAGCACTGGAGCTGACCGACACCAACGCACAAGTATTAGATGTAGCGCAACGCGCCCAAAAACTGACACCGGGCGACGCTACTGTCGTCATCCAAGCCCTCGACAAAGCCGAAGCCAACGTCAGCTCCCTCGACGAAATGCGCAAACTCGCAAACGCATCCAAGCAATTGCTGGCGGATGATGCCGAGCGCAACGACCGCATTAGCGGGAAACTGCTCAAGCGTGAAGCCAGCCAAGCGCGTTACACCGAATTCCAAAATCAGGAAAAAACCCTGACGCGCCCCAACCAATTCATTGCACTGGCAAACGCGGTGGTCGAAGAACTGGAAGACACGTCCTACGCCAGCCAATTGCTGACCACGGCGGAAGAAAAGATGCAGCAAGCAGGCACCTTCAGCTTCGCCGCTTATCAGCCGCTAATCGTCGCGGTTGGCAATCTGGTGAAAGACAAAGCATGGCTGGCACGCTTGCTGGATCTAGCCGCCACCCATAGCAATACGTTTGCAGCCGTGCGCAACCTCGGCGAAACCGTCAGCAAGCAACTCAGCGACACCGAATTTGGCAAAACTTGGACACAACAATTCTACGCCGCACAACTGGCAAAGCTGGATGCCAGCAACGCCAGCACTTTCGAGTACAACAAACTCGCCAAAGCCGTGAAAGAGCATTTGGATGACGACGCGCAAGCACAAATGATTTTGGATAAAGGCGAAGCCAAAGCTCAAAACCATTTCCACTTTGCGTACATGGCAGAACTGGCGCAAAAATGGGGCAATAGCAGCAAAGCCGAAAGCTTGTACGCCAAAGCCACCGCCGCGTGCCAAGATGCCAGCCAGCAACGTGAATTGGCGGATTTGATGCGTAAAGCGGGCGTGGTTAGCACACTGGCGCAAGCCGCAACGCCAAGTCAGGGTGGCAAAGGCATTTACTGGTAAACAGCATGATGAACACATTGTGCCGTGAGGCATTGCGCTCATGAAACCCCGTAGCCATCGAATTGGCGGCTGCCGGGTTGGGGCTGTCCCCACGGATGCCAAACGCCGTAAAATTGGCCGTTCTGCCGCGAAACCGTTGCCCGCTAAAGTTGACCTACGTCCGTATTTGACTGAGGTTGAGGAACAAGTGGGCAACAGTTGCGTGGCAAATGCGTGCGCGGGTGCGTATGAATACTTGGCTAAACGTCATTTGGGGGAATCCGCTGATGTCAGTCGCTTGTTTATTTATTACAACGCTCGCTATGAAGACGATGACATCGAGAATGACGACGGCACATCCATGCAGTCGGCGATTGAAGGATTAAAGAAGTACGGTGCGTGCCACGAAAATTTGTGGCCTAACGACACAGACTACATTACCGAAGAACCGGCGGCGGAAGCCTATGAACACGCCGCCAATTTCAAAATCGCTGAAGCCGAATACGTCGAAACAGATTTGGATTTGTATCGTCACACCTTGGCAGAAGGCTATCCCATTGCGTTTTGTCTGAACACTTTCTCTTCGTTTGATGAAGCAACCGACAACCGTGGGCGCGTCCCCTTACCAAAAAAGACCGAGCAGGTACGCGAAGAACACGGCTGGCACGCCATGCTTTGTGTTGGCTATTTAGACAAAGATAAGATGTTCATCGTGCGTAATTCCTGGGGAAATGCATGGGGGGATCGTGGCTATTGCTACATTCCCTATAAATATGTGATTCACGCTGAACTCAACGGACATGATACTTGGGTCGTCAAAGCGGTTGAGGACTTGGATTTTAATGCTGACATTGAATCCGAAGATGACAGCTCTTACTTTGCCGAAGATGGCGCAATCCAACTGTTCGATTTCTATGTTGCCACGGACGCGGTTGAGGATTTTTCTACAGCATTGGAGGCATTGTGTGAACAATATGCCAATGCGGAAGCCTTCTATTTTGACTACGAAGAAAGTGAAGAAGATGGCGTCACCTACGCCATTATCAGCAACTTCGACATCTCGTTGGATGACCCTGAAACGTTCTTGGAAGCGCTGGATACGTTGTGCAACGAATGGGCAGACGCTGAAAATTACGCTTTCAGCATAGAAGGTTACGACGATGACGATAGCGAAGCCGCCGCCGCACTGACGTTAAGTGATTTCTATATCTACACCGACAACGCTGAAACCGTCGCCGCAAAAATTGAAAAATTATGCGCCAAACACACGACTGACGATGATTACACGCTTGAATGGGAAGAGAGCGAGGATGAAAACGGTGCTTACCTTGGATTTTCAACCTTTGAAATCACGCCAAATGATGAAGAAGCATTTTTAGCCGCACTGGAAACACTTTGCGAAAAACTGTCCAACGATAACGGTTATAACTGGGAATAATGCAGATACTACTTTATAACGAACTGAATCCTGACAAAATCACCGGCTTCCGCAAATGGCGCTCTTTCATCGAAGCCGATGATCTCAAGTCCGCTGACGTCAAAAAAATCGGTGACAACTTATACCGAGCGCGGCTCAACCGCAGCGACCGTTTGCTGCTGGCTTTTTACAACTACCAAGATCAACGTTACGCATTGGTGCTGGAATACCTCAAAAGCCACGATTACG
Organism: Candidatus Thiothrix sulfatifontis; assembly: GCA_022828425.1. Classification (NCBI taxonomy): domain Bacteria; kingdom Pseudomonadati; phylum Pseudomonadota; class Gammaproteobacteria; order Thiotrichales; family Thiotrichaceae; genus Thiothrix; species Candidatus Thiothrix sulfatifontis. The sequence goes on from CP094685.1 coordinate 2,605,487, forward strand.
CCGGTTCACGCTTCCTCAGTCACGGCGCGGTCATCGACGAAGACAAAATTCCCGCACTCGAACACGCCCCCGACGACACCCCCAACCTTGCTTACGTCAACACCCAACACGGGCGTTTCAATCTGTTGGATAAAATCATTTCGTTTGACGACACCCAGCAAGCCGTTTTCGAGCTACCGCCACCGCTGGTGATCATTGGTTCGGCAGGCAGTGGCAAAACCGCTTTGACGCTGGAAAAGCTCAAAGCCTGCCCCGGCGATGTCTTATACGTCACCCTATCGCCGTATCTGGTGAAAAATTCCCGCGACCTGTATTACGCCCACGGCTACGAAAACGCGCAACAACACGTCGATTTCCTCTCCTTCCAAGAATTTCTCGAAAGCATCCAAGTCCCAGGCGGCAAACCGCTTCATTTCCGCGAATTTGCGCAGTGGTTCAGCCGTTTACCGCGCACGCCCATTAAAGATGCACACAAATTGTTCGAGGAATTCAAAGGGGTCATTACCGGCCCTTCCGTTGACAGCGCTTACCTCAGCCGCGACGAATACCTCAACCTAGGCATCAAGCAGTCGATTTTCTTGGAAGACGAACGCCCGGTTGTTTACGATATTTTCAGTCGCTATCTGAGTTTTTTGCAGGAAAATCAACGTTACGACAGCAATATTCTCAGCCACCAATACCTAGAACGGGTTGCACCACGCTACGATTTCGTGGTGGTGGATGAGGTGCAGGATTTAACCAATATCCAGCTTTTCCTCATTCTCAAAACCTTGCGCGACCCCACGGGATTTTTGCTGTGTGGCGATTCCAACCAAATCGTCCACCCCAATTTTTTCTCGTGGAGCAAGCTCAAAAGCCTGTTTTACACCCACGGCGAATTGCAGGCGGATGTCGATTTAATCCGCATCCTGAGCACCAATTACCGCAATTCCCCGCAAGTCACCGCACTGGCAAACCGGATTTTGCTGCTCAAAAATGCCCGCTTCGGCTCGATTGATCGTGAAAGCAATTATCTGGTGCAAAGCAATGGGCATGTGCAAGGCGATGTGGTATTCCTGCAAGACCGCGATAACATCCGCCGCGAACTCGATGCCAAAACCCGTACCTCCACCCGTTTTGCCGTGGTGGTCATGCACCCCGAACAAAAAGCCGAAGCGCAACAACATTTCAACACGCCGCTGGTATTCTCGATCCAAGAAGCCAAGGGGCTTGAATACGACAATATTATTCTCTACAACTTCCTGAGTGCAGAAAACAAACGCTTCCGCGAAATCAGCGCAGGTGTGACTCACGCCGACCTGCAACAAGACCTGAGTTACGCCCGCGCTAAAAACAAAACCGATAAGTCGCTGGAAACCTACAAGTTTTACATTAACGCACTCTACGTTGCCCTGACCCGTGCTGTGCGTAATTTGTACTGGATCGAGGCCGAATCCAAACAACACGTGCTGGATTTGCTAGGCTTGCATGATGCGCAAGAGACGCTCAATCTCGCTAACCAAAATTCCAGCCGCGAAGAATGGCAACGCGAAGCCCACAAACTTGAGTTGCAAGGCAAGCAAGAACAAGCTGACCGTATCCGCCAAGAAATTCTCCAGCAACAAAACCCGGATTGGGCAGTTTATACCGGCGAAACCTTGCAGCAATTGCACACCCAAGCCATTCAGCAGGGCGATAAAAAAGCCCGGCTGGCTCTGTTTGAAGTCGCGCTGGTATACGAAGACCGGCAATGCCTACGCGATTTAATCAAGGTTGAGTTCAAACCTGCACGGCATCCTGCCAATGGCATCAAGCAATTACAGCAGAAATATTACCTGCCTTATCAGCTTAAAAATCCAGTGGCTTTGCGCAACCAGCTCAATAAATTTGGCGTGGATTTCCGCAACCCGTTCAACCAAACCCCGCTGATGGTGGCGGCTTGGTTGGGCAACTCAAGCCTGATTAATGAACTGGCGGCACTCGGTGCCAACCCCGAATACGTGGATAATAACCACTTCACCGCGTTTCAGATTGCCTTGCAACAAGCCAGCAAAGACGAGAAATACGCCAAACATCACCTTGCCAGCATTTACCGGCAACTCGCCCCCGACAGTTTAAGCATTCAAATTGACGGCAAATTATTAAAACTCGATCAGCACAGCATGGAGTTTTTCCTGCTCAATCTAATGATTGCACTGTTTTACCGCGCCCTGCCTCTTAAAATCGGTGGAAACGGTGGCTTTGGTACGCAAGACATTATTGACGCAGTGGCACATTTCCCACCGGAGGTATTAAGCCCACAACGCAAACAACGCGCCTATATTTCCAGCATTTTCTCGAAAAACGAGATGTATCGCGACGACCGTTACAACCGCAAACTGTTCTATCGGGTGCGCCAAGGGCATTACCTGTTCAACCCCAGCCTCATGTTGAAAGTGGAAGGTGAGTGGGTCAATATTTACGACATGCTGGATCTCGACAAGTTGGCTTACCACCCCGCCGATACCCCGGATTGGTGGAGCGAGCACGATCAAGCCCGCTGGGACGCTTGGCTGGATGCGGGACGCGACCACATTAAACACCAGCTTCAGCAAGTGCGCACTGCCATGCTGAATGATGCACTTTCCATGTTAAAATCCCTGTGCGAACAAGAATTACGTAAGATTCAGGACAGTTAATCGTGATCAATTACAAACACTTATACTACTTTCGTGAAGTGGCGACTTTAGGCAGCATTGTGCGTGCCTGCGAAAGCCTGAACCTGACCCCGCAAACCATTAGCGGGCAATTGCAATTGCTGGAAGAATCCCTCGGCGTCAAACTCTTCCGCAAACAAGGCCGCAATCTGGAACTCACCGATGCGGGGCATACCACGCGGCGTTATGCCGATGAAATTTTCCAACTGGGCAGTGCTTTGGAACAAGCTTTACAAACCCACCCTTCCGGGCAGGCACGGCTGTTTCGGGTTGGCATCGTCGATGTGGTTCCCAAAACCATTGCCTATAAATTGCTGGAACCGGCGATGTTGCTCAGCCCGCAAATTCACATTGTGTGCCACGAAGGGCCTTTACCTGACTTGCTGGGGGAGCTTGCCATGCACCGCATTGAACTGGTAATTGCGGATAAGCCGCTTCCCAATACACTGCCAATCAAAGGTTTTTCACACCGTTTGGGGTTTAGTGGCATTAGCTTTTTTGCCCACACCACAGTAAAAGCAGACTTGCTGGGTGAATTCCCGCAATGCTTGCACAGCGCACCGTTGCTGATTCCCAGTGAAGGCACGTCAGTACGCAATGAACTCATGAATTGGTTTCATCAACAGAAAGTGCAGCCGAATATTATTGGAGAATTTGATGACAGTGCGCTCATGCGGGCGTTTGGTTTCGGCGGTGCGGGTGTTTTTGTCGCACCCTCGGTGCAGGAAGATACGTTTACTCAGGAAACGGATATTCATTGTATCGGGCGAGCCGACGGCGTAATGGAGCAGTTTTTTGCGATTTCGGTGGAACGGCGAATCAGCCATCCTGCGGTCTTGGCGATTACCAAGAGTGCGCAGGATTGGCTGCAACCCAAAGCTAAGCTGTGATGATTACACGCCGAAATCTTCGGGTGACACATTCAAATCACGGCACATTTCACGCACCATCTGCTTCTCTTTAGCGTCAAATTCGCCGTCGGCACTGCCAATGGCGCAACATACGCGTACCATCAAACGCGCAGCGTCGGGTTTACTGCGCAGTTTGCTAATGATTTTCAGGGCTTCTGCTTTACCGATTTCATTGTCGAACTCGAAGTTTTCCGCAACTTTGTTGAAGAACGTGATGACGTCTTTGGTTTCAAACACTTTCAATTCATCCGATTGTTGGATGAATTTCATCATCTTCTGCTTTTCAGCAGAATCGATGCTGCCATCCGCAGCGGCAACCAACGCGCAACCGGCAACGCACGCTTCCATGAATTCACGGTTTTTGAACTTACCGATTTCAGCGGTTAGTTTAGCGCGGGCTTCCCCGGCTTTTTCTTTCAAGGTATCAAAAAATGACATCGAATAATCTCCTTACAAGTTAGGCTTCCGCCAATAATTTCTTTTTGTGACGCAGTGAAGACACAATCGACAACACAATAAACGTCACGCCGATCAAGCCAGTAATCACTTCGGGAATATGGTAGTGAATACTAAACAGCATAATCACCGCCAACGCACCGATACCGTAATGCGCACCGTGTTCCAGATAAATGTATTCGTCCAAGGTGCCTTTGTGTACCAAATGCACAGTCAGAGAGCGCACAAACATTGCGCCAATCGCCAGACCCAACATAATAATGACGACATCTTTGGTGATCGCAAACGCGCCAATTACGCCGTCAAATGAGAAGGATGCATCCAATACTTCAAGGTATAAAAAGCCTGCCAAACCGTTACGTTTAACACTGTTGACAACCGCTTCACCTTCCGCTTCGTCTTCAAAAAACACGTCTAAACTACTGACCGCAATGTATAACACCACGCCAGCCAAACCCGCCACCAATACGGTTAAACGGGTTTTATCATCAATCGGCAGGAAATGCTGCAATAAGAACAACACGATCAACGACAATAGCACGCTAATCACGTCGAGCTTGCCCATCGCACTCATGCGTTCTTCGATGGCATGAATCCAGTGAACATCCTTTTCGTTGTCGAACATAAAGCTCAGGAACACCAACAACAAGAACATGCCACCAAACGCCGCAATACCCGCATGGCTTTCCATCAAATGGCGGGAATATTCCTCTGGATTATTCAACGCCATGCTCATGACATCAATCGTACCTAGCCCCGTCGCCACCGCCACAATCACAATCGGGAACACTAAACGCATCCCGAATACCGCAATCAGAATACCGACGGTTAAAAATAGCTGTTGCCATTTTTCATCCATCTCCCTGAGGACAGAAGCATTCACCACCGCATTATCAAAAGACAGGCTCACTTCCATGACGCCTAACACCACCACCAAGAAAATGGCCGTAGCTATGCCCATCGAAGTGGTCGCACCCCACCAAATCGCCAAACCCACACAGAGGAAGGTGACTAAAAACGAATATTTAAAATCCTGAAACATAAGGTTAATACTTTAGTTAAGAACAAACAAAACAGGCATCTGCAACGAGATGCCTGTCAAATCATACGTGCATGGCGAACCATGCCTGACCGTATTTAGCCAAGATTAACGCCCATAGAGGCAGCCATCGGGCCTAAACCACCCGCAAAACCTTGACCGACCGCTTTGAATTTCCACTCAGCATTGTGACGATACACTTCGCCAAACAACATAGCCGTTTCCACGCTGGCATCTTCAGACAGGTCGTAACGCGCAATTTCAGTATTATCCGCAGCGTTCACCAAGCGGATATACGCATTGCTGACTTGCCCAAAGTTTTGTTTGCGGGCTTCTGCATCATGGATAGTCACAGCGAATACCAATTTCTTAACATTTTCACCCATGCCTGCAAGGTTCAGCTTCACTTGTTCGTCATCGCCCTCGCCTTCGCCGGTTTTGTTATCACCCAGATGTTCGACGTTGCCGCACGCGGATTTCTTATTGTTGTAGAAAATAAACGAGTCATCCGACAACACTTTACCGTCTTCGCCTAACATAAATGCGGAGGCATCCAAGTCAAAACCAGCGCCATCGGTCGCACGGGTATCCCAACCCAAACCTACCAATACGCCGGTCAAACCGGGGGCTTCTTTGGTTAACGAAACGTTGCCACCTTTTTGTAAACTAACAGCCATTGTAAAACTCCATTATCTTAATCATTGAATAAAAAACTTAACCAATGCTAATGCCGTATTGGTCACACATGGCCTTTAAACCGCCCGCATAACCTTGCCCAACGGCACGAAATTTCCATTCCTCGTTGTTGCGGTACAACTCACCGAACACCATCGCGGTTTCAGTGGAATAATCTTCTGCCAAATCGTAACGCACGATTTCCGTGCCGGTAACATCATTAACCACACGAATAAACGCATTGGCGACTTGACCGAAATTCTGCCGACGCGCTTCGGCATCGTGAATCGTCACAGTAAACGCCACCTTGGTAATGTCGGCAGGCACTTTGCTCAAATCCACTCTCATGGATTCATCATCGCCATCACCTTGCCCGGTACGATTATCGCCCGTGTGTTCAACGGAACCGTCGGTGGATTTCAGTTGATTGTAAAAAATAAAATCCGCATCGCCGCGCACTTTACCGCTCGCGGTCAGCAAAAATGCACTGGCATCAAGGTCGAAACCTGCGCCATCGGTACTGCGCTCATCCCACCCCAAACCAATAAGAATTTTGGTTAAACTGGGATCGGTTTTGCTTAAAGAAAGATTGCCGCCTTTTTGTAAACTTAAAGCCATCTCACATTCCTTTTATTTTAACACTTATTTTGAACCTGCCCGCCAGTTTAAACCCCAATGATAGGCTTGATCCATTTCCTGATGCCCTTTGAAATAACGCACTTCGCGATTAACCTGCAAGGCACCATTGACATTTTCCAACACCAACACCGCACACATGCCCAGTGAATTGCTGCCTTCGGTCAAGCGAATTTCTAACGGGGGTTCATTCGGCACATAAATAGTGACGACACCATCGGTTTGTGCCCAGTTCGGCGCACCTTCGTAGATAAAGGCGTACACCAGAACCCGCTTAAAGGTTTGCCACTGTTGCCCGTTAATGTGCAGCCATTCACCTTCACTGATCGCGCCCGTGCGGTCATCGCCTTTCAACTCGATAAACGGGTCAGAGCGGAACGAACCAAAGCGGTTGCCGAGGGCTTGAATCGCGCTAATCGTGCCGTCGCGCTGTTCGTACAAACAACCGACATCCAGATCCATGCCTTTATTGCTACCGCCGCCGAATAAGCCGCCCAGCAAACCGCCACTTTTCGCAGCCGGTGCTTGACCACGATTCCAGTTCAGGTTGATGCGGATTTCGCCGAAGCCTTCGGTTTTCTTTTCCAGACTGACACGCGGTTTGGCTTTATCCAGCGTCACTTTGCTCAGGGAAATAGGCTTTTTCGTGGGTGCAGGCGGAGGTGTTACTGGCGGTGCTGCCGCTGGTGTGGGGTCACTGATTTCTACCCCGAAATGTTCCGCTAAGGGCTTTAAACCACCCGCGAAACCTTGCCCAACGGCGCGGAATTTCCACTGCCCTTGGCGCAGGTACAATTCGCCCAGAATCAGCGCGGATTCAACCCTGCCATTAGCGGGCAAAGTGGCTTGCAATACCGCCTGCCCCGCCGCGTTTTTCACGGTGACTTGCAAATTGGTGAATGCGCCGAAATTGGTGCGGTTTTCGTGAATGGTGGCGGTGAAGGCTATTTTTTCGGTGCCTGCCAATACATTCGGCAGGTCAACGGCGAATTCAGCACGACCGGCACTGTTGCCGACAAACGCCACACTGCCATTACCGGGGCGCGGTTGCCCGTAAAACACCATGTCATCATCGCCGCGCACTTTGCCGGTAGCCGTTAAGACAAAGGCGGAAATATCCACCTCTGCCCCACTGACTTGGGCAGGCGATAGCAGGACTTCAACGTGCAGTTTTTCACGCGGTACCGGGCAATTTGCCCCAGCCACCAGTTGGGTCACTGACATCGCGTTACTCCTAGAGTGCTGCCAATACCGCAGGCATCATGTCGTTGGCGACTGCGCCAGCCGTCGGTGTGCCGACTGCTTTCATCTCCCAACCTGCACCGTTACGGCTCACAATCGCCATGACTACGCCGGTGTGTGCGCCTTTGTCGGACAGGTTGAATTTCGCCATTTCGGTGTTATTGCTGTCATCCACCAAACGGCAGAATGCGCCTCCAACTTCATTGAAGGTTTGCCCACGGAACGAGCAGACCGTGAACGCCAGATACGCCACATTCCCCGGTAAACGGGTCAAATCGACGAAAATCACTTCATCATCGCCCGAACCTTCGCCCGTCAGATTGTCGCCGGAATGCTTGATTGAACCGTCGCGGCTTTGCAATTGGCGGAACCACACCACATCCAGCAGGTTTTTTTGTGCATCCAGCAACAGGCAGGAAGCGTCCAAGTCAATGTCTGCCGCCGCGCCGCCGCCAAACATGCTACCGAAGAAACCGCTTTTTTTCGGTGCTTCTGCCGGATCCCAGCCCAAGCCCATACGTACTTTACTCAAGCCACCGCCGCCGGTTTTTTCCAGCGAAATGCGTTGACCTTTGCTTAAACTTACAGCCATGAGAATCTCCATCCTTTTGTATTATCAAGTCATCACATCTTAGAGAGTCGCCCAAAGGCAGGCAACACTCACCCAGAATTGTCAGGTTATTTCAGCTTAACGGTTGCAATACCACCGGCGTACTGATTTCTGCCACCCGCAAACCGTAGCGCAATGGGGCGATGACCGGCGTTTCCCCGCGCAAACTTTGCAGGAAAACTTCCGCCAGATTAACGCCCGCCAGACATGCCAAGCCGAAACCACCGGCAGGGCGCGGGTTAATTTCTAGCAAACGTGGTTCGCCCAATGCATTGGCCTTGAACTGAATATTGAACAAACCATTCAAGCAGTAATGCGCGGTCAAACGCTCAACCATGCCTTGCACCGCCGCGTTATTGTCGATTTCCTGCCCGTAACCGGCTTGCGGGTGCTTTCGGCGTTGAATCGCGCATAACAATTGCCCGTCACGCCCCGCACAATCCACACTCCATTCATCACCCGGCAAATGTTCCATCACCAACAAGGTGGGAAATGTTGGGGTGTGTGCCATGCCTGCGCGTAATTCCGCCAGCGGGATTTCGTATTCGACCCCTTCCAACAAATGCGTAATGCTGTCGCGCTGCGTATCCAAAATACGGAAGCCCAAACCAAACACCGATACCGCCGGTTTTATGCACAAAGCCGTGTGGTGTTGCGAGAGTTCCGCTACCGCCTGATCAAAACTGTTGGCATCCGTCACCGCAATGCACGCCATTGCAGACGCCACTGTTGGCGGCACTAAGCGGTAAAATTCCCCTTTGTCATTCAACAAGGTCAGCGTTTCGGGGGTAGCCACTGCGATAACTTGTGTGCCGATTTGCGCGAAATCCGCTCGATGGCGCACCAGCAATACGGATTCTTTAGCGGGCCAGAAGTAATCAATGCGCTGCTGCTGGCAAAAATTCAAGCACCAATCCAAATAAGCTGCACCCACCAAGCCGGGCGGCTCGTGCCATGCTTCATCCGCAGCCAAAAATACTGAAGCTGCCGGATTCGTGTGCGTTGAAATCACGGTAACGCCTTGCCCCACACGCGCCTGACGCATGTTGTTAAACACCGTGTTAATGCTGGAAAATGTTTTATTGAACCAAATGCGCATGGTATGCCCTGTTTAGAATTGTAGTAATGGTGACAGGCGCTAGTATGCCCGATTCTCCGCAATAAATTCAGGCATTTTCACCCAAATTCTTGCTATCATACTGCCCATAATCATCCAGCTCGGTAACAATAATTATGATGAATTTACCCCTAGGAGCAAACCTGCCACTGACCGGCAACCGCTGGACAGTCGCCCTCACCTTTCCGCACGACATCCGCCACGATTTAGGGCTGGCAGTGTTGCCGGTGAATGAAGCCAAACAGTTAGTCATTCCCCCGCAATTAGCCCATGCCAATGCCACCGAATGGGCAAGCGCCAAGCTGAATGACGCAGGCACGAGCTACGCCCTGACACTGGATACCAGCGTGCTATCCAATCCCAACATTACGCGCTTGTGCCTAGTGCTGTACCGCTACGGCGCACGCGGGCCGCTGAATGTTGGCAGCAATGTCAGTGTGCAAATGGATGACGTTTTCAGCCACAGCATTGCTTTGGGGGACATGCAAGCCTCCGCGCTGATTGCCGCCGAATTTTACCAGCGAGCGGGGCAATGGAAAGTACGCGCTCTGGCAGAAACCTCCGCGTATGGGCTTGCCGCACTAGGGCGCAGAATGGGCATGGAGGTGGATGAAAGCTCACCCTTCAACACCCCAAACAACCCCGAACGTCAGTCCGGTAACTGGACAGGCACAGCGTTTCTGGTTGCTCCGAATGTCTTCATGACCAACGCACATGTGGCAGACGGCGCAAGCCGTATCCGCCTGAGTTCGCTGCAAGGCAATCTCGATGCTGAACCGATTATCAGCGACAGTACCAACGATCTGGCATTGTTGCGGGTAGCAACACCGAGTCACCTACAACCACTCCCGTTTCGCAGCAGCGGTGTCGGTTTGGCGCAAAGCATCACCACGCTGGGCTATCCGCTGGCAAGTTTGATGGGCAGCGGCATTCAAGTCACACAAGGGGTTATTTCCGGCTTATTCGGAGCGCACAACGACATTCGCCTCTTGCAATTCACCGCACCGATACAACCCGGTTCCAGCGGCAGTCCCTTGCTGGATGAAACGGGCGCAGTGTTGGGCGTGGTGTCGTCCACGTTTACGCACGCGCAGAACATGAATTTTGCCATCCGTCACAGTTTGGCGATTGCATTAATGGAAGCGGCTAATATTCAATACCAGCTACAAAGCAGTGCGCAAACGCTGTCAGCCGCGCAAATGGTGACGCAAACCCAAAACGCCATCTGGCGTGTAGAATGCGCCAGCTAAATAACTACCAACGGATGTTTCATGCAAATCAATGTCGCCCTCGAACAGGGCACGCTCAACCTGACTATCGAATCTGGCACACATTCGCCGGATGAACTCTTCGGCTTTGCGCAACGCCGCAACCCGAAACGCGCTTTTCTGTTTGTCTCTAAAGTGTTGGGCAGGCACATTCCGGTATCACCAGCCGTCATGCGCAACGCCACGGATACGCTTGCCGCGCAAATCCCCGCTGACTTGCCGGGGCCAGTCGTGGTCATCGGCATGGCAGAAACCGCGATTGCTATGGGTGCGGGTGTGCAACAAGCCCTCAGCCGCAGCCGTGACGACACGCTATACCTTTGCACCACGCGCCACCCGCTGGACTTGCCGATTCTGGTCGAATTCCGCGAAGAACACAGCCACGCCACCCAGCAAGTACTGCATCTGCCGCAACACGCTGCCGATGTCGAATTGCTACGCACGGCACGTAGCTTGGTGTTGGTCGATGACGAAGCCTCCACCGGCAAAACCTTCGCCAATTTGCTGGAAGCCTTGCAACGCGCCGGGCTGGATCAGTTTGAACACATCGTTGCTGCCACCCTCACCGACTGGTCGGGCGGTGCTGCCGCCGAACGTTTAGGCGAACGCGCTATTGCCGTTTCACTGCTATCAGGACATTGGGACTGGCAAGCCAACGATGCGCCCCCGCCGGAAATGCCGCAAGTCGATGTTTTGGGCACGGGCGAATGGCACGCGAACCCTGCCAATGATTGGGGACGGTTGGGTATGCGCCAACATCTGCTTACCCCGATTGCACAGCAACTGAACGTCACTCCCGGCGAACGTATCCTCGTCCTCGGCACAGGCGAATTTGTTTGGCCTCCGTACCTACTGGCGGAATACCTCGAACAACAAGGCGCGACGGTACATTTCAGCGCGACCACCCGTTCACCAATTGCCTTGGGTCACAGTATCCAACACCGCTATTGCTTGCACGACAATTACGGGCAAGGCATCCCCAACTTCCTCTACAACGTCGTGCCAACCGACTACGACCGCATCCTGCTGTGCAGCGAACCGCCCGCGCATTTGCTCGATAAAGCGCTGATCAGCATCTTGAACCCAACCTGTGTGGAGTTCTACCCGTGAAGCCTTTATTACTCACCGATTTGGATGACACGCTGTTCCAGACTGCCCGCAAAATGCCAGTGGATGCGGATAAAATCCCCGCCGCGCAAGGCAAAACCAACGACAGCAGTAGCTTTATGCACCCTTGGCAACACGATTTCATCCACTGGGCGCTGGACTGCATGACCGTGATTCCGGTCACTGCACGGGGAATTGCCTCTTTCAAACGTGTCCATCTGCCTTTCCAGCACGGCGCGGTGTGCGTTCACGGCGCGGCGATTCTGCAAGCGGATGGCACGCTTGACCCCGACTGGCATTCACACATCCAGCCGCAACTTGCCGCTTACCAAGACCGCCTACCAGACATGTTGGCAACCGCGCTGCAAATCGGTGAAACGCTAGGGTTATCTTTACGCGGCTGGCTGGAATCGGTAGAAGACAGCGCGGCGTATCTGGTGGTCAAAAGCAATACCGCCAGCGTGACAGACCTCCAGCAACTGCTGCACAGCTTACGTGAAACCCTTAACTTGCAAGGCTTCTACACCCACATGAATGGCAACAACTTGGCGCTGCTGCCCGATTTCGTCAATAAACGCGCAGCGGCGGCAGAAATTCTGCGGCGGCATACGGCTGAACACGGGCGCACTCCGGTATTCGGCATGGGTGATAGCGTGTCCGATTTGGGCTTCATGCGCTTGTGTGACTTCGCCGCGTTTCCGCCCAACACGCAAATTTGCAGGCAATTACCATGAGCGCAACCCACGGTTTTCACGGCTCGTATGCTGCCAGCGATGTCACGTTTTTGTTGCGGCAAATCGTGATGGAAACTACGCCCGTGGAGGAAAAGGAACGCCTGATTCAAAGTGGGCAACGCCATTATTCCGAAATGCTGACGCTGGAATCGCCGCCCTCCGACGCGCATCAAGCCTTGTTCGAGCAAGCACTGGAGGATGGGCTGGAACGCCTTGCCCGCGAAGTGCAAGCCTTGGCACTGGCCTTGCAGCAACGTCGCCCAAACCGCCCGATTGTGCTGGTCAGTTTCGTGCGGGCAGGTGTGCCGTTGGGCGTATTGCTGGTACGAGCTTTGCGCGAATTGGGGGTGGAAAGCGAGCATTACGGCATCAGCATTGTGCGTGACAAAGGCATAGACCAAGCGGCGGTGGACTGGATTGAGCAACGCCATGCGTTCGCCGATCTGGTGTGGGTCGATGGCTGGGTCGGCAAAGGCGCAATTCATGGCGAATTACAACGCTCATTGGGCAAACGTTACCCTGATGGCGACATTCCCTTGGTGGTGTTGGCTGACCCGACCGGCAAAGCGTGGCTGGCAGCATCCGGCGAAGATTGGCTGATTCCGTTTGGCGTTTTAGGCTCGACTGTTTCCGGCTTGGTGTCGCGCTCGATTTTACGCGAGGATGGCGGCTGGCACGCTTGTGTCAATTACACGCATTTGGCGGAATACGATGTTAGCCAATGGTTTGTCGATACGGTGGATGCTTGCCGTCGTCTTCAGCAAGGTGTCAGTGCAGCGGATTGGTCAGATGCGTTGCGCCACACCCTGCTGGCGCAATCGCAAACCACGATTGCACAACTGGTTGAAACCTATGACATTACCAACCTTAATCGCTTGAAACCGGGGATTGCGGAAGCCACCCGTGCGGTCATGCGGCGCGTGCCAGAACACATTCTGGTGCAGCGCCTCGATGACCCGAATATCCGCTTATTACGCCATCTTGCCGAAGCGCGGGGGATTCCCCTGCAAGCGGTTGGGGATGGGCTTGCGCCATACCGTGCGATAACCATAATCAAGAAGACCACATGACCACACGAATTTCTCCTTACCAGTTAGGCGCAACCTTATACATGCCAGCAACACGCCCCGATTTGCTGGAGGTGATTTTGCGGCAGAAAATCCCCGATCTGCGCTCGATGGTGATTTGCCTCGAAGACGCGGTGCGTGAAGATGAAGTCGCCGCCAGCTTGACTAACCTGCAACACTGTTTGCACGAACTGCGCGGGCAAGAGCGCGGCGTACCGCTGGTATTTATTCGCCCGCGTCATCCCCAGATGGCGCACAAGCTATTGGCGATGCAAGGCATTGAGTGCATTGACGGCTTTGTGCTGCCCAAGTTTGATAATCAATCGTTTGCGGCGTGGTATGCCGTGGTGCAAGCTGCGCCCGCGCATTTGCTGTTTATGCCCACCCTGGAAACGGCGCAAGTATTGGATGTGCTGGCAGTACGCGAATTGTGCGAACGTTTGCAAGATGACGGGATTAAATCGCGGATATTGGCGTTGCGGATTGGCGGCAACGATTTACTGTCGTGTTTGCGTTTGCGAACTCACCATGCCCATACTTTGTACGATGGCCCGTTGGGGTATGTGGTGGCGATGCTGGTGACGCATTTTGTTCCGGCAGGTTTTCATCTGACTGCGCCCGTGTTTGAATATTTTCAGGATCACACCATTTTGCAAGCCGAATTCCAGCGCGATTTGCTGCACGGTTTGGTGGGCAAAACGGTGATTCACCCCAGCCAGATTGCGGTGATCCATCAGGCGTTGAAAGTCGATAGCCGGGATTACGAAGCGGCGTTGCGGATTTTGGATGATGCCATGCCTGCGGTGTTCCAGTTTGAAGGCGCGATGTGCGAACCAGCGACGCATCACCATTGGGCGGTGCAAGTGATGGAACGTGCCAAGCATTTTGGCTGCCATTTGCACGCGGTGGCGGTGGATGAGGGGATGGAGAAAGAGTGTGTGGCGTTGTATTAACAGTTCACTTATGCGCTGTTTCAGCATAGTATTATCTGTACCTGCATAACGTAGTACAGAGGTATCTGACCATGCACGCTATCGCTATCCGTGAACTGCGGAATAATCCCGCCAGCCTAACGCACTCACTCGAACAAAATGAATATGTTTTCATCACCAAACACGGCAAACCCATTGGCGTTGCTGTGCCATTGACCGATGAAAACTTACAGATAGGCTTGACCAAAGCCACCGCGCTGCAAGCATGGCGTAACGGTGACATATCCTTGGGAAAAATGGCGGAACTGCTGCAAATGGATAAACGCGAGTTACGGCATGTTTTGGCACGCATGGGGCTTCCCATGATTGATTATCCTGCGGATGAAGTCACCGCAGAAATCGACTTTTTGCTAAAAGCTTAACCCGTATGCCAGCTTTAATTGTTGCGGATAGCTCGCCGTTAATCACGCTGTTGAATATCGGGCGTATTGAATTACTGACGAAATTATTCACCCATATTGTTGTCCCGCCGATAGTGGCACAAGAAGTAGAACGTGGTGAAATGCCGGATTCCATTTGGTTTAGTTTGCAACAAGCAGGCTTTATTCGCACCACGGCGTTACAAACAGATCAACGGCTGGCAGTATTGTTATTGCAACTTGACCCTGGCGAATCAGAAGCGATCTTACTGGCGGATCAACTCAAACTGCCTTTGCTCATTGATGAAAAAGCAGGGCGCAAAATGGCAACACTTATGGGTTTGCACATCACGGGGTTAGTCGGCGTATTGGGTGCGCTGAAACACCAAGGTTATATTTCCAGTCAACAAATCCCGGATATTTTGGCAGACTTGGAAAAAGCAGAATTTCGCATGAGTGTGGATTTGAAACGACTCCTGCTTGAAAGTTGAAACGAAAAGTTTATTATCCGCCCCCCAACTGCGCCGAAATCGCCTTGCCCGCCGCCTGCACCGCCTCCACCCACGCCATCTGCCGCCGTTCCATCGGCGCAGATACCGACAAGCCCGCCACCGCCCGACCCGTGCTGTCATAAATCAGCACGCCAATGCACCCCACCCCGATTTCTGCCTCTTCATTATCCAGCGCGTAACCCTGTTGCGCCGCTTGCTGGCAAACGCCCAACAATTGCGGCAAGCTCGATAACGTGTTGCGGGTATACGCAGGTAAATTGGTGCGCTGCGCGTAGCTGCGAATATCGTCATCACTGCCCACCCCCAACATCAGCTTGCCGACGGCGGTAACGTGCAACGGCGCACGGCTGCCGACCACTTGTTGCACATGCATCATGCGGTTCGGCGTGGCTTTTTCGATGTACACCACCACGTCACCTTCACGCAACGTGAGGTTGACCGACTCGTTCAATTGATCGCGCAAGGATTCCATGTAGGGCAACGCCACCGAACGCAAGTCGATCTTATTGTGCAAACGCACCCCCAATTGCAACAGGTGAATCCCCAGCCGGTAACGCCCCGCCGGATCACGTTCCACAAAGCGGTTGTCGATCAGGGAACTGAGGATGCGGTGTGCGGTGGAGGTGTGTAACCCGGTTTCCGCACTCAACACTTTCAGGCTGATCGGTTCAGGGTAACGGGCGATAGCATCGAGCAACGCGGCGGCGCGGTCGATGACTTGGATGCGGGTGGTGTCGGTTTCTGCTTTCATGGCAACAGTATAGAACAATTTCCCACAATGTGGAAACCATACCGTATTGCGATAAATCACAAGGACGCTTATTGTTAGCCCATAGCAACACATTCAGGAGACACGACCATGACTGCACCCACTTTCTGCGAAGGCATCTTGCATTTCGGCGCACCATCCAGCGCGTTCACGCAATACGGCGCGAGTTCCGCGATTGCTGCCGATCAAACCGCGATCACCGAAATCAACGACCAAGCCGTTTACCAATGCCGCTTAATCGTGGATGCCTTGCGCTATACCACGCTGCAATTGTGCGCCTCGAAAGAATCCGGGCATCCCGGCGGCTTTGCCAGTTCTGCCGATGCTTACGCGGCGTTGGTGCTGTTGGGGCATACCAATATCGTCACGGAAGTGGGGCATCACGCGCCCGGTTTCTACAGCGCGATGTTCCTCGACGGCTCGCTGGCAGACATGGGCATTCATACCATGAACGATTTGCAAGCACGTTTCCGCGAACGCGACGGCTTGTTGGGGCATTTATCCGGCGCAATTCCGGGCTTGCTCGCTCCCGCTGGCCCTTTGGGTCAAGGGCAACATTTTGCAATGGCAGGCGCGTATTTGAACCGTGACAAGTTGTTCCCCTGCACCATCGGCGATGGCGGTTTGGGCGAACCGTACATTTTGTCGGCATTCAAGCACTTCCACACCAGCTACCCCGATGTCACCAATTTCTTGCCGGTCTTGGTGTGGAACGGTTTCAGTCAGGAACACCATTCGATGGTGTCGCTGATGAGCAATGCGCAAATGCGGGACTACTGGAAAGCGCACGATTTCGGCAACGTGGTGCTGATCGACGCGAAAGATTTCGACGACGCAGGGCAGGAAGGCGCGTATGTGGATAGCACCCTGTTCAGCGATGCGGCGCGGACTGCCTTCACCCGTGCAGTTTTGGAAGGCGCAAAAGCCGCCGCCGATAGCGCCATGAACGGCACAATGTCGGTGCTGATTATCAAGCAAATCAAAGGTTCAGGGATTCACATCCACGGCGCAAAATCGCACAACCTTTACCCCGGTGACACAGTGCAGAAACCCGCGATTGCAGCCGCCTTGGAAAAAGGCGCACTCACCCCTGCTGCGTGGGAATTGGTACGCACCACCCTGCAACGTGCCGGTGGCGGTTCTGCCAGCCGCACAGTCGTGACCGAATTTGAACGCACCCTGCCGGATGCCAGCAACTTGCCCCGGCAAGATTTCGCGGTCGGTGATAAAGCCGTGCCCGCGACTGCGATGGGGCAGATGGTTGCGGAACTGGGCAAGCGTGACCCGCTGTTCGTCGTTACCAATGCCGATGGCAACGAAGCCTCGAATATGAAAATCATCAACGATGTCTTGAAAATCCGCCACCCGACCGTTGACCCGCTCTACAACCAAAGCCCGACGGGGCAAGTGTACGAACCGCTCAACGAAGACGCTTGCGCCGGATTCGCCGCTGCCTTGGCGCTGTTTGGCGGGCGTTCGCTGTGGTTGTCGTATGAAAGTTTCGCCATCAACGGCTGGCCGATCGTGCAAACCGTGGGGCAGGCAATGGCAGAATTGCGCCGCAAAACCCCCGCCGTCGTGACCATGTTTACCGCTGGTGCGTTGGAGCAAGGGCGCAACGGTTGGACGCACCAACGCCCCGAAATCGAAAACTACATCGGCGGGCAAATGCGCAACGGCAATGTGTACCTGCTGTATCCGGCGGATGCCAATATGATCCAAGCCGCTTACGGCTGGGCGGTGGAACAGGTCAATAAAAACATCAGCATTATTGCCTCCAAATCGCCGCTGACGGTTTACACCACACCGTCGCAAGCCAACGCCGCAATTGAGCAAGGCGCGGTCACACTGTACGAATCACGCGATAGCAGTTGGGAAACCATCGTGTTTGCGGTCACGGGTGACATGATTTACCAGCCGGTGTTTGAAGCGAAAGACAAGCTGGAAGCGGCGGGCTATCGGGTACGCATTGTGTGCGTTGCCAATCCGCGCCGCTTGTACCGGGCTGCCGATGTCGCTTGGCAACACAGTTCCGAGGCGGATGGCGCATTCATGAGCGATACCGATTTCCACGGGCTGTTTGATGGCGATGCGCTGATCGGGGTTAGCGGCGGCGGAACGATTGCGCTCGAATCCGTGTTGTTACGCAGCCGTGCGCCCAAGCGTGACCTGTTCGGCTGGCAACGGGGCGAAACCACCGCCAGTGCCAACGAACTCATGGCTTATAACGGCATTACGGCGGATAAGCTCACCGCGTGTGCGCTCGGCATGGTAGGTGAGGCGCATGAATAACACCGCACTCACCAAAATCATTGCCATCGACGACGACCCGACGGGTTCGCAAACGGTACACAGTTGCCTGCTGCTCACCCGCTGGGATGTCGCCACTTTGCTGGAAGCCTTGCACGATGATGCACCGCTGTTTTTCGTGCTGAGCAATACACGCGGGATGGATGCGGCGAGTGCTGCAAGCGTGACGCGGGAAATTTGCATCAACTTGCGGGAAGCCTTGGCGCAAGCAGCGGCCGCGGGTGTGACGATTCAACCCGTGGTGGTCAGCCGGTCGGATTCGACCTTGCGCGGGCATTATCCGGTGGAAACCGATGTGATTGCGGCGGAACTGGGGCCGTTTGATGCGCATTTCCTTGTCCCTGCGTTTTTTGAAGGCGGGCGCATTACCCGTGACGGCACGCATTATTTGCTGGTGGATGGCGAACCTGTCCCCGTGCATGACACCGAGTTTGCCAAGGATTCGGTGTTTGGGTTCAGCACCGCCTTTTTGCCGGATTATGTCGCGGAAAAAACGGGTGGGCGCATTCCCGCCAGCGTGGTGCAACGCTTCGATTTGCAAGACGTGCGCGGTGCATTATTGGGGGAACGGTTGCAGGCGTTACACGATAATGTGTGTTGCGTGGTGGATGCCGAGCAGCAAAGCGACTTGGATCAATTTGCGCAGCAAGTGTTGGCGGCGGCACAGACGGGCAAGCGGTTTCTGTTTCGCAGTGCCGCGAGTTTGCTGACCGCGTTTGCCGCCCTGCCCCCGCAACCTGTTGCTCCGGCGGCAATGGCGCAATTTGTGCGCAATGGCAAGGCAGGCGTGATCCTGATGGGGTCGCATGTGGGTAAATCGACGCTGCAATTGCAGTATTTGCTGGCGCATACCGATGTATTGCCGCTGCATATCGACCTTGAGCAACTGGTGGCGGATGAGGCCGCTTTATTTGCGGATTTGCAAGCGCAGTTGCAGGCGGCGAATCAGCAGAATCGTGGCGTGGTGTTGTACACCAGTCGTGGCGAAAAGCAGTTTGCCAGTAAAGCCGAACGGTTGGCGTTTGGGGATCGGGTAGCGGCGTTTTTGGTGCGGTTGGTACAACACTTGCCTAGGGACATTGGCTTTTTAATCAGCAAGGGCGGGATTACCTCGAACGATACCTTGAGCAAAGGGCTGGCGTTGCGTACTGCGCGGGTGTTGGGGCAGATTCGGGCGGGGTGTTCGGTAGTGATCTGCCCCGATGATCATCCGCGTTTTCCCCAATTGCCGGTGGTGATTTTCCCCGGCAATGTGGGGGGGGATGAGGCGTTGGCGGAGGTGTATGGCTTGCTAAGTGCTTCGTAACGTGATTACCCTACATTTGCCCTGTTATTTTTCCATAGTATGATTGGGGTTTTACCTCATTCAGTAGAGAACCTAGACGCATGACCGTGAAATCTTTCCACCCGCCTGTTCGCACTCTCATGGGGCCTGGCCCTTCCGACGTTAGCCCGCGTGTTCTGGGGGCAATGGCTCGCCCGACGCTGGGGCATCTTGACCCGATGTTCGTGGGCATGATGGATGAAGTGAAAGCGATGCTGCAATACGCTTTCCAAACCAAAAACGCGCTGACAATGGCGGTGTCTGCGCCCGGTTCTGCGGGCATGGAAACCTGCTTTGTGAATCTGGTCGAGCCGGGTGATAAGGTAATCGTTTGCCAAAACGGTGTGTTCGGCGGACGCATGAAGGAAAACGTCGAGCGTTGCGGCGCAACCGCGATCATGGTGATGGATGACTGGGGCAAGCCGGTTGACCCGAACAAAGTGGAAGCGGCATTGAAAGCCAATCCTGATGCGAAAGTCGTGGCGTTTGTCCACGCCGAAACCTCCACGGGGGCGCAATCGGACGCACAAACGCTGGTGAAATTGGCACACGATTACGGTTGCTTGACCATCGTGGATGCGGTGACTTCACTGGCAGGCACGCCGCTGAAAGTGGATGAGTGGGAAATCGACGCGATTTATTCCGGTACGCAAAAATGCTTGTCGTGCGTCCCCGGCATTTCCCCGGTAAGTTTCGGTGAACGGGCGATTGAACGCATTAAAAACCGCAAAACTCCGGTGCAAAGCTGGTTCATGGACATGAATCTGGTCATGGCTTACTGGGGCGGCACGGGCAAACGCGCTTACCACCACACCGCAGCGGTGAACACCCTGTACGCGCTGCACGAATCGTTGGTGATGTTGCAGGAAGAAGGCTTGGAAAATTCATGGGCGCGTCATGCGCGTAACCATCAAGCCTTGAAAGCGGGGATCGAAGCAATGGGCTTGCGGTTTGTGGTGGATGAGGCTTACCGCTTGCCACAACTGAACTCTGTCACGCTGCCGGAAGGTGTGGATGAGGCGGCGGTGCGTACCGCGTTGCTCAACGATTACAGTCTGGAAATCGGCGCAGGTTTGGGCGCATTGGCAGGCAAAATCTGGCGCATCGGCTTGATGGGCTTTGCCAGCAATGAGAAGAATGTGCTGAATTGTTTGGGCGCGTTGGATGCGGTGTTGTCGGGGATGAATGCGCAGATTAATAGCGGTGTCGCAGTGCGGGCGGCGAAGCAGGCTTTTGCGCAGTAAGACTAAGCACACTTCATTGTAATCCATGATATTTACGAGTAGCATATAAATATCATGGATAAAATTCGCCATCTCCACACGAAAATCGAGCAACTACTGGCAATGTTCCCGGTGGTTGCACTTATCGGCTCACGTCAGTGCGGCAAATCTACGCTGGTCAAACAAGTACGCCCCGACTGGAAATATTACGACCTGGAAAGTCCTGACGATTACCAACTAATCAGCCGTGATCCCGTCAGCTTTTTCGCGCTCAACAGCCAACACCTGATCATCGATGAAGCGCAACAATATCCTGATGTGTTCAACGTCTTACGCGGCGTTATCGACAGCGACCGTCACACCAAAGGACGGTTTTTACTGACAGGCTCTAGCTCGCCTTCCATCGTGAAAGGCATCACCGAAAGTCTCGCGGGACGGATTGCGACGGTGGAAATGTCACCGTTCAAACAGACAGAATATTACGCAAAGCCCTTGTCGAGTTTGTATGAGTTGTTGATCAATGAGCAGACCCAGCTACGCGATTTCCAATCCCTTACCCCTGCCCTGACACTCGAACAGAGCATGGCGATTTGGCTGCAAGGTGGCTACCCCGAACCGCTGACACTCAGCGCAACCATCCCCACCTTTTACAAGCAGTGGATGGATAACTACATTGCCGACTATCTCAACCGTGACATTAGGGGCTTGTTTCCGCGCCTGAATATCCATAATTACCGGCGTTTTCTCACGCTGCTGGCGCAATATTCGGGACATCAACTCAATATGAGCGATATGGCGCGGGTACTGGAGGTCAGTGTTTCCACCGTTAAAGATTATTTGGACATCGTTCACCAGACCTTTCTGTGGCGCAACCTAGAACCGTACACCAATAACCCGCTCAAAAGAGTGCAGAAAGCTAACAAAGGATTTTTCAGCGATTCCGGCTTATTGCACCACCTGCTCAGAATCAACAACCTCGATCAACTGTTGTTACACCCCGTCGCAGGGTTTTCGTTTGAAAGTTTTGTGACTGAAGAATTGATTCGCGGTCTACAAACAACCCTAGCAACACGGCTGGAATTCAGTTACTACCGCACCATTGATAAATCGGAAGTCGATTTGGTGATTGAAGGTGATTTCGGCACTATTCCGGTGGAAGTCAAACTAAACGCCACCATTCAACCACGCGCCTTACGCGGCTTAGAAAACTTTTTGACCGATACCAATAGCCGCTACGGTATTGTGATCAATCGGGGCAAACGGGTAGAGCTACTGACGGATAAAATCGTGCAAATACCCGTGCAGTGTTTGTAAGCCCGCTTATCCGCCCAAATTTGACGCCACAAATAAAATTTACTAATCTAATCCCACAGTAAATGAACCCTTGCCTGTTGAACAGTGGATCGCTGTTCGCGCAAAAAGCCTGTCAAAGCGACATCAGCTTGCTCTTTACTAGGGCGGGGACTGACTAGTAGTGCGAATTGCATTGCGTTTCTAGGAAACCAATATCGCACTACTAGTCGTCCCCGCATCGAGTGTAGCAAGCTGATCTTCTGGATGAACGAAGGTATTTACTGCCCAATAGCCGACTTCGTGTCGGCTATTTCATTAAAAATAACAGAAAATCAGGGATTTGCATGAGCCAACTCACCCGCCAGCAACTCTACGACAAGATTAAAGAAACCTCCAAGGATGAATACATCCTCAGTGAGATGCAACGCTTGGGCTACTGGAAGGAAGACGCACAGCCGACGCTGGCAGCATCCCTGATCAAACGCCGTGGTGATTTGCAACGCCAAATCAATGCCTTAGCGTCGCAAATTACCGACCCCAAAGCTGCCCTCAAAGCCATCCACCAAGAACGCATGGCAGCGGCGCGTCAGCAACGCATTGATACCAAGGTCAAACGCGAAGTCGAGCGTTACCAACGCGCACAGGCTTGGCACGAAAAACAGCAAAATCACATCCATTACCTCGGTGACGCTGCCGGATTCAAACCCTCTGCCGCTGATGATCTCTCGGATGCCGAACGCCTCAACAGTCTAGGTTTACCTGTCTATTCCAACGCCGCCGAACTCGCCGCAGGCATGGGCATTACCCTCAACGAATTGCGCTTTCTGACCTACAGCAATCAAGTCTCGCGGGTGTGCCACTACCAACATTTTGCGATGCAGAAAAAGTCCGGCGGTACGCGCCTGATTTCCGCGCCGATGCCGCGTTTGAAACGTCTGCAATACTGGGTGTTGGACACTATTCTGCAACCGCTGGAACTCACCGAACAAGCGCACGGTTTCGTCACCGGGCGCAGCATTGTCAGCAATGCCCAGCCGCATCTGGCGCAAAAAGTCGTGATCAATATGGATCTGAAAGACTTTTTCCCCACCGTCACTTACCCGCGAATCAAAGGCACGTTTGCGCAACTTGGCTACAATAACGAGGTCGCGTCCCTGCTCGCGTTGCTGTGTTCTGAAGCCGATACGCAAACGGTGGAAATGGATGAGCAACGTTATTACCTCAACAGCACTAGCCGCCGCTTGCCACAAGGCGCACCCACCAGCCCCGCCTTGAGTAACGTGATTTGCCGCACGCTGGACAAACGCTTGCAAGGCTTGGCGACCAAACACGGTTTTGCCTACACCCGTTACGCCGATGACTTGACGTTTTCTGGTACGGATACTGCCGCCGTTCCCGCCTTGTTATACGGTGCAAAAGCCACGGTGACAGCGGAAGGTTTCAACGTCCACCCCGACAAAACCCGCATCATGAAACAGGGCAGCAAGCAGGAAGTCACTGGCATTGTGGTCAACCAACACCTGTCGGTCGATAACAAAAAGCTCAAGCAATTCCGCGCCCTGCTGTTCCAGATCGACAAAGACGGCTACGGCGATAAAAGCTGGGGCAACAGTTACAACATTCTGGCAAGCATCAAAAGTTACGCGCATTACGTGCGCATGGTGAACCCCGAAAAAGGCAGCCGGTTTCTGGAACAGATTGCCGCCATCCAGCAAAAACACGGCAAACCCAACGTGGCGATGAAGTTTACTAACACGCAATTCCGTGAACGTGCCGCACAAGGCAAGTTACCGCTGGAATCCATGCAGGTTGCGTCCGTCAAACCAACGCCGACGCTGGATGACACGATTCAACACCGCGACGTGCTTATCGAAGTCCAACAAATCATCGGAGGTAAATCATGAAACTGATTCGCCGTACTACCCTACGCTTTCAGGATGGCACATCCGACAAAGTGTACGAAGTTGACATTGTGGAAGCCGCCGATGATAGCTATCTGGTGAATTTCCGCTACGGACGTTCCGGTAAACCGTTGACCGAAGGCAGCAAAACCGCCGCGCCCGTGGATTCTGCCAAAGCCAAAAAAGTCGCCGATAGCCTGCTGGTTAGCAAGATGAATAAAGGCTAC
Organism: Candidatus Thiothrix sulfatifontis; assembly: GCA_022828425.1. Taxonomy (NCBI): domain Bacteria; kingdom Pseudomonadati; phylum Pseudomonadota; class Gammaproteobacteria; order Thiotrichales; family Thiotrichaceae; genus Thiothrix; species Candidatus Thiothrix sulfatifontis. The sequence goes on from CP094685.1 coordinate 2,629,934, forward strand.
CAAGTGCTGATGGGCTACAACCCCGTAACGGGCGAAACCATCGGCGCAAGTGCTGCCGCGCAACCTGCCGCCGCGCCCCGCAAAGGCAAAAAAGCCCAAAGCCGCAACCAGCAAATTCTCGAACGTCTGCAAAAATTCGCCGAGAGCGACACGATTACGATTGACGGCTACCGCCTGAGCCGCAGCGTGTGGAAAGCGGGTGAATTGCGCATTCCCGACCTGACCGCCGCACTGCAAGCCCTGCTCGCCAATCTGCCTGCCAAAGCCAAAGACGACGCGATGACGTATTACAGCATCGCATGGGCAGCGGGGCGCACCCGTGACCCTGCCGCGTTCGCCGTATTGCAGCAGCTCCAAGACAAAATCCCCGCGCATCTCTATCAATTTGCGTGTTTGCAAGTGGGGCAACCACCGGAAAGTTGCTTGCCGGAATTCGACCAAACGTTGGATGCCGTGCAAGCCATCGAAGCCATCCAAGCTTTCGATCACTACGCCGCGATGTCCTTCGACCGTGTGAACACCGAAGATCGGGCATACATCCAGCATGTGCTGCACTGGCAAGGACTGACTGCCGCTGTCGAACAAGCCTTAAGCCAAACCGTGTTGACGGATGCCGATCAGGATTTCATCCAACTGCGCGTCGATGCCTCCAGTTACGCGCAAATTCAAGCCAACAAAGCCGCCGCGCCGGAACTCGAATCCGCAATTCAGGACGTGTTGCGCTACCACTATAACGCCCGGCTCGATCAAAAAAAGCACGAGTACCAAGCCGATTTCGACCTGTACACCCAACTGTTGGCAGGCATGAATCTGGAAACCGTGCTGGCAAACGATAGCTGGAATATTGACCGCGCCCGCGAAGGCAATGTGCAATACCTGTGGGGCGATTCCAAACGCAACCTGCAAAATGCCCTGAAAGCTACCGGCAAAGTGAAAAATATCAGCAGCTTGTGGCAACGGGTCATTCACTACTACGAGCTGCAAAGCAAACGCCAGCAAGCCGTATCCGCCGATCGTTTGCAACACTGCTACGCCATTTTGCACACACATCAAGCGTATGATGATGTGGTCAAACGCATCGTCCCCACGCTCAATATCGACAACTGGTTTTACGGCTATCAACACAACGTTAGCCCCGCCATCCGCAGCAAATACGACACCGCGCTGGCATACCATGTGCGCCGCTTGTTCCAAGACCGCTTCGTCGATTTGCGCCAAGAAGCCCTCCAGCCCAAGGAGCAATTGCTGGAACATTACAGCCAGCATGTCGTGAATTTGTACGCGCTTGCCAGCATTCAGCCGGAAAAACGCGCATCGGCATTCACCGCCATTCAAAACGCGCCCGTGAATCACTCATTCACAGCCTCCTTCCGCAAGCTCTACAAAATGGCAGAGTTTTTGGACGATCACACCGCGCTGGCGATCTTGAATCATCGGCTGGAAACCACACCCGACGATGGCAGACGGCAAAGCTGGCGCGAAGAAAATCCCAGTTTCACCCAACAAAGCAAACGCTATTTACGCCGCCGCACCGTGCGCCATTTACGCAATCTCGGCAAATTTTCGCCCAACGATTACCTGCAACTGGCACGGGAAATACTGGTATTGGCGGACGATGCGTCATCCGTGGCGCAACGTACCCCAAAAAAACAACTAATCCATTTCCCCGATTTGGTAGCAATGAATTTCATCCTGCACCGCCACAGCCACTTGTACGAACAAGACTACAAGGGTTCATGGTTTTTGCAGGAAAACCGTTCCACCGAAGCCAATCAGCCGGAAGCGTTTGCCACTTTGTGGGCGTATGCGGGTCAGGATTTGCTCTACATTTTGCGCCACTGCAAAGCAGCGATGGTGAACGATTTTGCCTACCGTCGCTTGCAACCACAAACCGCATTTTTGCAGGAGCAAACGCAAGCGACGTGGCTGGAGCTGGTGGTGCGCCCTTACGAAAATACCGCGTTGCTGGCGTTGGAGCATTTGCGCGACAGCTTGCAGCAAACCGACGTGGTATTCGCGCTCTTAAATGCGCATTTTGCCGCCATTCGTCATCACGGTTTGGCGAATCTGACCCCGGCGCATTTTGCGAAAAACCCAGATTTGTTGTTGGATTTGCTGCTTTCGCCACACGATGATGTGCAGTTGTTCGCCAAGAATTACGTGTACGCGATGCCTAACAACCATACGCTGTTGCCGCTATTATTGGCTCGCCCCGAACCTGCGTTGCAAGCTTTGGGGATTGCGCTGATTGGCAAATTAAGCGATGCCGAAAAACGCGAATACCGCGTGCTGCTGTTCAATGCGCTGACCGATGAAAATGCTGAATTGCGCCGTGGTGCGCGGCTGGCGGTGTTGGCGGTCAACGATGCGGCTTTCCAGAAAGACATTTTTGCGCACATTTTGCCGGTGCTGTTCAAAGCCGAACCTGTCGAAGGTTACAGCGACGATATGCTGGTGATTGTGCAAGCGGTTGCACCGATTCACGCAGAGATTGACCAGAACTTGCTGTGGCGGTTACTGACAGCGAAAAGCAAATTGGCGGAACGTGCCGGGGCATTGATCTTACCCGCACACTCTGCCAGCGCGTTTTCGATTAAGCAGTTGACGATGCTGACTAAAATCCCCACCTTGCAAGTACGAGCGTGGGCAATGGCAGCATTGCAAGCGGATGCCACGCGGGTGACGGAACAATTTGCAGAAGCGGTACGGATTTTGGATAACCGTTGGGATGATACCCGCGCCCAAGCGATTGCCCTATTTGCTACGTTTGAGGCTGACTTTTGGACAAGCGAGCGCGTGGTTGCGGTCTGTGATCAGGTTTACCACGATGTGCAGCAATTTGGGCGCGAACTGGTATTGCGCGGCTTTGAACACGGCGAAGGCGAACACTATTTGCTGCAACTGAGCCAACACCCTGCCAATAACGTGCAGTTGTTCGTGTCGAATTTCTTGCAGCAATACGCCAGCGACAAGCCCGACACCATCCTCCAGTTGCAAGGCTATTTCAATACCGTGCTGTCACAAGTCAATCGTGGGCGTTTGGTCAAAGATCGCGTGATTGCCTTTCTGTTCACCGAATCCGGCAAGGATGAGCAAGTCGCTCGTATGGTGGCGACCTTGTTCACCGACCAATCCCTGAGCCGCGTGATTGCCGATAAAGCGCGTTACATCAAGACCTTGTTTGAATTGCAAAACCGCTACGGCATCCAACAAACGCCAGTGCACGTGATCGCACCCGCAGTGAGGGCTTTCTGATGGAGTTTTCCAGAAAATATAACGGCAACTCGCAAGTATCGACAAATAGCCGTGAAACGAATATGTCCTTTGTGCCGGATGCGCTGCGCAACCCGACGTTTTTTGCAGCGGATTTGGGGCAACATATCCCCTTCCGCGAAGCCATGTCCGCGCTGCATCAAGTAGTGGTGTCGGATATGGCGTTCCAGCCCAAGGACAAATCCGATTACAAAGCGTGGTTGAAAACGCAAGAGGATGTGTTTTTAGCGGAAGCGATGGCGAAGCATGGGCAAATCAAAGCGCAACTGGATGAATTACGTCAGCAAATGCGCGAAGTGCAACACGCCGAAAGTGCGGTTTTATCGCCGTTTTATACAGCGCGTTCCAAGTATTTCCAGTATTTGTACAAGAACGATATGGATGCGTGGTTTGTGCTTGATCCGGTGATCACGGTTCACCCCGACAGCCTTTTCTTTGAATGCTTTTCGCAGGACGAATCCAGTTACGGCAAACTGAGCTGCCGCTACGAAGTGTTTCAGAATGTGCGCGAACACGCTTACGGCACGACCAATATCGACTATTCGCACGAGTTGTATCAGGAATTCCAGAAAATCCGTGATTACAAGCGCACCGAATTTGTGATTGATCCGTCGGGATTTGAGGTGAAAACTAATCTGAGTGATGACTTTAAGGAGGAGAAAATCGACCTGCCAGATAGTTGGGTGCGCGGTTTTCTGCAAGTCAGTTCGGCGATGAGTTTGCCCTTTACAACATTCAATCTGCACCCAATGGATATGTACAATATCTTGCTGTTTTTGAAGCGGCATAAGGAAAAAACCGGGCCACGTTCCTTGCGATTTTGCCTGACACCGGATCAGCCGATTCAGGTAAAGTTTGATCCGTGGGGCGAAACTTTGATCTGTCCGCGCAGTGTTTACACGGGCAATGCGGCGCAGGAAGTGCGGATTTGGGGACGGAGGCGCTTGTTCATTCTGGAACGTTTGTTACCGATTGTGAAGCATTTCCGCGTGAGTTTGCTGGGTTCGGGTTTGCCGAGCTTTTGGGTGGCGGAAATGGAGTACATGACGTTTACCTTGGGCTTGTCGGGCTGGAGTGCCAATGATTTTTCGCGGATGGGCAATTTCGACCTGATGGCTCCGCGTGGTGAAGTGGATAGCGTGACTGCCGAGCGCGTGTTTGCGGCGTTGCAGACTACTTGGCAGGAAAGCGCCACGTCGCTGGCGTTGCGGCTGGGGTTGGATGAGTTGACGGTGAAATCGGCGTTGGGGATTTATTCGCAATACGGGCGGGTGTTGTACGACATGGATAAAGATGTGTACCGCATCCGCGAACTCAGCAAAGACCCGTTACCGATGGATAAGCTGCGTTTCAGCAATGAACGCGAAGCGCGGGCGGATAATTTCCGTAAGGCGGGATTGGTGATGGTGGTGGCGCGGGAAGCGCAGCAGAATGGACGGCAGTTAGTGCGCGGCGAAGTGATTGATAACGCGCATACTTACCAGCCAGAGATTACGCTGGATGCGGATATGCGCTTGGTGGAAGCGAAGTGTTCTTGCCACTTTTATATTCAGAACAAGCTGAATCAAGGGCCGTGTGAGCATATGTTGGCGGTGCGGTTAGGAACGCACAATACCAATTCCTAGTAAAACACTGGGGTTTATGCGTAATCGAAACCAAGAGCCTCTACAATTCAATCATCGTAATATTGGTAGCAAGAGGAAACCTTTATGTTTAATCCCATTGAAATACCCTTTGGATCAGCGATGTTATTTAACGTGGTTGACTTGAAAGAAGGCGTCACTATTGAAGACGTAGAATTGTTATTGGGCGAAATGTGCAATGTCGTCAAAAATAATTACGGCGACGATAACGGTGGATTTATTGGTGGACAAGTGTACCGCAATGCCGGTTTTATTTCCGAAGAAGGCAGCGTCGGTAGCAATGACAGTCACAAAAATAAGCGCGTTAAGCAAAACATGGGCGACATTGTTATCGTGACTTATTGGAAGTCTTTTGAACAACACGAAAAATCTCATGCTGACAAATTGTTTAAAGAGAAATTCTCACAATTAGCGGCATTTTGTGATGATACCTATGAAGTCGGCTATGAAATGTTGTGGCAGGGCGTCCCTGAAGCACATTAAACACACATTAGTTGGCTGTCTTTTCAGCAACACGTTGGCGCAATGCATTCAAATGCTGTAACGTCGCGTAACCATCCGCTGGTAGATTGTTATCCATTTGCCAGCGGCGTACCGCAGCACGGGTGTTTGGTCCCAACTTGCCATCCAAACCATCCGTACTGTAACCCGCTGCCGTCAATAAGGTTTGTAACTCGACTTTTTCTGCGTGACTTAGCGGCACATCTTCTTTAGGCCAAGTTGCCAACAACGGCGGTTTGCCTTGGATACGATCACCCAAATAGCCGACAGCGAGCGCGTAATTTTGTGCATTGTTGTACTTGAGAATCGCATCAAAATTGCGCAATGCCAAAAACGCTGGCCCCCGATACCCCGCAGGTAACAGCACAAACGCACTGCTAGTGCTGCTCTCCAAGGCTTGCCCATTGACCGCGCTCACACCCGCAATGGTTTCCCAGATATTCAATGGCAACCAGAAATCCACATCCGCTTGCGACCAGTCGAATTTAGCAGGCAAGCGCACTTCAAAACCCCACGGCTGGTCACGTTCCCAACCGGAACTGGCGAGATAATTGGCGGTGGAGGCCAGCGCGTCGGGAATACTGTTGACCAGATCGCGATGCCCGTCGCCGTCAAAATCAACCGCATAGCTTTCAAACGTTGTGGGGATAAACTGGGTGTGTCCAATAGCGCCTGCCCACGAACCTTGCATCGAAATCGGCGGCATGTCACCATTTTGCACAATTTTTAAAGCTGCAATGAGTTGTTTTTGCCAGAATTCTCGCCGTTCCGTTTCCCCCGCATACGCCAGCGTCGCTAAGGAACGTACAATGCTGTAACGCCCGGTATGGTTGCCAAAATTGCTTTCCAGCCCCCAAATAGCCAAAAGGTATTCGGGCTGTACACCGTATTGGGTGTGGATGCGCTGTAGCAGCGGGGCATAATCACGTAAGAGCTTTTGCCCGTTGGCAATGCGCTCCGGCGAAGCGGCGGTTTCGAGGTATTCCCATACGGTTTTAGTAAATTCCGGCTGATGTGCCTCCAAGCGCAGAACTTTTTTATCAGGCAGCAAACCGCGCAAAGCCCTATCCACGGTCTCCGCGTTAATACCTTCCGTAATGGCAACCTGGCGAAATTGCTGCTTCCATGCATCAAACGCACTATCAATCGTGGTGCTGTATCCGAACAACACCATTATAAGCAATAACACTACCGGCAACCCATGTAACCACTTCTGGTTCATTCAGCCGTTCCACACACTCGACAAATCATCGGTATATAATAGCAGACTTGGCTGAAAACGCTTGTGGAAGGCCAAACTTTAGTCTTTTTTCTTGCCAACCGGACGCGCAAACGGGCTAACATTGCCCGCCACGCTCCCGGATTCAAGCGCATGGATTTTACTGACGCCAGTGCGCTCTACCTCGTCAATGCGAATCACCGAATGAATGGGAATGAAACTGCGCTTCACAGCTTCAAACTCGGTTTTGAGGCGTTCTTCGCCGGGGTCGATGACCACCGTGCTTTGCGTACCGAAAACGATTTCTTCAACCACAACAAAGCCATACAAGTCTGATTCATAGACTTGTTTAGCAAAGATTTCGTAAATCTTGTCTTGGTTGACGAAAGAAATGCGGTAAATGCTGCGGTCGCTGCTCAACGGTGTTGCCTCAAGGAATAATAATGGGGAAATAGCTTTAGTTGTAGCAGAAAACCAGCGGGAAGTCACTTTCCCACTAACATTCGCCTGTCGATGATCTGCTTCCACTTCTCAGGGCCGGTGTTATGCACCGACTCGCCGTTGCTATCCACAGCCACCGTCACGGGCATATCTTTGACCTCGAATTCGTAAATCGCTTCCATGCCGAGTTCGGGGAACGCCAGCACTTTCGCGCCGGTAATCGCTTTGGACACCAAATACGCCGCGCCACCGACTGCCATCAGGTACACCGCGCCGAATTCCTTGATCGCTTCAATCGCAATGGGGCCGCGTTCGGATTTACCGATCATGCCCAGCAAGCCGGTTTGTTGCAGGATTTGGCGGGTAAATTTATCCATACGGGTGGACGTAGTGGGCCAGCAGGGCCGACCACTTCATCACGTACCGGATCAACCGGGCCGACGTAGTAAATGAAGCGTCCTTTCAAATCGACCGGCAGTTGTTTCGCCTTTGTTGAGCATGTCGATCATGCGCTTGTGCGCCGCGTCACGCCCCGTGAGCATTTTGCCCGACAGCAAGACGGTTTCGCCCGGTTTCAGGTTGCGTACTTGTTCGGGGGTGATGGTGTCGAGGTTGACGCGCGTGGCTGATGCGCCGCCGTCCAGCGAGATTTGCGGCCAGTTGGACAGGTCTGGTGGGGTTTGCAGCGCTGCGCCTGAACCGTCCAGCACGAAATGCGTGTGGCGCGTCGCCGCACAGTTGGGGATCATGCACACGGGCAACGAGGCGGCGTGGGTGGGGAAGTCTTTGATTTTGACATCCAGCACCGTGGTTAAGCCGCCCAAACCTTGTGCGCCTACGCCGAGATTGTTCACCTTTTCGTAGAGTTCCAGACGCAATTCTTCGACGCGGTTTTGTGCGCCACGCGCTTGCAGCGCTTGAATGTCGATGGATTCCATCAGCACTTCTTTTGCCATGACAGCGGCTTTTTCCGCCGTGCCGCCAATACCAATACCGAGCATTCCCGGTGGACACCACCCTGCTCCCATGGTCGGCACGGTTTTCAACACCCAATCCACAATGCTGTCGGACGGGTTGAGCATGACCATTTTGGATTTGTTTTCAGAACCGCCGCCTTTGGCTGCCACATCAAACACCACTTTGTCGCCGGGGACGATTTCGTAATGAATGACCGCTGGCGTATTGTCCTTGGTGTTTTTCCGCGCACCCGCAGGATCAGCGAGGATGGAGGCACGCAACACGTTATCGGGGTTCAGGTACGCACGGCGCACGCCTTCGTTGATCATGTCAGTGAGGCTCATGTCGCCTTCCCACTGCACGTTCATGCCGACTTTGACGAACACGGTAACGATGCCGGTATCTTGGCAAATCGGGCGATGCCCTTCGGCACACATGCGCGAATTGACGAGGATTTGCGCGATGGAATCCTTCGCGGCAGGGGATTCTTCACGCTCCCACGCTTGGTGCATCGCTTCGATGAAGTCGAGCGGGTGGTAGTATGAGATGAATTGCAGCGCATCCGCGACACTGGCGATTACGTCGGCTTGCTTAATAATGGTCATGGCTCTATTCCCTTGGTGGTTGATCAACTGCGGGCGGAGACTGTTTTTGTTGTGGCGCACAATCGTAGGCGAAAATGCGTGTGAATACCATTATTTCATGCCGTGACGTTAAGCTATATACTGTTTCACCTCTATTCAACCCCAGAAGACCCTCATGCGCGTACTTGGAATTGAAAGCTCTTGTGATGAAACCGGCGTGGCGTTGTACGACACCGACAAAGGCTTGTTGGCGCATCGCTTGTTCAGCCAAATTGCGATGCACGCGGAATACGGCGGTGTGGTGCCGGAATTGGCATCGCGGGATCATATCCGCCGCGTGTTGCCGTTGCTGCGCGAGGCGTTGGTGGATGCAGACATGACGATGGCGGGTATTGATGGCATTGCGTACACCGCAGGGCCGGGGCTGATCGGGGCATTGCTGACGGGGGCTGCGATTGCGCGGTCGATGGCGTGGGGCTTGAATGTTCCTGCCGTGGGCGTGCATCACATGGAGGGGCATTTGCTCGCGCCGATGTTGGAAGAAAATCCGCCGGAATTGCCGTTTGTGGCGTTGCTGGTATCGGGTGGGCATACCATGTTGGTGGATGTGCCGCGCATTGGCGAATACCACATTCTGGGCGAAAGCGTGGATGATGCGGCGGGTGAGGCGTTTGACAAGACCGCGAAACTGATGGGGTTGGAGTATCCGGGGGGGCCGTTGCTGGCGAAGCTGGCGGAACAAGGACGTGAGGGGATTTACAAATTTCCGCGCCCGATGGTGGATCGACCGGGCTGTGATTTCAGCTTCAGCGGCTTGAAGACGTTTTCACTGACGACGTGGCAAAAGTCTGGGCAGACGGAGCAGGATAAGGCGGATATTGCGCGGGCATTTGAGGAGGCGGTGGTGGATACGCTGTTTATTAAATGTCGGCGGGCGTTGGAACAGGCGGGGCGTAAGCGGCTGGTGGTGGCGGGTGGCGTGGGCGCAAATCGACGTTTGCGGGCGCGGCTGGCGGAGTTGCAGGCGGAGGTGTATTTCCCGCGTTTGGCGTTTTGCACCGATAATGGCGCGATGATTGCGTATGCGGGTGCGTTAAGGTTACTGGCAGGGGCGAGTGAAGCGGCGGTGATTAATGCGCGTCCGCGTTGGGCGTTGACCGAGTTGGACGCGATTTAATCGCATGGAAACCGTTTACCATGCCCCTCCCCTACCTGTTACTTATGCGACCACGGTGTAAATCAACCAGCCGGTATACCCGAAATACACACTTAACATCAAAATGCCTTCCCAATGGGTCAGGTGTCCCGGTTTGCGGAAACCATAAGCCATCACAAACAAGCCGAAGGTGACTGCCAACATGACCGGGAAATCACGGGTCAGCACTTCATCGGCAACCGCAATCGGGGCAATTGCCCCGGCAATCCCGACCACTGCCAAGGTATTAAACAGATTCGAGCCGACAATATTGCCCAGTGCCAAATCGGATTCGCCTTTGCGAGCCGCCGCAATGGAAGATGCCAATTCCGGCAATGAAGTACCCAGCGCGACAATCGTCAGCCCAATAATCAAATCGCTGACCCCTAAGGCATTCGCAATATCCACCGCACCCCACACCAGAATCCGCGAACTAATGATCAACAACACCAAACCGACCGCCAACCATACCAAGGCGGTTTTCAACGTCATCGGGTGGCTTGCCAATTCTTCTTCTACCTCCGCAGACAGCGCATCATTCCGCCCACGCAGCGCCGAGTAAATAGACCAACCCATAACCCCGAAAAACACCACCAGCAAAATAACCGCATCCCAACGGCTGATTTCCTTGTCCCATAACAACAAACCCGACAACAGCGTCACCGCCAGCAAAATCGGCATTTCTTTACGGACAATATCCGAATGCACTGCAATCACCGCAATCACGGCGGTTATCCCTAATATCAAGGCGATATTTAAAATATTGGAACCGTAGGCATTGCCCAACGCCAAGGCGGGATTGCCTTCCCACGCGGCAAAGGCCGATACGGTCATTTCAGGGGCAGAAGTACCAAACCCGACGACCACCATTCCGATCAGCAGTGAGGGCATTCCTAAATGTTTTGCGGTGGCAGCAGCGCCTTCGACAAATTTATCGGCGCTCCATACCAATACAGCAAGGCCGACAACAATAGCAGCTAGTGATAACAACATACTGGCATCCTTTGCGTTTGATGAGACAGGATGATTTATGCCATTTCTAAACAAGGTCTGCCAGAATCCCCTACCGCTGACTAGCGAATGCGACATTTTCTGCCGCAACGTCTTCACCGTCAGTGACGATGACCCAGCAGGAAAGCTTTTCGAGTATTTGAATATCCGGTAATTGTTGATAGCCCTGTACTTGCTGGATGCCTTCGGCGCGTTTGTCATCCCACAGGTGCGGGTGTTTTTTCCGCTCAGATTTCTTGCAGTATTTCAGCTCGATCAAATGCTGGTGTTTAACCGGATACGGGCTGCGCTCAAGCAACAGAATATCCGGGTATTTGTGATTGACCTCCGGCTCGCTTTTGATGAAATAGATGGAAGATTGATACAACAACGTCACCAACAATACCTTGAGGTGCTTTTCATCCATTTGCATGAAATCGCGGTTGGATAACACCATTAATATCGACTGAATTTCATGCCGCAAGGGTTCGATGTCATTGTGCAAAGCCAGCGCAGTCACCGCTTGTTGCAGCTTTTGGGGCGGAATGCTGAACTGGTTTTTACGCTCGATCTCGACCTTAAAATAGGCAAAATACAGCCGCTTGATAACATGGTTAGGAATACGAAAACGCTGCACACCAAACTCAGAACCCGCCAGTGAAACGAAACCCATGTAGCACAGCAGGCTGATAAAGTCTTCGCGATCAAAACCTTTGTCAAAATCGAATTTGCGCCGCTGTTGCGCGGTGACTTCCCCTTCACTGATCAATTCTTCCAGCACGGCATAATTGGTATCACGGTCGCCGATGGAAAACATACGCATGATATTGCGGTAATCGGAAGCAATATTTTCATCCAACATTTCTTCAGGAAAGGCACAATTTTTGGCATCAACGTGTTTCAGGAAATACAACACCATATTAGCGTTGTACATCGGCTGCCCTTTACTGGCGAAGACGTAGCCGTTATACCAATCTTTCAAGGTTGCCATCAGGGTATCGGCATTGATGGCACACTGCTCAGTCAACGGATAAATCAGCGAGGTCGTTTCTGCTTGTGTTAAACCAATGGCTTCGTTAAACGCGGGCAATAGCGAAAGGTTTTCAACCATGTTGAAACCGGATGTCAGGCTATCCAGCATGATGGGGGTAACGCCAGTAATGATCAGGCGGTCGATGCTTCCTTGCTGTGTTGCGGCTTTGATGCTTTCATAAAACGCCCGCACGAAGCCGCCCTTCCCCATGATTTTGCAGAAGTAGTGCAAGTCTTCCGCTAACAGCGCATTGGCGAAATGGTCATATTCGTCAATAATCAGGTAAATCTTTTGATCATCCAGTAGGCTAAGCAGATAATTCAGCTTATCAGCGGGAGTCGGAGAATCAAGCTGATACAAACGATCTAAACTTTCTGCTGGATAGTGGTATTTTTTCAGGAACGTGGCTATTGCCAGTGTGATTTTATTATTAAATGCCGAATAAATGCTTTGCGGGTCATCCGTGCTGATGCCGCTGAATTCCAGAAACAGGATTTGGTAGCGGTTCTGGTTGCCGGTTGGGTTCTGACCGGCGGCGAGATGACCGAACAGGCGGTGGAAGTCGTCCTTGGCTTTGATGTCGTAGTAATACGCGAGCATCGAGACGAACAAGCTTTTCCCGAAGCGGCGTGGGCGCATGATCAGGTTGTAACGGCTGGCGTCTTCAAGGGTTTGAATCCAGCCGGTTTTGTCGACGTAGGTGTAACCTTCTTCGATAACCGTTTTGTAGTGGCTGATGCCGTAGGGGAGTTTCAGTTTCATACTTGCCTCGTTCCTGCGCTTTGCTCTGGTGAGTATAGGTCATCCGCCGCGCTATCCACCCGCACCTGCCCATTCATCAACATCGGCAACAACCAATCCCGCAATGCTGCCAACCGCTGATTTTCTTTTTTGTAAGCCAATGTAGAAAGCAGTAAGTTGTTAATTACAGATACAAGCAAATCACTACATTTATTCGATTTGGGCATAGACATCTTAATATCTGCCAAATCTCCCTTCGTCATAAACTTAACAATAGAACCACGAGAACACTTAGTTATACTATCTATACGGTTAATTACTGCAAAATATAAAAGAGCATAAAACTGTTCATCGTTAGGAATTAAAACATACGTTCGTTGATAAGCGTTAAATTTCCCATGATACATTTTTACATTAAAATTACCATTGCCTGCGACTAGCACTGCCTTTCCATCAAAGACATATTCATTGCATCGTAATATCTCTTCTCCACAAGTGAAGTAAGAATACTTACCATTTGGATTTGAAAAGTTTGCATCTTCTTTCCCAGTTAATACAGAAGTTAGATCAGATAGTGACTTTAATTCCCAACCCGCCGGAATCTCCCGCTTCAACTCATTGCTATACAACATCTTTCCGCCCGATGACTTATACGGTTTGCCGTTTTCATCGGGGAAATCGAATTGCACAAACCAGTAGTCATAGAGGGTTTTTGCCATTGCTTCGAGTTCGGCGTTAATGCGGTTGTTGATTTCGATTTTTTTGTCGATGGAAGACAAAAGCTTTGCTACGGATTTCTGCTCACTTAATGCAGGAATCCGAATGCGAAATTTCGGTAACTCATTGAGTGCGATACGATCAACTGTTGCACCTGTTATTGTATTAGCAACAATAACCCCCTGAAAAGCAGGCGATAAATAGGTGTACAACAGATATTCAGGAATCACCTTGCTTTTATCAGGTCTGAGCAATCCCATACGTCGACCAAGACACGCTTTTATACCCTTAGGCATAAGTGCAGCTTCACCCAAACGGGTTTCATAAGAAAAGAGAAGATCACCTTCTTGAGGTGTAACTCGTTTTGTCCATTTAATATAATCTGTTTCACTAAGGTGAGCGGATTTTGATAAATCGAGAGAACCATTAATTAAACTGGAAATACTCAAAAAATATGGCCCAACTTCTATCTTTTCAGGCGTTGCATGTGGCCCATCAAAAACCTCTGCAATTTCACCAATTGCTTTCATGAAATTATCCACTGATTTTGAGGCTCGCTAGTTGAGTTTCGAAGCTGTGAGATTCGGCTTCGCCGTTCCCCCCATCCCCAACCCTTCCCCCGCAAGGGGTGAAGGGAGCAAGAGGAGCATTCTGTGTGGTATTGCCTGAAATTCCGGCTGAAACTACCGCTCTTAGCCCCTTCACCCCTTGCGGGGGAAGGGGTTGGGGATGGGGGGAAAGTTCGGAGTCTGGCAGTAAATCAATCCACCAAACTTGTGTAGTTGGACACTTGCCAAGTGTAGAAGAAGCCAATTGTGCAACAGCCTGTTGCACTAATAGAAAGTGCGAATCTGAATTGTGCAGCAGGCTGCTGCACGATTGATGTAGCGAGAAATTACTCATACTTCAAACTCGCTAACTGGGTTTTGATCTCGGTTTCGAGAGTGCGGGATTCGGCAAACAGTGCATCGAGGTTGTCAGTGAAGCCTTTCATTTTGGTGGCGAATTCGGCGGCGGTGATGTCGGTGTATTCGATCTTTACGTCGAAGTATTGCCCCGCGCTGAAAGAGTAGTTTTTGGCTTTGATTTGGTCGTAACTGACCACCACCGAAAAATCATCCACCGCTTGCTTGGCGTTGAAGGTGTCGATAATGCGCTGCTCTTCCGCCACCGTAAGCACCGTTTTCTGGTTCTTGCCATCCTTGACGGTTTCGCCAAGGTTAGAGGCATCAATCAGCACCACCTTGTCTTGGTTGCCCTTGTCGATGAACAAAATCGAGACATTCGTCCCCGTGGTCGCAAAAATATTGCTCGGCATCGACACCACACCCGCCAGCATGTTCTGTTCCACCAACCGCTCCCGGATGCTCTTATCAATGCCGGATTGCGCCGTAATAAACCCGGTCGGGACAACAATCGCCGCCCTGCCCTTGTCTTTCAGTGAATACATAATGTGCTGGATAAACAGCAAATAAATCGCCATTTTATCCTTGGCTTTATTCGGCACATTCGGAATCCCCGCAAAGAAACGCGCCTTGTTTTCCTTGCTATCCAAATCATCGCGGAAATCGCTAAAATCCATCTTGAACGGCGGATTGGAAACAATGTAATCAAACTGCGCCAGCTCAGCCCCATCCTTGTGATACGGCAACGAAATCGTATTGCCCTGAATAATATTCGGAATGGAATGCACCAGATTGTTCAAAATCAGGTTAAGCCGCAACAGCCCGGATGATTTTTGCGAAATATCCTGCGAATAAATGCTGCACCGACTCTCCCCAATCGCATGGGCAAGGTTCATCAGCAACGTCCCCGAACCCGCCGACGGGTCGTAGCACTTGACGTTCATCACTTTGCCGCGCACCTCGGTTGGCACCAGAATCGCCGCCATAATCTTGGCGACCGCGTGCGGGGTGTAATATTCCGCGTATTTGCCGCCGCTGTCCTTGTTGTAGTCCTTAATCAGGTACTCAAAAATATCCGCAAAGAAATCAAAGCCCTGCGTAAAAATATGTTCAAAGCTGAAATTCACCAACTTATTGATAATCGCCTTACAGAAATTGTCGCGCTCACCGGGGTCTGAAATGAACTGGCTGAGTGCATCAAACAGGCGAATTTGCGCCCCGCCCCCGGTTTTCACCGAGAAAATATCACTATTGAGGATGGCAATTTCACGCAAGGTATCATCAAACAGCTTGGCGAAATTATCCTCGTTTTGCCGCGCAAACAAATTGGAAATCAAGTGTTCCGGGCGCAAATACGCTGTGCCTTCGGGCAGCAGCATGGTCAACATTTCATAATCATCAATGTCGAGACTGGCGATATGCTGTTCCCAATTTGGCGCGTTGGCGGTGGCTTTATCGGCTTTCTTCAGCTCATACGCCAGCTTGTCGCACAGGAATTTGTACAGGAAAACCTGCGTAATGATCTTGAATTCATTGCCGTCATTACCCAACCCGTAAGCGGCGCAGATGTTTTTCAGGTTGTCGATCAGTTCGGTGGTGCTTTTCTTAAAATCGCGGTTCAGTTTCATTGGCCTTCTTTCTTAAATCCTTTCTTAAATATCGGTTTGCTTTCTTAGACTATTTGCATAAACGCCATTCTGGAGTGCCGCGTGTACCGGCATTATAAATAACCGTGGCTATTCTTAATTTACTGATAAGATTGCCAATTTTATTTTCTTTTTGGTTCTCATCGAGTGCATCACTTAATTTATTGAGCAGTAAATCATCTATGTCTTTTCTTGAAGCCTGACCGTACTTTCCAAGAAAATCCGTGATTAATTTGGCGTAATAATCATCATCCTGAGCGCGTGTCTTGATGTAATCTGCCTTTTTATCCGTGGCAGCAGCAATCCCGGCGGACACATGCAAATGCGGTTTGCGACCTTCAACCAAGCCTGTTAAGCGTAAATGTTTGAGCATCGTTTCCGGGAGTGGCAGATTTTTCTGTACCCTGTCGAGTGCCAGAATATCCGTGAAAGGTAAGCCGGTTTTCTGCATTAATAAGCGACTGTAAGCAGGGTCAACCACACCACCGTATACCGTCAAACGCACCAAATTGGGTTCTTCCAAACTGTAATCTGGCATGGGCAGGTAGCGTCTGGCTTGGCTGCGGTACATTTCATGGATGCCGTAACCCATCGTGTCGATCATGTTGAGTTCGGTCATGGCTTGAGCAAGAAACGGGTTACGGTAACGGCGTGGGGTCTTTTCACCGATAATATAAGCCTCTGGCGTTCCCTCGAAAAACGTCCCTTCGTTTTCAAAAATCAGTTTGTCGGGTTGTTCAATCACCACGATGCGCCCATGACGGCTGTAATCCTGATGGACGATGCAATTATGCAAGGCTTCTAGCACCACTTTCTGGTCATATTTTGCAACTTCTACCGCCAGCAATTCGTCATTGGGCAGCAGGCGTAGCTGGATATTGCGTATTTTCTGATACAACACAGTCGTGTTGAGCAAAAACGGTAGACCGAAGTGTTCATAGGCGCGTTCTTGCCCTTCGAGCCGCCATGTCAGTTGCGCGGGGTGTGGTGATAACAGGTGGGCGGATTCCGGTTTGCCGAGCAATAACAAGGCAGTGCGGGTGATTTTGCCATCTTGGGTAACTTTGGCACGATCCAGAAAGGTCGGGACTGACCAGTTCATGACCTCATTATCAGGAAAACGGTTGGCGTATTTGCGGGCGAACGATTCGCGGGCTTTCTGCAACGCTTTTTCGTCCAGATGTTCCAGCTTGGCGTGAGGCACGACTTGCGCTGACCAGTCGGTATTGATGGTTTGCTGGCGAATCTCGTCCAATTTATCCAAACCCAAGTGGGTAAGGCTTTCCCCGGCACGGGCGTAGTAATGCCCTTTCCACGCAATAGGCAAACCCTTAGGGGCAGCGGGAACTTCAAATAGCACCACTCGACCTTGCGGATGTTGCAACTCATGGATGTGGCGAAACGTAATGCTGGGTTCGGTATTTTGCGCAATCTGCATTTTGGTGCTTTGCAGTTGCTCTGGATTAGGGCGGTAGTGAGTACCGACGACTGCGCGGCTTTTGTTGTCCACGCCGAATATCAGCCACGCGCTGCCAACATCGCGCAAGTTGGCTTCGTTCGCCAATGCTGAAAAGTATTCACCGATGCGGTCGGTCTTGTAGTCATTTTCGGCTTGTTTGAATTCGATGACTTCGTTTTCCCATGACTGGATCAATTCATCCAGTAAGGTCATCAGTGCTGATTGCTCCATCATAAGCCTACCAAGGGGTTACTCCGTTAAATTCATCCAGATACTCTTTCACGACAAGCTGATTGATATAGCGCGTGCTATCGGGGGTTAGCTTGATGTTTTGCGCCAGATGGAACTGTTCCACCACATTCCGCTGCATCATGCGCTCAAAATAGCTGTCGTTGTCGAGGATGTTCCTGTTTTGCATCACGCTGTCATCGGCTTGTTGTTTCACCAGCCGCAGCGCCTCGAAAATGCGCCGCTCATTATCAGAGATTGCGCCGTTCTCTACCAGCCGTTTGTGGACGCGCACAAATTTGATGTCACCCTCGTACTTGGTTTGCAGCAAACGGTTTTTGCGGTTGATTTTCCGCACCTTGTCCTGAATTTTGTTGAGGGTGAGCATATTGTGCTTCATCTCTTCCTGACTGACTTCCTTGAGGTTGCGGTTTTTGAACAGGCGTTCCAGTTCCTCTTTGAGTTGCACGAAGGCGGGGTCTTTGGGGTCGAAATTGCTGGTCATGGTTTCGCGGGCGCGGCGCAGCGCATCTTTCAACTCATCCGCCAGCTTGAGTTCTTCCTCACCGATTTTGACGAATTTGAACAGCACCTCTTCCAGTGCCATGTTCAGCAAGCCGCTGGTATCGGACTGGTTTTCAAGGCGGTCTTTGAGGTTGAGCATCGCCAGATGGTTATCAACTTCGTTGTACAGCGCGTTGATTTGCGCGAACGGCAGGCATTGCAACAACGCATCGAAGCCAAACAGACGGCACAAGTTGTACAGGCTGCGGGCATCCGCCAAGGCTTTTTTGAGTGCCAACACTTGTGCCCGATCTTGAATTTCGGCGATTTGACGCGAGAACAGTTCTTTGTTCAGGGTATCGTATTGAAACAACACATCCTTGACCGCTTCCAACTCTGCTGCAATTTCCTCGGCGGATTTGAACAGCTTGGAGTAGTGCTCCATTTCATCGCCCAATTCGCTTTGTAGCTCATCGAAATAGGCTTTATTGGTCTTGTCGAATTCGCTGCGAATATCCGCAAAATCCACCACATAGCCATAACGGTGCTGTTTGTAAGTGCGGTTTACGCGGGTCAAGGCTTGCAACAGGTTATGGTCGCGGATCACCCGCCCCAGATAGAGTTTTTTCAAGCGTTTGGCATCAAAGCCGGTCAGCAGCATGTTGTACACAAACAGCAGGTCGATATTGCCCGCCTTGAAATCTTCCACCCACGTATCACGCTCTTCCTTCGAGCCAATATCATGCAGAATCAGCGCGGCGGTCTTTACTTTGTTTGCCAGCAATACGCCTGCGTCATAACCACCCGGCATTTCTGCTGCCGATTTGAACGCATAATCCGCCTGAAACTGCGCAAACATTTCTTTTGCCTGTTCAGAGCTATCGCAAATCACCATGCCGCCAATGGTATTGTCATTCAGCGTGGTGCGGCTTTTTTCAAAATCACGCACGATGTAAGCGAGCATGGGTTTCACAAAGGCGTGATGCGCGTAGATTTCCTTGGTGGAAACCTTGCCCTTTTGTACCTCGATTTTTGCCAGTGCCTCCTGCAAAGCAAGCTGGTAATTGGTTTCAATCGCCTCACGGATCAGGCGCAAGGTGTAACCATCGGCAATGGACTTGTTGTAGTAATACTTGTGGATGTAATCGCCAAACAGGGCTTTGGAATTGGAATCCTTGCCCAATAACGGCGTACCCGTCAACCCAATCTTGATGGCGTTTTTGTCCGATTGCTCAAGATTGGCCAGAAAGCTACCCTCAGGATTGTAGCTGCGGTGAACCTCATCCAGAAAGTAAATGCGCTGGATACTGACCGCGTAATCTTTCACGCGCATCACTTCAGGGTCATCTTTGAATTTCTGGATATTGACCACGGTAATTTCGAGCTTGCCGGTGTCATTGTGAATCGCGGTGGTTTGCTTGATGTCCTGCGCGAAGGCTTCGCGGGAATTGATCGCATGAACCGTTAAACCCCGGCTGACAAATTCGCGGGAAGCCTGCTTGAGCAAATCCAGCCGATCCACGATGAAATAAAACTTCGGAATGACTTTTTGCTGCTGGAAATAGTCCACCAGATAGCGGGTGCTGTAATACGCCAACGCGGTTTTTCCGCTGCCTTGGGTGTGCCAGATAATGCCCTTGCGCTTGCCTGCGTTAAGCTTTTGCTCAATCGCTTTGGTGGCGAACAGTTGCGGGTAGCGCATCACCTGCTGTTCCCAGCCGTTTTTCTCTTTCACATAGGCAATGGCATAACGCAGGATGAAGCGTAGGCGTTCACGGCTCAAAAGCGACGTGCACAAACGGTTGGTTGGCGTATCCGCATCTTTATTGGTAATGAATTCCGGGCTGTTTTTGATGATCAGGCAGTTATTATCCCTGAGTACCGCTGTTTCCACATCGCCATTTTCGGGGCGTAGCAAAGCGGCAATGTTCAGCGGTTCTTCTTCACGGAAATAGTTAAACATTGCCTGCTGATAAGACGTTGAAGCGTAAAACGCACCCTCCAGCGGCTCAGGCGAATCATTGTCGTATTCCATATTATTGGAAAACAGCATCAACTGGGTGATATTGATAAAGCGTCGGAATTTCTTGTTCTGAAAACGCGCATTGATACGGCTACGTTCCGCCAGCACTCCATCGCGGTTATGCGGTTTTTTGACCTCAATGAACACCAGCGGCATCCCATTAATCAACAGGGTAATGTCGGGGCGAAATTCATCATCGCCATTTCTACAAGTCAACTCAGTGACGACGTGAAAGCTGTTATTGTTGAAATTATCGAAGTCAAGCAAGCGCGTGCCGGAACGCTGCGTTAGTTGCTCATAAAACGCTTTGCCCAAATCCTCATTGTTCAGTAGCAGGCTGGTATCTTCGCGCAGCCGCTCAACGTCCGCCGACTCCAGTTCCGGGTTAATACGGCTGATGGCTTCACGAAACAAGCGCGGGAAAATATTGGTTTCCTCATCCCATTGCGCCGTTTTCAAAGACAGATACGTGTAACCTAGCCGAGTCAAGTGCAGGAGTGTGGGGATTTTTACCCGCGTGTCTTCGTTGAATGCCATCAGCTATAAGCCCTTATCGAGTGATGAATTATTATCAATCAATAAGCAAAATGAATCTATAGAAGTGACAAGCTTTAATCCGCAGGCCGCCACACCGTAACGGTAAACAAACACCCCTCACGATCATCCTTGAAATCAATCTGCGACCACGCTTCCAACGCACGTAGAATCCCTGAACCTAAGCCACGGTAGGGCAATAGTTTCTTGGCAATGAACGAGGCCAAGATAGGATTGCGCAAATTCGAGTTACCCGCTTTCACTTTTTCAACCGTAAGATTATTTGGCAAGTGACCGGGGCTAACAATCTCAATACGGTTGGCGTAAACCAACACCCGAATCGGCGCACTGATAAAATAATCGCGATGAATCAGTGCATTAACCAGCAACTCTTCAAATACCAAACGCGGTACTTCAGGCTCACCCACCGAATTAAAACTTTGCTGACCCTGCCGCTTGTGCAAGTTACGCATAATAAAACGCAAGGTATCATCAAACACGTCGCGTAGCCTGCCGCCAATATCTTCGCTATCCACATAGCTGCTGGATTCAATCACATTGCCGGGAAATGTCACCGCTTTGACGATGAAGTCTGGGTTAATATGATGAAGTCGTTTAGCAAAAAACAAAACAGCAGCAAGGTTTATATTACCCTGCTCTGTTGCAAGGTTCAGGTCTTGTAACAAACACAGCAAATCAATGTTCTGCTCAGGAGCATCCAAAAGATCAGCTATTTGTAAAAACTCAAACAAAGTACGACGGTCGATTTCATCAATGCTTGTATCATAGCTTAGTTCTCCAGTATTGACACACCCTAGAACTTCATTGTTGAGTTCCTCAAGCGTCATACCGCATCAACCATATCGCGGTAAGCGTGCCAACTGGCATACGAAATCAGCGGCATCGCAATCACCAACCCAACATCAAACGTCACAATACCCAGCCCAATAATCACCGCAATCGTCGCTGCCCACCCGATCATCACCTGCCAATTGGCTAAAATAGCGCGAATACTGGCATTTAACGCCGTGACCAAACTCACCTTGCGCTCCAGCAACATCGGCACGGTCGCCACGCCGGTCACGAATGACACCAGCGCAAACATCAACCCCACCGACAAAAACGCCAGCGTAAATAACCAACCAATCTTGGTTGCCAATAACAAATTCACAAACCCCAGGTACGTTTGCTCCGCCGCAGGCAAATCACCAAAAAACAAGCGCATCACCACCGCCGACATTCCTAACCAGAGCAACATCAACGCTCCCAAAAACACTGCATACAAGGTCAAATTAAGCGGATTACGTTGCAACGCCACCGCCGACTGCAAAAATCGGGTCGGTTCACCTTGCGCCCGGCGATAACTCAAATCGTACAAACCCAATGCTAAAAACGGTCCCAATAGCATAAAGCCTGCCGCCTCCGCCACATAGAAACCAGGGTTGCCCACAGACAGAATGCCCATTAAAAGTCCGACCACCCCAAAAATGGCGCCATACAAAAGGCTGGACAACGGGTTCGCTTTAAAATCATCCCATCCTTGGCTTAACCACTTAGGAATATTGGAAAATTCGACCTGACGCACGGGGTATTCAGTGAACGGCTGTTCGACGCTGATTGGCTCTATCATTATCATTTCCTCCTTAATGGATTTTCATCATACGAGTCTGTCATCCCTGATTCAACTACGGTTGGCGTGTACGCTCCACCTGCTTCACCCGCAAATGCAACGCCGCTTTCGCCATCATGTGCGCACTCACCGGCGCGGTCATGAACAAAAACAGCGTCACCAGCACTTCATGCAAGCTCACCCCATCGGTATTGAACGAAAAATACAAGGCCGAAGCCAGCAACACCGCCCCCACCCCAATGGTCGTCGCCTTGGTCGGCCCGTGCAGGCGCATAAAAAAGTCCGGCATTTTCGCCAAACCCCACGACCCCACCAGCGTAAAAAACGCCCCCACCAACACCAATACTGCCAAGATTACATCCAACATCGCCCTACTCCATAATATCGCCGCGCAGCAAATACTTGCTCAACGCAATCGTGCCCACAAAACCCATCACCGCAATCAGCAACGCCGCCTCAAAATACAACGCACTGCCTTGCAACAACCCAAACAACACCAGCAAGGCAATCGTATTCAGGTACAAGGTATCCAACGCCAGAATCCGGTCAGGCACATCCGGCCCCACCAGCAAGCGGTACAGGCTCAACAACAAGGCCAACGACACCATCCCGAAAGCCCACGGTAACACCATGCTCAACATTCGCGTAACACCTCCATCAACGGTTGTTCGTAACGCTGCTTCATTTCCCGAATGCTCGCCTCCACATCCGTCACATGCAGCGCGTGAATCAGCAATTGCCGCCGGTCAGCCGACACTTCACACGAAACCGTCCCCGGTGTCAGCGAAATCGTATTCGCCAGCAAACTCACCCCCAACGGCGAACGGATGTCCAGTTCCAACAGCATAAACGCAGGCTGGAGCTTGCGCGTCGAACCCAAAATCAACGCCGCCACATGCAGATTCGCCACCACAATATCCCACAACACCACCGCCACAAACTTCAACAACACCCACGGACGCTGCACACACACCCGTTCCGGCCAAAATCCCACGGTCAAAAACGGAATCAGCAACGCCAAACCCGCCCCCAGCACCACATGCCCCATTGCCAGGGTATTGTTCAACAATAACCAGATCAGCAACAAAAACACGCTCAATAGCGGATGCGGCAACAATCGTTTCAACATGCTTATTTACCTCCCACCGCAGGGTCAAACACTGCCGCTCGATACCCCGCCGTATCCAAGGTTTGCGCCGCGATTTGCTGCATGATTTCCGCAACCGGATGCGCCAACACCACCAGCAACGGCACAGCAGCCAACAACCACAACACCGCCACCAGACTCAGCCCAAACGCCGGAATCTGCGTCGGCAATACCGGGTCAGCCGCATCAGGATGATCTTTCACCTTGTAAAACAGCACCGAACCGCTACGCGCCAAGGCAATCAACAACAAGGCACTGCTTAGCAAAACTATTGCCAACACCGCCCAACGCCACGGATGTTCCAATGCCGCCTGCAAAATCCACAGCTTGCCAAAAAACCCCGACAACGGCGGCAAACCCAAAGCCGCCACCGCCGCAAACATAAACAAACCACCCAGCAAAGCATGGTGTGGCAAGCGCAGTCCGGGGTCAAAACGATCAACATACGCCCCACGCCCGCGCACAATCACATCCGCCAGCAAAAACAAGCCACCCGCCAGCAAGGTGGAATGCACCAGATAATACAAAGCCGCCGCCAGCCCCGTTTCAGAATGCAGCCCCACCGCAATCAGCAACATCGCCACCGAAGCCAACACCAGATACGCCACCTGAAAGCGCAAGCGAAACGCTGCCAACACACCCAACGCCGCCAGCACCAAGGTAATCAGCCCCAAGCCCAGCAACCACGGCGCATAGAAATACGCCAAACTGCCCGCATCCGCGCCAAACACCGTGCCATGCACCCGAATAATTGCGTACACCCCCACCTTGGTCATAATCGCAAACAACGCCGCCACCGGCGCAGAAGTCCGCGCATACGCCGCAGGCAACCACAAATACAGCGGAAACATCGCCGCCTTCAGCCCGAACACCAGCAACAGCAACAAACCCGCCGCCATCACCAGCCCTTCACGCTCCGCCGGTAATGCCGCCACTTTCGCCGCCATATCCGCGATATTCAACGTCCCCAACGCGCCGTACAACGCCCCCAACGCAAACAGAAACACCGTCGAACCGATCAGATTCACCACCACATAATGCAGACCCGCCACGGTGCGTTCCTTGCCACCGCCATGCAGCAACAAGCTGTAAGAAGCCAGCAACAACACCTCAAAGAACACGAACAGGTTAAACGCATCCCCAGTCAGGAACGCCCCGTTCAAGCCAAACAATTGCATCTGGAACAGCACATGGAAATGGCTACCTTGTGCGTCAATCTCGGTGACAATCGCATACCACAACGCCCCAACTGCCAGTATTGCTGTCACCAACAGCATCAACGCCGCAAGCTGATCAAACACTAGGGTAATGCCAAATGGCGCAGGCCAATTACCCAGTGCATACACCTGCCGCTGCCCCGCCAGCGCGTCATCAAACAACCACACCGCCAGCATCAGCAAAGCAAACGTGGCGGCAAAACCCACCATGCGCTGCACCTGCAAACCCAGCGGACGCAGTAACAGCAAGAGGATTCCCGCCAACAAAGGCAACAGAATCGGAAGAATCGGCAAGTGCATCATGACGATTCCCCCTCTTTCCCATCCACATGATCACTGCCCGTTTCGCCCCGCGCTTTCAACGCCAGTACGATGGCAAACGCCGTCATCCCGAAAGCAATCACAATCGCCGTCAACACCAGTGCTTGCGGCAACGGGTCGGCATATCCCGCTGCATCCGGGCGCACAATCGCAGGCACACCAATTGCCAGCCGCCCCATCGCAAACAAGAACAAATTGGTGGCATACGACAACAAGGTCAGCCCCATCACCACCGGAAAGGTACTGGCACGCAACACCAGATACACCCCGCAAGCCACCAGCACCCCAATACTCAAGGCAATCAGCAATTCCATTACACGTCTCCTTGCAGCACAGGTGCGGGCGCATCCGCCCGGTTCAGCTTGCCCAGCTCCACCAATATCATCACCGTTGCGCCAACCACCACCAGAAACACCCCGGTATCAAAGAACATCGCACTCGCCAGCTCAAAATCACCCACGATAGGCCAATGCACATGGGTATAAGCCGACGTGAGGAACGGATACCCTAATGCCATCGCCACCATCCCCGTACCCGCCGCCACCAGCAAACCCGCCGCCAGCCACGAATGCATGTCAGTACGAATCCGTTGCGCCGTCCAGCCAATCCCATTCGCCAAGTTCTGCAACACAATCGCCAACGCCGCAATCAACCCCGCAATAAAACCGCCACCCGGCAAGTTATGCCCGCGCAGGAACACAAACACCGCCACCATCAACATCAGCGGGAACAACACCCGGCTAAAGGTTTGCAAAATAAGCGGATGCGCTTCCAACGCCCAAGCCCGCCCGCTGCTATCTTCCGCAGGCGCATACAACTTAATCTGTTGCAACAAGGAAAAAATCCCCAAGCCTGCCAACGCCAGCACCGCAATTTCCCCCAAGGTATCAAAACCCCTGAAGTCCACCAGAATCACATTCACCACATTCGTGCCACCACCGCCCGGCACACTTTGCGTCACGAAATAATCCGCCAGTGTCGCTGTCTCACGGGTCATCACCGCCAACGCCAATACCGCCGCCCCCAAACCCAACAAGCCTGCCAAAATACCGTCACGCCATTTGCGCCACATCGCACTGGTGCGCGGGGTGTATTGCGGCAGGAAATACAAGGCCAGCATCAGCAATACAATCGTGACGATTTCCACCGACAATTGCGTCAACGCCAAATCCGGTGCGGAAAATTTCACAAATGCCAGTGACACCACCAGCCCTACTGCACCCAATACCACCAGCGCAATCAAACGTTCCCGATGCAATACCACGCTCAACAAACTGGCAAGAATCAAGGTTGCCCCCACAGCCAAACTCACCGCATCCAGCGGCAACAATGCCCGTTCGCCTAACAAGGGCGCAGCACTCGACAAGAAACCCGCAGTTCCCATCAGCAAGGTAAAACCCAGCACCCAGAACAACATATCCTGCAACGAACCCCGGTCAAACCCACGGGTCACAGTACGCGCCACCTGCAACAGTTTGTCGATTTTCCAGTCATACAAATGCCGCAATTGCTGACCACGCACCCGCGATTCATACCACGCAAACAAAGGCTTACGCACCGCATACACCGCAATCCCGCCCACCAGCGCGATAAAACTCATCAGCAACGGCTCATTCAGCCCGTGCCAAATCGCCAGACTGTATTCGGGCGGAACGCCCTGCAATGTCCCCTGCACCGCCACTGCCAGCAACGGCGCGACCGTAAACATCGGCAACATCCCCACCGCAATGCACAACACCACCAGCACATCCACCGGAATCCGCATAAACGGCGGCGGCTCATGCAGCGTTTTCGGCAAATTCACCGGCTCACCGTTGAAAAACACGTCATGGATAAAGCGCAGCGAATACGCCACCGAAAACACCCCAGCCAACGTTGCCAACACCGGAATAGTCAATGCCCAAACCGACGTACTGGAAGCCACCACCGCCTGATCAAAGAACATTTCCTTGCTCAAAAAACCGTTCAGCAACGGCACACCCGCCATCGCCGCCGCCGCAATCATCGCCAACACCGCCGTATGCGGCATGTATTTCAGCAAACCATTAATGCGACGCATATCCCGCGTGCCGGTTTCATGGTCAATAATCCCCGCCACCATAAACAGCGACGCCTTAAACGTAGCGTGATTGATAATGTGGAACAGTGCCGCCACCGCTGCCAGTTCCGTTCCCAGCCCAAACAACAGCGTGATCAGCCCCAAATGGCTAATGGTCGAATACGCCAGCAAGCCTTTCAGATCGTGCTGAAACAATGCCACAAACGCACCCAGCAGTAAGGTAATCATCCCCACCGTGCCGATCAGCCACGACCATTCCGGCGTACCCGACAACACCGGAAAAAACCGCGCCAATAGGAAAATCCCCGCTTTCACCATCGTAGCGGAGTGCAAATACGCGGAAACGGGAGTCGGTGCTGCCATTGCATTCGGCAACCAGAAATGAAACGGAAATTGCGCCGATTTGGTAAATACACCAATCGCAATCAACACCAAGGTCGGCAAATACAAGGCATGAGCACGAATTTGTTCGCCCGCCAGCAACACATCCGACAAGTTATAACTGCCTGCCATCTGCCCCAACAGCAAAATCCCCGCCAGCAAAGCCAATCCGCCGCCGCCGGTGATGGCCAACGCCATTCGCGCTCCTTGCGGAGCCTCTTTGCGATGTTGCCAATAACTGATCAGCAGGAACGAACTCAGCGAAGTCATTTCCCAGAACACCATCAATTGCAACAGGTTTTCCGACAGCACCACGCCCAGCATCGATCCCATAAAGATCAACATGTAGGCGAAAAACCGCCCCATTGAATCTTTAGCAGACAAATAATAACGTGCATAGAGAATGACCAACAGGCCAATGACAAGGATCATCAGGGCAAACAACGCCCCCAGACCATCCAAACGGAAGGCGAAATCCAGCCCGATAGCGGGCATCCACGCCCAAGATTGAATCACCGTCTCGCCCGCAAACACTTCGCTCAATGCAGGGTACAGCAACCCCAACGCCAACAAGGTCGTGACTCCCGCCAGCCATGCCGCTGCCACCCGATGAAAATGCGCAGCCCACGCCACCGCTGCCGCCCCCACAAAGGGCAACAACACCGCTAATGGCAGATTAATCGTTGAAACATCCATTCAGCACCATTGCAACAAAGCCGGGTCGCTTCCGACGGTGTTCCGATTCTACCCGAACAAAACCATGAAGTGCTGATTCCGTCACGCTGGCGGGGTTAATGCAATACTGATCCCGCCCACCCAACGCGCTTAAAAACGGTATTGCCATTCCACCCGATCGCGCTTCAGCCGCCAGCGTGCTTTACCGTTGGAACGACCATTCGCAAACAAGCGATCAGACAAGTTATCGAACACATTCTCGCGCACGTTATCCCTGAGACGGAAATCACGCCGCACCACCGCATCACAATCCTGCATCAACAAATAGCTATTCGTGCACTGGCGTTGCTGCAACTGCATATCGTTGGTGCGCAACGCAAACGGTTTGGTAATCGAATGGATAGAATGATAAGACAGCGGCGTAGATACCGTGCCACAAGCTGTTACGTTCAACAGCATCCCCAACATCAGCAAGCCCTTTACTGATGCCGTTTTCGTCGTAGTCTTCATTAATAAACACCTCGCGTTTTGAGGTATTTTACCCGTGACCAACCAAAATGGCTATTTTTTATTCAGCAAAACGCACCGACTGATAATCGTCACCTTGCATCTCATTCAAGCGACTCAACGCCCGCTGAAATTCAAAGCGCAATTTCTCACCCTGATACAAATTATCCAGCGCAATCGTCGTGGAAAAAATAAACTGCACCTGCCGGTCATACAATTCATCAATCAGATTCAGGAAACGCCGTGCTGCCGACTCGTGTTCCTCGGTCAACACATGCAGACCCGATAACACAATGTAATCAAAACGTTCTGCCAACTCGATGTAATCGCGGGTAGAACGCGCCGTTTCACACAAAGTCTTGAAATCAAACCACACAATGTTTTCAGACAAACGATGCGTCGGCAAGCAACGCCCTTGCACGTCAATGTCCTGCCCCACTTCAATCGCACCGCTGGCGAGTTCCGCGAAACATTTTTCCAGCTCGTGTTCCACCAACACCGCATCGTCGTCTTCCAAAAAGCTGTCTTGGCTGACACGCTTCAACATGCGGTAGTCAATCTGGTTATCCAACTCGACCACATGCGTATGCTTTTTCAGTAACGCAATCGCAGGTAAAAAACGTTCGCGCTGCAAACCGTTCAAATACAAATCATCCGGCGGACGGTTAGACGTCGTTACCAAAGTAATGCCGTGTTTGCACATCGCATCCAGCAAACCGTGCAACAACATCGCGTCCACAATGTCCATGACGTGGAATTCGTCGATGCACAACAGGCGCACTTCTTGTGCCAATTGCGCCGCCAATGCCTCCAATGGGCTACGATGGTGCGCCAGCCGTTTCAGTTCCTCATGAATGAAGAACATGAAATGGTGGTAATGCATCCGCCGCTTTTCGGTCAGCGGCAGACGCGAATAGAACATATCCATCAACCAAGTTTTGCCGCGCCCGACGCCCCCCCACAGGTAAGCGCCGCGCACTGGCTCAATCACTACGTCATGCCGCTTGGAAAACACCGCCAACAAACCCCGCGAACGTGCCACACGCGCCGTTTCACGCGGTTTGAGCAAGCCATTCCAAACCTCTTGCAAGACCTTGATACCTTCGAGTTGGGCGGGATCGTGTTGGATCGCGCCCTCCTTGATGGCGTCGTGGTAATGCTTCAATAGCGGCATAACGTTTCCTTCTTTCATGACTCAACCCTGATTCCTAAGGCATTATTCACCAATTCTTGCTGCTGTGCAGCATGAACTTTGGCACTACCCACCGCCGGCGACGCTGAAGCGGGGCGGCTTACCACATCCAAACGCGCCATGCCACCCAATACGAGACGCAACGCGGGCTGAATGCTTAACCATGCGCCCTGATTCAACGGCTCTTCCTGACACCACACATTCACGGCGATATTCGGGTAACGATCCAATATCACATTCATATCCGCTTCCGGGAACGGGTAGATCTGTTCAATACGCACCAAGGCCACGTCATCCAGCCCGACTTTACGGCGCTGTTCCAGCAGGTCGTAATACACCTTGCCGCTGCACATGACCAAGCGCGTTACCTTCAGCGGGTCCAGCGCGTCGATTTCGTCGATGACATTCTGGAAGCCACGCTCGGTAAGGTCTTCCATGCTGTTCACCGCCAAGGGGTGGCGCAACAAGCTTTTCGGGGTCATCACAATCAGCGGGGCGCGGTAATCACGCACCATCTGGCGGCGCAACATGTGGAACGCTTGCGCAGGCGTACTCGGTACGCACACCTGCATATTGTTTTGGGCGCACAACTGCAAGTATCGTTCCAACCGCGCTGACGAGTGTTCCGGCCCCTGCCCTTCAAAGCCGTGTGGCAATAACATCACCAGCCCGCATAAACGCCCCCATTTCTGTTCACCGGAGCTGATAAACTGGTCAATGACCACTTGCGCACAGTTAGCGAAGTCGCCGAATTGCGCCTCCCAGATGACGAGCGTATTGGCTTCGGTAGTGGCATAACCGTATTCAAATGCCAGCACTGCTTCTTCCGAGAGCAAGGAGTCGATGACCACAAACGGCATTTGCGCTTCGGAAAGGTGTTGCAAGGGCACGAAGGTTGCGCCGCTTTCCTGTTCGTGGAATACCGCATGGCGATGGAAAAACGTACCACGCCCGCAGTCTTCACCCGACAAACGAATCGGATAGCCTTCGTCAATCAGCGAGGCGTAAGCCAAGTTTTCACAGAAACCCCAGTCCATCAGCTGTTCGCCCGCCGCCATCTTCTTGCGGTCAGCCACGATGCGGGCAACGCGGGAATTGAGCTTGAAATCTTCCGGGTACACGGTGAGCTTGGCACCGAGGTTTTTGACGGCATCCGCACTGATGGTGGTATCCACCGGCATATCCCATGCACCAGCGGCAAAACGTCCCCATTTAACCGGGTGTGGATTCTGCACTTCACCCTTTTCCAGCAAATGCGGCACGGTCGGCGCACCGTTGGTCAATTGCTGGCGGCAACGTTGCACCCGTTCCTGCGCGTCTTCTGCCGTAATCACACCCTCACCTGTCAAACGCCGTGCATACAGTTCGCGAGTAGTCGGCAATGCGCGGATTTTGCGGTACATCACGGGTTGGGTGGCGGATGGCTCGTCGGCTTCGTTGTGACCGTGGCGGCGGTAGCACACCAAGTCAATCACCACATCTTTGTCGAATTTCGCGCGGAAATCGAAGGCGATTTGTGTTATCAGCACCACCGCTTCCGGGTCATCGCCGTTGACGTGGAATACCGGCGAATCAACCATCTTGGCAACGTCGGTGCAGTAATAGGTAGAACGCGCATCAGCGGCAGTACTGGTGGTAAAGCCTACCTGATTGTTAATCACAATATGAATCGTGCCGTAAGTGCGGTAGCCACGGGTATCCGCCATTTGCAGCATTTCCATGTTCACGCCCTGCCCCGCGAATGCCGCATCCCCGTGC
This sequence comes from Candidatus Thiothrix sulfatifontis, assembly GCA_022828425.1. Taxonomy (NCBI): domain Bacteria; kingdom Pseudomonadati; phylum Pseudomonadota; class Gammaproteobacteria; order Thiotrichales; family Thiotrichaceae; genus Thiothrix; species Candidatus Thiothrix sulfatifontis. The sequence continues at coordinate 2,661,414 of CP094685.1, forward strand.
AATACCACCGGAATAATCTTGTCGCCACCGGCATCATCCCAACGGTCTTGACGAGCGCGTACCGCCCCTTGCACCACCGGGCCAACGATTTCCAAATGCGAAGGGTTGAACGCCATCGCGACGTGCAACGGCCCGCCGGGGGTCATCATGTCGGAAGCAAAACCCATGTGGTATTTCACATCGCCGGTACGGTCGCCGTTATTCGCGTATTTGCCTTCAAATTCACCGAACAACAATGCGGGCGCTTTACCCAATACATTGACCAGCACATTGAGACGCCCCCGGTGCGCCATGCCGATGACCATTTCCTGCGCACCCAAGCTGCCGCCGTGCTGGATCAGGGTATTGAGCATCGGAATCAAGCTTTCGCCGCCTTCCAATGAGAAGCGCTTTTGCCCGACGTAGTTGGTGTGCAGGTAACGCTCCAAACCTTCTGCGGCGGTAAGACGGTCGAGGATCTCCAGCTTCTCAGCCGGGCTAAACGTGGGGGTAGAACGCACACTTTCTAAACGTTGTTGCACCCAGCGCTTTTGCTCGGTGCTAGTGGTGTGCATGTATTGCACCCCAATTGAGCCGCAATACGTGGCTTCTAATTGCGCAATGATTTCACGCAAAGTCAGTTGATCGGCGGCAACCAAGGAGCCGGTATTAAAGGTGGTATTCAGATCCGCCTCACTCAACGAGTGATAGGCCAGCGTTAATTCCTTCACAAACGCCGGGGTATTTTCATCCAGCGGATTGGTTTTGGCGTGGAAATGACCAAGGAAGCGGTAAGCATTGATAAGCTGCAAGACTTTAACCTGCTTGCGCTCATGCTCCATATCGGTGCTTTGTGCCAAGGGAATACCTGCTGGAGGCAGGGAAGCAAAGTAGGTTTGTAAGCTTGTCGGCACAAGCGCAGGCTCACGCAAGTATTGCCCGTACATTTCCTCTAGGTATAGCGTATCGCTTTTCATATCTCCAACCTGCATTGATGGTAAATAGCAAACATTTCTGACTTGACGCAGTGCAACAAAGTAGTGCATTGTCGACATCTTGGTGTCTTAAGGTGCGTTGCTACCCACGTATTCGGGGTAAACACTGTCATTTCTTGGTTATAGTGTCGACATTATAGCTTCAAAGTGTCAACAATGTCAGGATGTTTTTCTTGAAAAAACGCTGTTTCGCGGTATTATTGTCAACACAACAGACAAGATGTCGACAAAACGAGGTAGCACCATGGCCTTTCTGACTGCCTGCAAATTGCAGGATCCGGTAACGATTGCAGACAAGTTATTTCTTGATTTGCGCCGTGCCATTTTGGTGGGTGAAATCCCCGCTGGGAAAAAAATTAGTGAGCCAGAGCTGGCAGCAGCTTATGGCGTGAGCAGAGGTTCGTTGCGTGAAGCGATCGGCAAACTGGAAAACTGCAATTTGGTGACGCGCAAGCCCAATATTGGTGCACGCATCATCGGATTTTCCACAGAGCAACTGTTGGAAATTTACCAAATACGCGAAGCCACCGAAGGTATGGCGGCACGACTCGCCGCCGAACACATGACAGCAGAGGAATTGGTACATTTGCGCAAGATTCTGGAACGCCACCAAGCCGAAATTGCGCAGCACCAAAGCTATTCACAACACGACGTTGACTTGGATTTTCACTTTTCGATTATTCAAGGCAGCAAGAATAAACGCCTGATTCGCATGTTATGTCAGGACTTGTATGACTTGGTACGGTTCTACCGTTTCCGCCTCAAGTCCGGGTTTAGTCGCAGCGAACAAGCTTTTCAGGAACACAACCTGATCGTGTCAGCGATTGAGCGGCGCGATGGGGAAATGGCGGAAACGCTGATGCGCCATCATATCCGGGCTTCGCGGGATTATGCTTGCAAGTTATTGGAACAGATGCCGATCTCAGACACCTAACCGCGTACACGCTTTCTAGCTTTTTATTAACGGGGATACTCTATGAAGACCGCGAACAAACGACCGCTTTCACCCCACTTGCAGGTGTACAAGCCGCAACTCACGTCGGTGCTGTCGATCCTGCACCGAGGCACGGGGGTGGTGTTGGCTATCGGTACACTGCTGGTGACGTATTGGCTGGCTGCCATTGCCGGGGGTGCGGAATCTTTTGCGAATGCGAATGCAATTCTTGGCTCATGGTTCGGCAAACTGGTGTTGTTTGGTTGGTCTTGGGCATTATTTTATCACCTGTCTAACGGTATCCGCCATTTGGTGTGGGACAGCGGGCATGGTTTGGATCTGCCTAGCGTTTACTTGGGCGGTAAAATTGTGGTGGGCGCGTCGTTCGCGCTGACTGTCCTGCTTTGGCTTGTTGCTTGAACCCTGTTGAGGAATTGCTACACATGAGTTTATTGACACCTTTCAAACGTGCCAGCGGTCTGGGAACCACCAGCGGGGTTAGCCATTGGTGGACACAGCGCGTCACTGCTATTGCCTTGATTCCATTGGTTTTATGGATGGTATTTTCGGTGGCTGCCCACACGGGTAATGATTATGCCAGCGTTGCCGCGTGGTTTGCAGAACCGTTCACCACTACCATGCTGACCTTGTTTGTGTTCACGGCGTTCTTCCATGCCAGTCTGGGCTTGACCGTGGTGATTGAAGATTATGTGCATCACGAAGGCATCAAGCTTGCCGCATTAATTGGCATGAAACTGGTGCTGGTGTTGCTGGGAACCAGCAGCATTTTGAGTATTTTACGGGTCGCATTCGCGGGCTAATGACACAGAGGTTGATTACACAATGACTGAATACAAAATTGAACATCATACCTACGATGTCGTGGTCGTGGGCGCGGGTGGTGCGGGTTTGCGTGCTACTTTCGGGATGGCGGTAAAAGGCTTGTCCACGGCATGTATTACCAAAGTATTCCCGACCCGTAGCCATACGGTGGCAGCGCAAGGTGGGATGTCCGCCGCGCTCGGCAATATGGGGCCGGATAAATGGCAATGGCATATGTACGACACCGTAAAAGGCTCGGACTGGCTGGGCGACCAAGACGCGATTGAATACATGTGCCGCGAAGCGATTCCGGCAGTGATCGAGCTGGAACACCAAGGTGTGCCGTTTTCGCGCACGGAAGAAGGCCGCATTTATCAGCGTCCGTTCGGCGGGATGACCACCGAATTCGGTAAAGGCATTGCGCATCGCACTTGTGCGGCGGCTGACCGCACGGGTCATGCGATTCTGCACACGCTGTATCAGCAATCCTTGCGTCACGACGCGGTATTTTTCGTTGAGCATTTCGCGACCGACCTGATTATGGACGAGGAGGGCGTGTGCCGTGGGGTGCTGGCGTGGGATTTAGCCAGCGGCATTCTGCGTATTTTCCGGGCGCAGAAAGTCGTGTTGGCAACCGGCGGTTACGGGCGGGCGTATTTCTCGGCAACCTCGGCGCACACCTGTACCGGCGACGGTAACGGCATGGTGACGCGAGCAGGTTTGCCATTGCAAGACATGGAATTTACCCAGTTCCACCCGACCGGCATTTACGGCGCAGGCTGTTTAATTACCGAAGGGGTGCGCGGCGAAGGTGGCTACCTGACCAATGCCAACGGTGAACGTTTCATGGAACGTTACGCGCCAAATGCCAAAGACTTGGCCTCGCGTGACGTGGTGAGCCGCTCCATGACCATTGAAATCAATGAAGGTCGCGGCGTTGGGGCGAAACAAGACCATATTTATTTGCATCTGGAACACTTAGGCCCTGAAGTTATCAATGAGCGTCTACCGGGTATCGCCGAGAGTGCGCGTATTTTTGCGGGTGTGGATGTGACCAAACAGCCGATTCCAGTACTGCCCACTGTGCATTACAACATGGGCGGCATTCCCACCAATTACCACGGCGAAGTGGTCACATTGAAAGATGGCGAAACCGACAGCGTGGTTCCAGGCTTGATGGCGATTGGCGAATGTGCGTGCGTTTCGGTGCATGGCGCGAACCGCCTCGGCTCGAATTCCTTGCTCGACATCGTGGTATTTGGGCGTGCTGCTGCCAACCGTTGTGGCGAAACCGTTACCCCCGGCGCGACTCAACCTGAGCTACCAGCAGCAGGCGTGGAAAAAGCACTGGCACGTTTCAAACGCATTCATCAGGGCGATGGCACCGCTAACACCGCACAAATCCGGGAAGCGATGCAGCATACCATGCAAAAGCACGCAGCCGTTTTCCGCAGCGCTGAAACCTTGCAGGAAGGCATGGATAAAATGAACGCCATTTATGCCAGCTTCAGTGACATTGGGTTAAAAGACCGCAGTTTGATTTGGAACTCGGATCTAATGGAAACGTTTGAATTGGCCAATATGCTGGATTGCGCTCAAACCTCGATTCAATGCGCGATGAACCGTGAAGAAAGCCGGGGCGCTCATGCCCGTGAAGACTTCCCGGAGCGTAACGATGATGAGTGGATGAAGCACTCGATCGCATGGGTCGATGAGACCGGCAAAGTATCCATCGACTACCGCCCCGTCCACACCTACACGTTGACGGATGACATTGAATACATAGCGCCGAAGAAACGGGTTTACTAACAGGGAGCATTGTCATGGCTGAATTTACTTTACCGGCTAACTCAATCGTCAAGAGTGGCAAAACCTGGGCTGCCCCTGCCGGTGCGACCCGCGTGAAAAATTTCCGGGTTTACCGTTACGACCCGGATAGCGGCGAAAATCCGCGTTGGGATACCTACGAAATCGACCTCGACCAATGCGGGCCGATGGTGTTGGATGCCTTGCTGAAAATCAAGAACGAGATTGACCCGACCTTGACTTTCCGCCGCTCGTGCCGTGAAGGAATTTGCGGTTCGTGCTCGATGAATATCGACGGCACCAACACACTGGCGTGTATCAAAGCGATTGACGCTTGCGAGGGCGATGTGCAAATCAGCCCTTTGCCACACATGGAAGTGGTGAAGGATTTGATCCCCGATTTGACGCATTTCTACGCGCAATATGCCTCGATCAAGCCGTGGATGCAGACCCAAACGCCTGCGCCCCCGGATCGCGAACGCCTGCAATCGCCGGAAGACCGCAAGAAACTGGACAATCACTACGAGTGCATTTTATGCGCGTGCTGTTCAACGTCTTGCCCCAGCTACTGGTGGAACAGTGACCGTTATTTGGGGCCTGCGGTATTGCTGCAAGCCAATCGTTGGGTGGTGGATAGCCGTGATGAAGCCACGGGCGAACGTCTGGACAATTTGGAAGACCCGTTCAAACTTTACCGTTGCCACACCATTATGAACTGCACGAATACGTGTCCGAAGGGGTTGAACCCGGCGAAATCCATTGCAGAACTCAAGAAAAAGATGATCGAACGGCGTTAAGCCGTTGTAGGGGCGAAAGATTTTTCGCCCCTATTCTCACCCTAACAGGACACGGCACCATGAGTGAACTTTCCCGCTTGAAAATGCGTTGTCGGCGCGGTTTGAAAGAACTGGATGTCATTTTCCAGCACTATTTAGAACGCCATTACCCCACTGCCAGCCCAATTGAGCAGCAACGCTTGGACGAATTGCTGGCAATGCAAGACCCACTCATCTGGGACATGCTGCTAGACACGATTCCCTTTCCTAACGAATACAACGACCTGATTGCCAAACTGCGTGTCGTCAATGACTGAACAGCAACAAGCTGAACGCTTGGTACGGCTACGCTGGGCATGTCGGCGCACGTTGCAGGCATTGGATCGCCCGTTGGGAAATTTCTTGCAGGATTGCTTTCAAACGCTCGACATGGGTGAGCAATTTGCATTCGAGCGTTTATTAAAATCGAAGGATCAAGAAATTCTCGATTGGCTAATTGGTAATCGCCAGCCCCGCGATACCGGCATGTGCGCTATTATTGAAAAAGTGCGCCAGCACCATGACAACAACGCCGGAGGATAACCCATGACGGAATTACACGAGCTTTCCCCTACCGCTGCTCACGCCTTATTGCAAACCAGCCCGCACAGCATTTTGGTTGATATTCGTTCTGCGATGGAATATTTGTTTGTCGGTCATCCCGTCGGGTCAGTACACATTGCGTGGATTGACGAACCCGACTGGGAAGTTAATCCACATTTTGCCAACGAAATTGAGCAATTGTTGGCAAGCCGTTTTAAAGAAATACCCCCCAAAACAGCGCAGGTCATTTTAATTTGCCGCAGCGGTAAACGCTCGCGTGAAGCCGCTAATGCCTTGCTGGATGCGGGTTTTCAACACGTCATGCACATCAACGAAGGGTTTGAAGGTGAACGGGATGAACAGCAGCATCGGAGCACATTGGGCGGCTGGCGTTTTCACGGCTTGCCGTGGGAACAGTGCTAAAGTCAGCAAATCTCTACCGTTCATGCTATTTTCATGCAAAGAATAACGCGGTTGTAATCCACGGTATTGCATACTATAAAAAGTGTGTCTAGTGACGTCATTCAAACATTTTCCGAGACAAGGAGTTTCACCTGCATGAAAACGAAATCATTAATCGTGCTACTGTTAGCCGGTATCTGGGGAGTAGGTAGCTGGTGGTGGTACACCTGCAAAGTGAAAGGCTTCTGCGGCACTGAAACCACCGCTGCGCAAGTGGCCGTAGGTGCGGCAGCAACCGGCGTTGCGGCATTGCCAAACGATGACACTACCGACACCGATAGCGACGGTATTCCCGATGCAAAAGAAAAAACCCTAGGATTGGATTCTAACAAAGAAGACAGTGACGGTGACGGCATTTCTGACTTCATCGAGTTAGCGCGCGACCCACAAGACACCGATGGCGACGGCAAAATTGACGCACTAGACGATGACGACGACGGTGACGGCGTGTTGACAGCGGCTGAAAAGGCCGATCCGAACGGCGACGGCAATGTTGATGATGCAACCGACACCAACAACAACCAACTGGCGGATTATCTTGACCCTGCGGCTAACGGCAGTGACGTTATCCAAGCAGCCGATGCGGGCAAAACTGACGCGAATAAAGTTGACACTGATAAAGCCGCTGCTGAAGCACAAGCCAAAGCCGATGCGGATAAAGCCGCTGCTGAAGCACAAGCCAAAGCCGATGCGGATAAAACCGCTGCTGAAGCACAAGCCAAAGCCGATGCGGATAAAGCCGCTGCTGAAGCACAAGCCAAAGCCGAAACGGACAAAGCTGACGCTGATAAAGTTACCATGGAAACCACTAGCACCACTCAAAATGGTGACATTAGTCCTGCTGTCCTCACCTTCCCTACAGGCTCCGCAAACCCACAATTAGCCACCAGCACCAAAGAATATTTTGAGAAAGTGGCACAATTCCTCAAGGACAATAGCAGCGCAAAAGTGACTATCGTCGGTCACACTGACAACAAAGGTGATCCTGCTAAGAACAAAGCCCTCGGCTTGAAACGTGCCGAAATGCTCCAAAAAACCTTGATTGACCTTGGTGCCCCTAAAGACCGCGTATCAGCCGCTTCTGAAGGCGCCGACAAACCGATTGCTGACAACAATACGGAAGACGGTCGCAAGAAAAACCGCCGTGTTGAAATCACCCCAGTAAAATAAACGATTGGAGTTGTTACCATGTTTAAAGACATTACAAGCCGTTATGACATGACCAGCGCCAGTCTGGAAGTCATCCTCATGCTCGCAGGTGCATTCTTGTTGGGTTTCCTGTTCTGTTATTTTCGCAACCGCTCAGGTCATGAGGAGTAATTCATGAAGCAAACAACTGCCGACTACACCTTCGGTGTTGCCAGTCTGGAAATCGTTTTATTGCTGCTAGGCGCCTTTTTGCTGGGGATGCTGCTGTGCTGGCTATTGCGTAAATTGGGTATTTGCTGCGCCAGTCAGCCGCTTAAAACCAGAGAATTTTCCTTAGGTCATACCAGCACCACACCGGAAGGTCAGCGTACTCCACGCGAATTTCCCAGCAAAGATCTGAAAGCTGGCGGCTACACAGCGGATATTAATAGCCTATTGCGTAACCCTGAACCCCCGGTACCGAACGTGCCCCTTCGTCACGAGGTGATTGATGCGGGCAGCACCACCAGCATGGGTGATATTGCGCCTGGTCTCACTAGCATAGCCTTGGGTCATAAAGATGATCTTAAAAAACTGGAAGGTATTGGCCCCAAACTGGAGCAAGTGCTCAACGCAGCGGGCGTCCGTAACTTCGCGCAACTCGCCTCCATGACGCCGGAAGAACTCAAGCCGATACTGGAAGAAGCAGGCAGTCAGTTTAAAATGCATGACCCTAAAAGCTGGCCTTACCAAGCAGAATTGGCTAATAAGGGCGAGTGGGAACGCCTCAAGGAATACCAAAACCTGCTAATCGGCGGACAAATCTAAATGCCCCCCCACAAAAACCGGCAAATTGCCGGTTTTTGTTAGCAGGATGCTAATTTGGTCGCCATTTCTCATGCATTGAATAAGGAATGCCAATCATGAATAACACGCCTCCCCCTTATACATTTGGCATGGCAACAGGGGAAGTCATCGCGCTACTGCTACTGAGCTTTGTCGTTGGCATCTTACTTTGCCGCTTCTTGCGTCAAATGGGCGTTTGCTGCCACATCAAGAAAAAAATCGTTCCACTTGGCATCACCCCCGTACCAACCGGCAAATATCACACCCGTGATTTCGACATTCACACGCCAAATTTACGCGCGAAGCCTGTCATGCCAGCGCCTGAACTTGAAGTACCCCAATTTTCGCGCCCGCAAGCTGTGATAGATGTCTACGTCCCTAAAGTACCCCTTGTGACTTTACCGATGACTGACGATTTGCCGACGCATGACGAATTACCCCTGCTGCCAGAAATTGACCCGCTGCTGGCTGCAATCGACCCACACAAACCCATCATTGATTTAGAAACACCAGAACCAGATAACACACTGGAGGCAACCACCATGCACAATGAACCGATACCAACCGAATCATGGAAACTTGACCCACTGTTAGCCAATCTTGACCCGCACAAACCGATTATTGATCCACCAGATGAATTAACAACCATGAAAACTGATCCATTACTCGCTGCCATCGACCCCCACAAACCCATTATTGATGCACCGGATACGCCAGAAGCAACCGACAACCAAACCAGCAAAGACACCACGCTAAACGTGTTGAACGATTGGCTGCACAAAGCCAAAGACAGTGTGGAACAACTTACCGAAAGAGCCACACCCACTGCCAACGAATGGCTGCACAAAGCCAAAGACAGCGTGGAACACCTCAAAGAAAAAGCCGCGCCCCTCAGCAACGAATGGCTGCACAAAGCCAAAGAAATCGGTAACGATCTCAGTTCAAAAGGAAGCACCTTCGGCTCGGAAACGTTGGTGAAAGGCAGTTCAACATTCGCTACGCTGGCAGCCAGCGCCAAAGAACTCACCGATAAACTTGCCAGCAATTTGTCCCTAAAGCATGACGACTTGCAAAAATTGGCAGGAATTGGCCCCACGTTTGCTTCTATCTTACACCGTGCGGGCATCCACACTTACCAGCAATTAGCAGAAACTTCGCACCAAAAACTGCAAGCCCTGTTAATCGTAGAAGACGAACAATTCAGCCAACACGACACGTCAAGTTGGCCAAAGCAAGCAGCGCTCGCTGCAAAAGGGGACTGGGAAGAATTAAAAGCATACCAAGACAGCTTATGAACTGAACGCACTGCGCAGGTACAGCACCATCGACCAGACGGTCAGTACCGTCGCAATAAATAATGCGACTAAACCGATTTCGCGCAGGGGCAACACTCCAAACAAATCGTGGTTATACAACAAGCAAATCAGCGCAATGATTTGCGCGGTGGTTTTCAGCTTGCCCATGAAAGCCACCGCTACTTTGGAACGATTGCCGGATTCCGCCATCCACTCGCGCAACGCCGAAATCACCAGTTCGCGCCCGATAATGATCACGGTTGCCAGCGTGATCCAAATATTCACTTCGCGTTCCACCAGTAAAATCAGTGCGACTGCCACGATCAACTTGTCAGCAACCGGGTCGAGAAACGCACCGAAACGCGATTCTTGTTGCCATAAACGCGCCAAATAGCCATCTGCCCAATCGGTCAAACCGGCAATCGCGAACAAGAGAGCCGCCGCTAAGGGTGCCCATGGCTTGTCCAGATAAAACAGGAATACTAACAGCGGAATAAACGCAATCCGCAGCCATGTCAGCAACACCGGCAGGTTGAATACCATATCAACTCTCTTCTCCGTTAAAGAAATCGTAAATTTTACGCGCCAATGCCGGGCTAATCCCCGATACTTTTGCCAACTCTTCTGTACTGGCGCGTTCAATCGCTTTCAAGCCACCAAATTGTTGCAGCAATACTTGCCGCCGCTTTGCACCCAAACCGGCAATTTGCTCCAATGGCGATTGGGTACGCGCTTTTTGCCGCCGTGCCCGATGCCCGGTAATCGCGAAACGGTGGGCTTCATCGCGAATTTGTTGAATCAAGTGCAAGGCCGCCGAATGCTCAGGCAATGCCAAACGCTCGCTGCCTTGCTCAATAATCAAAGTTTCCAACCCCGGTTTGCGCCCCTCGCCTTTCGCCACGCCGACAACATCCACGCCCGTCACGTTTAATTCGCGCAACACCGCCAAAGCTTGCGATACCTGACCTTTGCCGCCATCAATAAACAGAATATCAGGCCGTTTACCGGCTTGCTCAACCGCGCGACGAAACCGACGCGTCAGTGCTTGATGCATTGCCGCGTAATCATCACCGGGTTGAATACCGTCAATATTATACCGCCGATATTCCGCTTTGAGTGGCCCATTCAGATCAAACACCACACAAGACGCGACCGTGGCTTCGCCCATCGTGTGGCTAATATCGAAACATTCCATGCGGGCGGGCAATTCACTCATGCCTAGCGCTTCCTTGAGGGCGAAAAGGCGTTGTTGCATTCCAGCTTTGGAAAGTATTTGCATTTGCAGGGCTTGTTCAGCGTTGCGTTGCGCTAATTCCACCCATTTACTGCGTTCGCCGCGTTGCGGTTGGCGAATCAATACTTTGCGTCCTTGCTTTAGGGTGAGCATATCGGCTAAAACATCAGCGTCATCAGGCAATTCTGACACCAGAATTTCACCCGGTACGTCATGACCCAAATAATACTGTGCCAAAAATGAGCTGAGAATTTCTGCACTGGCAGCCTCGCCGTCGGGCAATTTGGGGAAAAAGTTGCGGTTGCCGAGATTGTTACCATTGCGTACCGTGAATACCTGCACGCTGGCAACGCCTGACCCCAAGCAAATCGACACCACATCCACATTCCCGTTGCCGCCGCTGACGTATTGTTGCTGGGAAATATGCCGCAAACTTTCGATCAAATCGCGGTGTTCAGCGGCTTTCTCGAAATTCAGTACCTGCGCGGCGCTTTCCATTTTCTGCACCAGCTCGTCAATCACTTCTTGGGTGCGCCCTTGCAGGAATTGCACCGCGTGACGAATGCTTTGGTCGTAGTCGTGCTTGTCAATCATACCAACACAAGGCCCGCTGCAACGCTTGATTTGGTATTCCAAACACGGGCGCGAACGGTTGGCGAAATAACTGTCTTCACACTGCCGCGCTTTGAACAATTTTTTCATTAAATGCATGGTTTGACGCACCGCCCCTACGCTGGGGTAAGGGCCAAAATATTGCCCAGGCTGCTTGCGCGAACCGCGATAAAATTCAATGCGCGGGTAGGCGCCTGCCGTGATGTGGATGTAAGGGTAGCCTTTGCCGTCCTTCAGCAAAATATTGTAGCGCGGCGAATGCTGTTTAATCAGGTTGCTTTCCAACAACAGCGCTTCGGCTTCGGTGTTGGTGATGGCGATTTCCACGTTACAAATTTGCTTGACCATCGCAAAAATACGCGAATTGGTCAGTGTGCCGCGAAAGTAACTGGAGAGGCGATTTTTTAGGTCTTTGGCTTTGCCGACGTAAAGCACCGTGCCATCTTTGCCCAGCATCCGGTACACGCCCGGCTTGTGCGGGGCGGTCTTGAGAAAGTCTTGCGGATCAAAATTCGGGGGGTTGGTTTGCATAGTGGCTATTTTGCCACAGCACGCCGGAAGTTGCTGTTGAAGTTAATCAAGCTGTATAAAAATTGCGGGATTACAGGCGCAAAGCCGACTATAGTTACCAGTATTCTGCCTTACTTTTATCGTAAACGGGGAAATCAAGATGAGCACCGAAAAATACATTATTCTGCGTAGCCGGGAAGTCTTTTCACCCACACGTGGCGGCATGGGGATGCGCAGCGCGAGCACCGGGGTCGCCACCATGAAAATGGAAGAAGCCGACCTGACCAAACGCGAACGCAACGATTTACGCCGTGATCCGCGCACCCGTGCGATTGCCCTGCCCATGCCACTGAAACTCATCGCCCCGGTCAAACGCCAAATGGCCGACACAGTAACACCGCCCCCCGCAGACCCCACAATCACATGGGGTGTCAAAGCAGTACGCGCCCACGAATCGCGTTTTGATGGCACGGGCGTGACCGTCGCGGTGTTGGATAGCGGCATCGACCCTCATCACCCCGCGTTTGCAGGCGTGAACTTGCTCCAGCAAAACTTTACCAAGGAAGACCCCAACGATCTTGATGGTCACGGCACGCATTGTGCTGGGACGATTTTCGGGCAGGATGTGAATGGCACGCGCATCGGTATCGCACGTCATATCGAACGCGCCCTCATTGGCAAAGTGTTGGGCGAAGGCGGTGGCACTTCCGCCACGCTTGCCAAAGCGATTCAATGGGCATTGCACGAAGGCGCACACGTCATGTCGATGTCGGTCGGGATCGACTTTCCCGGTTACGTCGATTGGCTGGTCAAAACCGAAGGAATGCACGTAAACCCAGCCACGTCAATGGCATTGGAAGAATACCGGGCTAACGTTAATCTTTTCACCGAACTCGCCAGCTTTGTGCAGGCATACGGCAGCTTTGGGCAAGGTGCGATTATTGTTGCCGCCTCCGGTAACGAAAGTATGCGCCCCAAGTATGAAATTTCAGTCGCGCCACCCGCCGCAGGCACCGGCATTATTGCCGTCGGCGCTCTCGGTGAATCAGACAAGGGCTTTGTTATTGCTGAATTTTCAAACAATCAGGCCGATATTGCGGCTCCCGGTGTTGAAATTCTCTCCGCTGAAGCCGGTAGCACCAAACTCACCAGCATGGATGGCACCAGCATGGCGACCCCGCACGCCGCAGGTATCGCGGTACTCTGGGCGCAACGCCAACTGGAAATGACCGGGCGCGTCGAAAACCCAAGCCTAATGGCACAATTAGTCGCCAGTGGCACTTACGCATCACTTGCCCCCAAGAGTGAAGAAGACGACGTAGGCACGGGCATTGTGCAAGCCCCGCTGAACTAAGCCCATTTGCACCCGTGCGCGGCGCGTTTTACCATCGAAGTTTTCGTCAATAAGCTGTCACCATGCCTGATATTGATCTCAAAGCCGTCGAAAACAAACTGGTCGCCGCCCGCACCAAACTGATTTTGGATAAACCGTTTCTGGGTGCATTAGTGCTGCGCCTGCCGTTACAGGTTGCCAACCCCGCATGGTGTCCCACCACCGGCACGGATGCGCGTAAGTTTTATTACAACCCCGAATACGTGCAGGAATTGCGCACCGACGAAGCGCAATTTGTGTTGGCACACGAAGCCCTGCACTGCGCCCTGTCACATTTCGCCCGCCGCGCCCACCGCGTCAAACACCGCTGGGATTTGGCGTGCGATTATGCCATCAACCCCATTCTGATTGCCGACGGGCTGAAACCGCCACCCGGCATGATCATGATGCGCGAATACGTCGGCATGAGCGCCGAGGAGATTTACCCGCTCCTCGACGACAACGACATGACCGAAACGATGGATCAGCACCTTTACGACAAGGAAACCAACCCGTCGGAAGGCAGCAGCGACACAAGCGAAAACCCGCTGGATAACCGCGACAAACAAGACAACCCGACCAACGCGGACGACACCCCCGAAGAATCCGACACGGACACCGAACCCGACACCGACACCCCGTCGCAACAGCCTGATCAACAAGACGCGGGCGAATCCGGCGAAGCCGAATCCCAACCACAAGATGCCAGCGAAGGTGACGGCAACACCCAACAACAATCCCCCGACGAACCCAGTGAAGACGGAGAACCACCTCCCCCGCCGTTAAACCAACAAGAAGCCGAAGATCTCAGCGTGCAATGGCAACAACGCCTTGCCGGAGCCGCCCAACAAGCGCAACAAGCTGGAAAACTCAGCGGTGTCATGAAACGCTTGGTGGAAGAATTGCTGCAACCGCGCTTGCCTTGGCGCACCTTGCTGGCACACTACATGACGGCGGTGGCACGCGACGACTACAGCTACGCCCGCCCCTCCTCGCGCCGGGGCGATCCTGCAATTTTCCCGACACTCAAAAGCTACCAAATCAATGCGGTGGTCGCGCTGGACGTGAGTGGCTCGGTGAATGACAAGGAATTGCAGGACTGTTTATCGGAAATCAACGCCATCAAAGGGCAAGTTCGCGCTGCCGTCACGTTACTGGCGTGTGATTCCGAAGTGGTGGAAGGTTTTCCGCGCCGTTTTGAACCGTGGGAGGAAGCGACCTTGCCGCAAGCCATGCCCGGTGGCGGCTCGACCGATTTCCGCCCGGTGTTTGAATGGGTGCAAACCCAAGATCGACAACCGGATATTTTGGTGTATTTCACCGATGCGCAGGGGTATTTCCCCAAAGTGCAACCCAATTATCCGGTGATTTGGTTGGTGAAAGGCAAGTCGCCCGTGCCGTGGGGGACGCGGGTACAGTTGAATTAAGCAGCACACGCCAATAATGCTGCACCAAACGCCGCTTCATCATGCGTGGAAGGCAGCAGCGGCACGCCGATCAGCCTTGCCCGCATTTGCATCCATGCCGGATTGCGACTGCCACCACCAACCGTGCGCAAGTTTTTCGGGTAAGGCGCACCCAACTCATGCAAACGTTGCCAACCTGCGTGTTCAATCCGGCTCATGCCTTCAAGCATCGCTTGCAGAAACTGCACATCATCCGCCGGACGCGGGGTTAAGCGGGGCTGCCATTGTGGATCAGCATGAGGGAAGCGTTCCCCCGCTTTTGTCAGTGGGTAATAGTCCAATCCTGTGGGGATTTCGGGTCTGAGTAGCGGGGTCAAACGCTGCAAATCATCGCGGGAAAAATGCTGCAACAATACCGCTCCACCGCTGTTAGATGCCCCACCTGCCAACCACTTATCGCCTAAACGATGGCTGTAAATGCCAAATTCGGGTGCAAAGATAGGCTTGTCGCTGATGATTTTCAGGGCAATCGTGCTACCCAGCGACGTTACCGCATCGCCTAATTCACTTGCCCCCGTCGCGATAAACGCGGCGATGCTGTCCGTGGTTCCGGCGTGAATAATGCCCCCCCCTACCCTCTGTCCCGGCACATACACCGTTGGCAACAAATGTTCTGGCACTAAACTTTTCACCCATGCAGGCCATTCGCGCTTTACCGGATCATAGCCCAGCTTCAAACAATTGTTTTCATCACTGAAACCGAATTGTCCCGCCAACTTACCCGCAATCCAATCCGCTTGGTGCAAGGCATAAGCGTGCGGTTTATCAGGGTAATGTTCCAGCAACCACAACAGTTTAGCGAGGCTGCTGGTTGCGCCATGCGCCCCACTCGCACGCGGCGCAACGGCGGCAATCCGGCGCGATTGTTCCAATGCCCGTGCATCGTTATACATCAACGCAGGCGTAGTCGGATTGCCGTCAGCATCCGCCAACAAAATCGTGCCAGACGTACCATCCACCGCAATCCCTTGCAGATTAGCGCGGATAGTTTCAGGAATTTCAGCCATGACTTGCTGCACAGCATCCCACCACAATGCCGGTGATTGCTCCGCATCAGCAGGATAAATCACCCGCGCCTCCGCTCGCACCGCCTGATTGCCATCAATAGCGATCAAGCGACAACCGGATGTGCCTAAATCAAGACCGGCGTAAAAACAACTGTTGAGCGGTACTGCGGGCAATTTCAAGCTCCTCATTGGTCGGGATCACCAAAAGTTTGAGGGTAGCAGTTTCCTGCTGAAATGCCAGAATGCCCGCCGTGTGCGCCGCATTTTTAGCAAGGTCGGGGTGTACGCCGAATACCTGCAAATTGGCACACACTTGCGCCCGAATGCGTGCCGAATGCTCGCCAATCCCGCCGGTGAAAATCACCGCATCGACCTGCCCCAACACCGCACTGTACGCGCCGATGTATTTTTTCACCCGATACGCAAACATCGCCTCAGCCAATTGCGCATCGGTGTCGCCGGTATCCGCCAGCGCCTGCACTTCGCGCATATCACCTACGCCACACAAGCCTTTCAAACCGCTTTTCTTATTGAACAGGCTTTCCACCGCATCCGGCGACAAACCCGTTTCGCGTTGCAAGTAAAAATGCAAGGCAGGGTCAATATCGCCGCAGCGTGTCCCCATCACCAAGCCTTCCATCGGGGTCATGCCCATTGAGGTATCGACGCTTTTACCCTTAGCAATCGCCGTCGCACTGCAACCATTCCCCAAATGCAAGGTGATCAGGTTGAGGTCAGCCAAATCGCGTTGCAAATACGCTGCCGCTTGTTGCGCCACGTAATGGTGCGACGTGCCATGAAAGCCATAACGCCGCACCTTGTGTTCCCGATACAGCTCAACTGGCACCGCATAACGGAACGCCACCGGCGGCATGGTTTGGTGAAACGCGGTATCAAATACCGCCACCTGCGGCACGCTTGGAAACAAGCGTTGCGCCACTTCAATCCCCGCTAAATTCGCCGGATTGTGCAGCGGTGCTAACGGAATCATGGCGCGGATAGCCTCCACCACCGCCGCATCAATTAGCGCAGGCTGCTTAAAGTGTTCGCCACCGTGCACCACGCGATGACCAATCGCGTCAATCTCAGTAATGCCTGCTGCCTGCAAATGCAGCATAATCCGCGCCAGCGCTTCTTGATGCGAGGCCATTTCAGCGCCTGCCTCACCAATACGATCCAGCAAACCGCCGACCAGCACCTGCTGGTTTTCCATGTCAAACACTTGGTATTTAAGTGACGAACTGCCCGCATTCAGCACCAATATTATTTTCATGCAGCACTCTCCTGTTGCGCCTGAATCGCGGTAATCACCACCGTATTCACAATATCCGTCACCGTACAGCCACGGCTAAGGTCGTTCACGGGCTTGTTCAAACCTTGTAAGACTGGGCCAATCGCGACCGCATTCGCGGAACGTTGCACCGCTTTGTAGGTGTTATTGCCGGTATTCAGATCGGGGAAAATAAACACAGTCGCTTTGCCCGCCACGTCGCTATTCGGCATTTTGGAACTGCCCACTTCAGCATCCACTGCCGCGTCGTATTGCATCGGGCCATCGAGTTTCAGCTCAGGGCGACGCGCATGAGCAAGCTGCACCGCCGTGCGCACCATTTCCACATCATCACCTTTGCCGGATTCGCCCGACGAATACGACAGCAACGCCGTGCGTGGCTCAATCCCAAACATCCGCGCCGTGTCAGCAGACGTTACCGCAATATCGGCGAGCTGTTCAGCATTCGGATTGGGGTTGACTGCGCAATCGCCATACACCAGTACCCGATCTTCCAAGCACATGAAAAACACGCTGGAAACCAAGGAACAACCCGGTTTGGTTTTAATGATTTCAAATGCAGGACGAATCGTGTGCTGGGTGGTATGCGCCGCACCGGACACCATCCCATCGGCATAGCCCAACTGCACCATCATTGTGCCGAAATAACTCACATCCGCCATCGTATCCCACGCAAATTCCGGGGCGAGACACTTGTGTTTGCGTAACTCGAAATACGCATCGGCAAACTCGCGGCGCAACGGCGATTGACGCGGATCAATAATCGCCACATCACGCAATTTCAGCCCCAAATGCGCGGCTTTGGCACGTACTTCAGCTTCAACCCCCAGCAAACTCACTGTCACCACATCACGTAAGGACAGGATTTCCGCCGCTCGCAACACGCGCTCGTCGTTACTTTCTGGCAACACAATGTGCTTGCGCTGCGTTTTGGCACGCTGGATCAGTTCGTATTCAAACATTAGCGGGGTCATGCGTTGCCCCACATTCTCAATAATCAATTGGCGCAACTGGTGCATATCCACGCACGATTCCATCAAGCCTAGCGCCACCGCGATCTTGCGCTCGTCAGAAGGTAGAATGCTGCCCTCCACTTCGTTCACTTTGAGTGCCGTCTCGAAAGTATCCAGCGGTGAAGACAAAATCGGCAAACGCAACGCGTCCATGCCCTCCAGCAGCTTGCTGACTTGTGGCGCGGGTTGTTGCCCGCCCGTCAACACCAGCCCCGCAATCATCGGGTAATTGCTGGAGGCATCCGCCGCCAGACTGCCAAGAATAATGTCAGAACGGTCGCCGGGGGTAATAATCAGCGTGCAATTTTCCAGATGTCCAAGGAAATCTTGCACCTGCATCGCCGCCACTTTGTAGCGCGACACTTCGTGGTTCAGCGAATCTGGCGTACCGTAGAGGCAATCGAAATGCAGCGCACGCGCAATTTCACCCACGGTCGGGCGTTCCAACGAGCTTTTTTCAGGCAGGATGTAAAACGGGAAACGCGACCCTTGCAATAATGCAGACAGCTCGTTGACTTCAGTAGGCGGTACACGGTTGGCAAAAGCAGCCAGCAATTCACAATGCAATCCTGTAGCCAAGTGCTCTTCCAGCATTCGCACTGCATCAGCAATTTCACTGGCAGTGCGCCCTTGGCCTTTGACAATCGGCATGAACAAGCAGCCAAAGTGATTGGCGAGACTGGCGTTGAAATCCAGCTCCAGCGCCGTGCTTGCACCGCTGAAATCCGTTCCGGCGCACACCACAATGTCCATTTTTTCTTGTACGGCGCGGTATTTGGCGAGGATCAGTTTGAGGAGTTCATCGTGATTGCCTTCCGCCACCATTTTGCGGGCAACGTCTTCGGTACAGCCGTAGAGTTCGCTGCCGACCATATCCAGCCCGTAACGCTTGGAAATCAGGTGAATCAGCGGGTCATTGCCGTTATTTTCGGGAATGACCGGGCGAAAAAAACCCACTTTAGGTGTCATGGCACGGAGCATTTCCATCATCCCCAAAACGATGATAGATTTGCCGCTATGGGGTTCTGCCCCGGCGATGTAGATGCTGTGAAACACGCTGTACCCCTTGGAATTCCGCTAATTTTGTGCATTGCAACAATCATCATAAAGCAATTCACGAAGCAGCGCCAATGCGGTTTCATGAAGGGTTGGTTAAGCGATGTAATTTTACTGTTTACGCGCTGAATAACGCGACAAGCTGGCAGCCCGCCTACCTTTCCGCTACCATTCCTTTACAGTCTCAGAGCAAGGAAACCCATGGACGCACAACCCAAAGACCCTCACACCGTCATCGTCAATTTGCGTGACACCACAGGCACCTACACCTGTGACATTAATGCAGGCAAGCACCAAATGGTTGCCGACGAACCCGTGCCTCTCGGCGGTGATGACCTTGGCGCGGCACCCTATCAATACCTCAAAGCCGCGCTTGGCGCTTGCACCGCGATGACAATTCGCATGTATGCCGAACGCAAAAAATGGCCGGTCGAAAACGTTATCGTCACGCTGCGCCATAGCCGTGATGCTAATAAACAAAGCGTATTTGAGCGTGACATCCAACTGCTAGGGGATTTAACCGCTGACCAACGCGAACGCTTACTGGATATTGCCGACCGTTGTCCGGTACACAAAACCTTGAGCAATGGTGCTAGTATCCTGACTAAATTGATTGATTAACTTGTTGAAGAACCCTCATGTTGCACATTTACAATAGCCTGACCCGCCAGAAAGAAGTCTTCAAACCCATCGAACCACAGCAAGTACGCATGTACGTGTGCGGCATGACGGTGTATGACTATTGTCACCTCGGTCATGCACGGGTCATGGTGGTGTTCGACACGGTATACCGTTACCTCAAAGCCAGTGGTTACGCGGTTGATTATGTGCGCAATATTACCGACATTGATGACAAGATCATCAAACGCGCTGCCGACAATAATGAGCCGATTGAGGCGTTGACCCAACGTTTCATCGACGCGATGCACGAAGACGAAGACGCGCTCAATGTACGCCGCCCGACTTCGGAACCGCGAGCCACCGGCAATGTCCCCGAAATGCTGGCGATGATTCAAACTTTGCTCGACAAAGGCATGGCGTATCAAGGCAAAAACGGCGACGTGTATTACGATGTCTCGAAATTTGACGGCTACGGCAAACTTTCCGGGCGCAAGCTGGACGAATTACGCGCGGGCGAACGGGTGGCGGTAGACGAGGTAAAAGACGATCCGCTCGATTTCGTGCTGTGGAAAGCCGTGAAACCCGGCGAACCGGCATGGGATGCACCGTGGGGGCAAGGTCGCCCCGGCTGGCACATCGAATGTTCTGCCATGTCGCAGAAATTGCTGGGTGATCATTTCGACATTCATGGCGGCGGCAGCGATTTGCAGTTCCCGCACCATGAAAATGAAATCGCGCAAAGCGAAGGCTGCATCGGTCACAAACACGTCAATTACTGGATGCATAACGGCTTTATCCGCGTCAATGATGAGAAAATGTCCAAATCATTGGGTAATTTTTTCACCATCCGCGAAGTGTTGCGTGAATACAAAGCAGCGGATATTCGCTTTTTCATCCTCAACAGCCATTACCGCAGCCAGTTGAATTACGGCACGGATCAGTTAGATGCAGCACACGCCTCGCTGTCACGCTTGTATACTGCGATGCGCGGCTTGCCGGAATCCTTGCCTGCGGCGTATACCGACTACGAAAAACGTTTCATCGCAGCAATGGATGATGATTTCAACACCCCGGAAGCGCTTGCGGTGCTGTTTGAACTAGCCAGCGACATTAACCGCATTCGCAAAACCCAAAGTGACGCGACTGCGGCAAGTTTGGGAGCATTATTGCAACGTCTGGGTAATACGCTAGGCTTATTGCAGGATGACCCCGAAAGCTGGTTCAAAGGCAGTAGCACTGCCGATGGTTTGGATGAAGCCAGCATCGAAGCCCTCATTCAACAACGCTTAGATGCCCGCAAAGCCAAACAATGGGCAGAATCTGACCGTATCCGTGACGAACTCAAAGCCCAAGGCGTGATTCTGGAAGATAGTGCGGGCGGCACTACTTGGAAACGCGCGTAAGAACCCCGCCAAATACTATGGAATGACTATGAAAAAAATTACGATTATCGGGGCGGGTTTTGCCGCTCTGAGTGCTGTGCGTGAATTACGCAAACACGACCGCAATGCTGAAATTACGCTGGTTGCACCACTGGCAGAATTGCATTACCTGCCGGGAATTATCTGGATTCCGAATGGCTTACGTACCCGTGACGATTTAACCATACCGCTAGGTAATTTTTTCCAGCGCATGAACGTTAAGTTCCACCAAGGCAATGTCACGGGGCTGCGTGATGGCGGGCGAATTGTCGAAACCGACACTGGCGACATTGCTAACGACGGTTTAATTATTGGCTCTGGCGGGCGCTTCCTCAAAAAATTGCCGGGGATTGAACACGCCATCACCCCGTGTGAAGGCATTAGCGCGGCTGAAAAAATCCGTGATCGCCTAAAAGAAATGCAGAGCGGCACGATCGCTATCGGGTTTGCAGGCAATCCGAATGAGCCTAGCGCGATGCGTGGCGGGCCGATGTTCGAGTTCCTGTTCGGCATTGATACCTTGCTACGCCAGCAAAACCGCCGCGATAAATTCCATCTGGTATTTTTCAGCCCTGCCCCACAACCGGGTAATCGCCTTGGCCCCAAAGCCATGTCCGGCTTGTTGTCCGAAATGGGCAAGCGTGAAATCGAAACGCACCTTGGTCACAAGATGAAAAGTTTCAGCGCCGAGAAAGTGACGACAGAAGGTGGCGAATTCAACGCTGACTTGATCCTGTTCATGCCGGGAATGACCGGCAACCTATGGTTCGATAACACCACCCTGCCCCGTTCTGCGGGCGGTTTGCTCAAAGCCGATAAGCATTGCAAGGTCGAAGGCTGGGACAAGGTTTATGTAGCAGGCGATTCCGGCAGTTTTCCCGGCCCCGACTGGATGCCGAAGCAAGCGCACATGGCGGATTTGCAAGCTGAAGCGGCGGCGAAAAACCTGCTCGGCGAATTGAACAACACAGCTGCTGACGCCACCTTCAAAATCGAGTTGGTGTGTATTGTCGATTCGGTCAATAAAGGAATGCTGATTTCACGGACAGAAAAGCGTTCACTGGTGCTGCCTGCATCCCGCGTGTTCCACTGGATGAAGCGCGGGTTTGAATGGTGGTATTTGCGTCAGTATCGTTGATGCTCTTGCAACCCAAGCACCACGCTTACCCCTTCCCGTTTTTTGCTGTGGATGCCGCCTTTTCTGAGGAACAGTGCGCGGTGCTTGAGCGGCTTTTTTTGCAAGAAAGTGAGTGGCAGCATCGGGATGGGGCGTTTTACCGTTGTTCGTTGCGCGACGTTACCGACGCGATTCCAGCAAGGTTTCATGCCGACATACTTGCGCGAATGCGTGAAATTACCGGATTACCACTCGTGGAGCGTTTCATTGTCACGGCGCAACGGATGCTGCCCGGACACGTCATCGGTATCCACAGCGACCGCCCTTTATTGGGCTATGAAATTGCGCGATTGGTCGTGCAACTCAATCAGCACTGGCAAGCTGAACATGGCGGGGTGCTGGAATTATTTGCCTCACCAGAGGGCGAAGCCGTCTTCAAGGTTAACCCTGAACACAACAAAGCCTTTGGGTTTTTGCTGCACCCGAAGTCTTATCATGGTGTCACCGAAGTGACTCAGCCACGCCAAACTGTGGTCTTCAATTTCTGGCATGTCGCGAATACACCTGAACTTGAGGCGCACATTCAAGCCTTGTTTGCCAACCTGCATTTCTCGGAATTACCCGCAGCACTCGACCCGATTGCTGCCGATGCCGAAGCACGATTGCCGGAAGAAGTGACATATCGGGCAGGGACGGCGGCGATTGCACTGCATCGTTGGGGCTATGATGCGGCAACGGTTGTGAGTGGCTACCAGTACAGTGCAGGGTTGGATGGCGGCGCTACGCACGATGCGGAAACTTATGCAGCGGTGCGACTGGCGGACTGGGTGGCGTATTTGTATCGGGATTCGTTTGATTTGGCTCGCTGGGAAATCTTGCGGGGTGAACTGGCGGGAAGGGAAAGGTTTACACGCTTGTTATCGACTTGGCAGCTTTGCTTTCAGTAATGGAGTTAGTTGCCACACAATTCCGCTAGATTCCGCCAAGGTACAACTTGTGCCACTGTTCGCTGTTGCGCCTGTTCCCCGCCGTAGACCAACAAGGTTTTGCCTGCGTTGCCCGTCAATTCCTGCCAAAACTGCAAGCCTTTGAACTGGTCTTGGCTCAGGGTTTGACCGGATTTGACTTCGACGGCGCGAAATTTCCCGCCACGTTCCAGCACCATATCCACTTCATGCCCGCTACGGTCACGCCAGAACCAGATTTCGGGGTGTTCGCCCTGATTAAACAGGTGTTTATGGCATTCGCTGATCACCAGATTTTCAAACAATGCGCCGCGCATAGCATGAAACTTCACCTGTTCGACCTCACGAATACCCAACAACCAGCACACCAAGCCAGTATCATAAAAATACAGTTTCGGCGTTTTCACCAGACGCTTGTTGAAATTGCGATACCAGGGCTGCAAACGCACCACCAGATAACTCGCTTCCAGCACCGACAGCCACGCCTCCACCGTTTTCTGGGAAATGCCGCAATCATTCGCAATCTGCGTCAGGTTGACCAATTGCCCAACGTGATGGGCGCATACCCGCAAAAAACGCTGGAACAAGGCCAAATCCTGCACATTGATCAATTGCCGCACATCCCGCTCCAGATAGGTGCTGACATAGTTGGCATACCATTGGAACGCCTCCACCGGGCGGGTATAAATCGGCGGGTACGCACCTTTGTAGAGAAATTCATCCAACGTCGTCGGCAAATCCCCCGCTGCCAGCAATTCATCCTGAGCCAAGGGCAATAAATGCACCATGCCGACCCGTCCTGCCAACGATTGGCTGATCCCCTCTTTCAAACTGAACTGCTGCGAACCTGTCAGGATAAACAAGCCCATACGTCCATCGCGGTCAACAATGCCTTGCAGGTAGGAAAACAAATCGGGGCAACGTTGAACTTCATCCAGAATCGCACCATCAGGAAACTGCGCCAGAAAGCTACGCGGATCATGCAAGGCATAGTCGCGGGTATCAGGGTCTTCCAGCGTGACGTAAGGTTTTTCCGCAAAACAATGCTGCGCCAAGGTCGTTTTACCGCTCTGACGTGGCCCAGTAATCGACACCACAGGGAAACCCACAGCCAATTTCTTCAATAAATCCGCAGCGTTACGCTTAATCATGGCTAATCACAATCTAAATTCCTGATTAGCCAAGTATGCAGTTCTGGCAGACAAAAGAAAACCCCGAAATCATTGGCATTCCGGCAGTGTACCTTTGTGACGGATTGGTCATGTCGCTTCTCACTCGTCGGGAAGATGTATCAATGCATAAAATTTATCAGTAGAATTGCCGAAAATGACAGAGCGTCTTTTTTAAGGATAATAATTAACCCCTTGATAGGCAATCCACCCAAATATGAGTAATAAATTAGATCAGAAAATTAAAAGCCTTATTGATACTAAAGCTTCTACAATTAACCATAAAGCTTTTTATCATGCTCAATTTGCATCAACAATAATCAATCAACTAAATGATTTTATTGATGGGAAATTAATTTTAAGTGAAGAAAGAATTGTTGCACTTCTAGATCATTTGGTTGGTTACTATACAATAACACTTGATATTCCACTCAGCATTGATACTAAAATACTTAGAGCAGTCAAATTTGATCGTTTAGATAATAGACATTATCTATAAAAAACTAAAATATATAGATAATAATTATAAATGGCAAAATGCACATCCAGAGCGTAAATTCCTAACAGTAATAATAGCCTAGAGTAGGGACTAACGGCATGGCGGAGTACAGCTTTAACGCATTGAAATCCAATGAAAAGGCATTTGTTGCCATGACCAGTCTCAACGTCAAGGAGTTTTTGGGTTTGCTCGAACTGTTCAGCGCAGCTTACCAAACTGACCTACACGCACGGGGCAAACGTGTTGATGAGACGCGGGGTCGTTCTGATGGGAAACTGGCATTAATAGAAGACAAACTGTTTTTCATTCTGTTTTACCTGAAGACCTATCCTTTACAAGAAGTGCTGGCGCATTCATTTGATCTTCCCCAAAGTGTGGCAAACCACTGGATACACCGCTTATGCCCGGTATTACAAAGTGCATTGGATAAGATGGGACATAAGCCCATTCGACTATGCTCAGAATTAATGGGACGGCTAGCAGAAGAAGGGCAACAGGAATTGGTTATTGACGGAACAGAGCGGAGAATCCAGCGCCCCGTGGATAATGATGTCCAGCGTGAATACTATAGTGGTAAAAAAAATCCCATACGGTTAAAAACAATGTCATCGTTGGCTGTGCTGACAGACATATCAAATACTTAGGGAATACCCACTCAGGCAAGAAGCATGACAAGAAAATTGCCGATGAGGAGCAGACCCGATTACCGGAGGGTTCTGTGATTTTACGTGATTTAGGCTTCAAGGGGGCTGACATGGGAAAAGGTGTCACCGTCATTGAGCCAAAAAAGAAGCCACGGAATAAATGCCTGACCCCGCAAGAAAAAGAAGAAAACCGTCAAATTTCTGCCCGCAGGGTAGTCGTTGAACATATCATCAGTGGTATTAAACGCTGCCGATGCCTGAAAGATGTGTACCGTAATTTAAAAGATGACTTTGATGACCAGATTATGGAAATTGCTTGCGGACTACACAACCTGAGAAACTCCATGAGAAATCCCATCTATTGAAAGTTTTAAAAACTTTTAGATAAAAATTATTTATAGATAATGTCTAATAAGCCATGCTTTGATAAAGTTAGCAGACTTTCATATATCCCATATAACTCTGGCATAGTAGCACCTAGAGGCAGACTCAATAAAGGTGGAGATGCTATTTATTATGGCTGTATTTATTTTAATGATGATTATGGTGGATTTAATATTGCTTTTTCAGAAATTAATGCGCTTAAAAACGAGAAAATTAATATTCTTACATCAATAACTACGAGTGAAGTTAATGTTAATTATATTGGAATATATGATTACATCAGAAAAGAAATAAAACCTTCTTTTTTGTCAGAAGACACATATGCATATTTTAAGTCTGTATACGAATATTCAGAAAAAAAGCTTGATCAATATGTTTTTACTGCATTTCAACTAAGTGATGCTTTTTTTTCAGACATACTAAGAAGAAAAGAATCTGAAAGATTATATATTATAACTTCCATCCTTGCATCACTATTTTTAGATGGAAATAGCGTAGATGGCATTATTTATACTTCCGTTAAAGCAGAAGGCTCTCCTGTTATTGCTCTAAAACCAATATCTGTAGATAACAAACTGTCCCATAAAGAAGCATTTTCTTTTGAAATTCAAGAGAATTTTGGCTATGCAATTTATAAAGCAGACCTGCTTTATAAAGGATCAATACTAAGGGATGAAATTAAATGGAATTAATATTGGTCACACTGAAAAAGCCATGTTTAACTTAATAAAAAAAATTATAAATAGGTACAATACGAAATCAGCAGAAGGAGAAGAACTTTTTCTCCAAGGAATCAAAAGTGCATCCGCGAATCAACACGACAAGGCGATAGAGCTTTTCACTCGCTCGATTGCAGTTTTAGACATATACCCAGCACCCTTCATCAATAGAGGTGCATCATATCAATACCAAGAACGGTATCTCGATGCATGGGACGACTACGCACATGCCCTTCAAATGGAGATGACAAGCCCGTCGCCATCCGTAAAAATGCACCTCAGCGCATTGAATCAGAACATGAATGCGATAGCACCATTGATGGTTATAAACAAAGAGAACGGCGATGCAATAAGAAATAAATTAGTGACTGACGGAATTGAGAATTTCACTAAACGATGGGCAGAAGAACTAACAAAAAAATTACATAACGACAAAGAGCTTGTTCGATATTTTTGTCTAGAAGAAATGAAGGAATTGCACGATCTTGGTGGAGACCACAGATCTTTTGTGCTAAGCATCGGCTTTCAAAGTTCTGAATACCTCAATATAAAAGATAATCCTAATACGGCAGAAGCATTTTTTCTGATGAAAAGCGTTCTTTGCTGCTTCAGTAGAGAGCCAAAGAAAATGCTACTAGTAAGAACAAAAATTCTTACTAATCTTTCTAGTTCCTTGATTAATAATAATAAATACAAAATTGACAGCCAAATGGATCAATCATTAGGCATTAGAAAGTATGAACATCTTAAAAAAATCATCAAAGACCAAGAAATTCTTGAAATGCTTATTTTAAGCGCAAACGGAATGAATCAATATCCAATTACAATGGCAGGCAAAGTAACTGAAGCTGTCAGGTTAACAAATTATATTTCAAACTTAATTGGTATTTCAGGTTTGCAACTGCTTAATGCCATTAGTGGAAAACAATGTGATAAAAAAATCTTCAATATGATTGAAGAAGCAGAGAGACAGAAAGAACTTGAATATGCAGGTGATGATAATGAATGGTTTAATGAGTTAATCTTTTGGGCAGAAAAATATAAATTACCGAAATTACAACCATTTGACTCGCTAGTGTATCGACAAACAGGATTTCCTCGGAATAAATCTGAATTGATCGAGTTGGAATACTTGCATTTACCATCGTGTAACATATCGAAACTACCATCATCAATCGGAAAACTAAAAAATCTACAAGCAATTTGTCTTAATGACAATCAAGTCACTGAAATACCTAGTGAAATTTGCAAGATTAGCGGTTTGATTCGACTTGACTTAGATGATAATTTGATTTCCAATCTTCCAAAAGAAATTGGGGAGCTTAGAGAGCTACAAACTTTGTCATTGAGTGGCAATCCGATAGAAGATTTTCCGATTGAAATGAAAAATCTTTTAAATCTTAACAATCTTGATATAAGACAGTTAAAAGTCCATCTAGGATCAAAGTACTCACCATTATCATCTGATGGTTTTGAAGTTTATAAGTACTTTGAAAATATCATAAAGGAAGACAACCCCTATAACTTTGAAAAAACTATACGCAAAAAAGAAATTCGCGAAATTTCAGAGAAATTAAAAATTACATACTTAGTTCACTTTACTAACGCTAAAAATCTTGATTCAATTATAAAAAATGGCATTTATCCGCTAGATCGTCTTGATGAACTTAACAAAGAAGATGATAATGTCATTTATAGAAACGATAAACTTCGTCTAGACGGTCATAAAGATGCCACGTCAATATCAATAGGACACCCAAACAGCAAAATGTTCTACAAGTACCGCATGGAAAACCAAGAACAAGAATGGGTCGTACTTGTGCTTCAACAATCTATTTTATGGGATAAAGATTGTGCATTCTGCAAACACAATGCTGCTGATGCTAAAATTAGTAGCCAACCAATAGAAGCTCTAAAAACATCGCAGTCACTCTTAGAACTGTTCGATGAGATACAAGAAGCAACATCACGGACAGAACAGAACCTGAAGAGCTTCGATCCAACTGATGTCCAAGCTGAAATTCTTGTCTTTGATCTCATTGAACCACAGCTAATCGCAGGTGTAGTATTTAACTCATCTGCCACGAAAGAAAAGTTTATTGATGTCATTGGTGATCGCAAGACATGGATTCATGCTGACAGTAAAGGCTTATTCGCATCACGCAGTTATGCACGCCGATCTTCTTGATTTAACCGAACAGGAAATAGCAATTTATGGCTAAACGTCCAATTTATATTTCAACGATTGAGGGTGATATACTTGTTACCACTCAATATGTTGAATTTCAGTGGTTTCCTGGCATGGCCGTTAGTCAAAAACAAAAATCTATTGACTCGCTACATACGTCAGCTATGCAGTTACCTGACATAACCAAAATGTTAGAAATTTCTAGCAAGTCACGTGAACCTATCGGAGTTGCCCTCAGCGCATTCAACTTAATGATCAGTACAGTAAAATTCAATAGAACATTCAGTGTTGAATCAGCATATCAAAGCAGCAAAGTTTTTGAGCATGGCGGCCCATTTTTGGACATCTTAGAAAAAACATCCATAGAAGCCAAGAAAGACCCCAGAATACAAGAATCTGGAAGGCTTGTAGGTTTCAGATTTTTTGGTGTTAATTGGGAACTCGAACCATTGACTGCCTTCTACGATTGGCTTTACATAAACGCACTAAAGAAGCAACCAACCTATGCAGATCAAATACGTGACTACTCTGCATTTACGGACATTGAGTTCAATCCAGAGCGATCAATTAACTGTCAGGCATATTCTGTTGCACTTTTTGTATCTTTGCAACGTCGCAATTTACTTGATTACGCAACTTCATCAAAATCTGCCTTTCTTGAGGTTGTAACAAAAGCCGTAGTCAGCAACGCACGGCAAGACGAAAGTGTTCAAGCAGGACTGCCACTAAACCCAATTCTCCAGCCTTAACCCAACAACCCGCTGAAACTCATCAGTGTTATTGGTCACGACCGTCAAGCCATTGGCTAACGCTGTCGCGGCAATTTGCAGATCATAAGCCCCAATCGGTGTACCTTTGCGTTTAAGGTCGGCACGAATCCGTGCAGCTTGTTTTGCGTCTTCAGGGGTAAAATCGAGGACAGTCATCGGGCGCAGGAATTTTTCCAACGCGGTCAAGTTGCGTTTGTGAGCCTGACTATTTTCAACGCCATAATACAATTCAAACACCGTAACGGCTGAAATGAACACTTGTGCTGGTTTCAATGCCGTAAAACGCATCAACACTTCTGGTGGTTTTTCCTTGATGAGGTAAATACAAATATTGGTATCCAGCAAGTACTTCATCACCACTCCCGCTCTTGCACGGCAGGCTGGTCACGCCCTTGCGCCATGAAATCGTCTGAAAACTGTTCGATGGCAAGCAGCCAATCGTCCCAAGATTGCTCTAGCGGTTCAAGGATAATGCGATTGCCATCGCGGGAAATTTTGACTTCAGTACCCGACAACCGAAAGGCTTTGGGTAAACGAATGGCTTGCGAACGCCCATTCTGAAAGATTTTTGCTGTTTGCATCACGCGCCTCCTCATTAAAAAGTATATACCAAAAATATAGACTTTTTAGCGCATGAACTCAAGCATTACCCACAAAAGAAAACCCCGACCAGCGGGGCTTCTTCCTCCCTTCACCCCTTGCGGGGGAAGGGTCGGGGATGGGGGGAAGTAATCCGCAAGGATTACATCATGCCGCCCATACCACCCATGCCGCCCATATCAGGCATTGCAGCGCCGCCATCTTTCTTCGGCATTTCAGCGACCATTGCTTCGGTCGTGATGATCAAGCCAGAAACAGATGCCGCGTTCTGCAAGGCAGTACGGGTAACTTTAGTTGGGTCAAGGATACCCATTGCGATCATATCGCCGTACTCGGAAGTACGTGCGTTGTAACCGTAGTTACCTTCGCCCGCTTTTACCGCGTTCAGGATAACGGATGGCTCATCACCAGCGTTAGCGCAGATTTGGCGCAGTGGCTCTTCCATCGCACGCATAGCGATTTGGATACCTACGTCTTGCTCATGGTTGTCACCTTTCAGGTCTGCAATCGCTTGCAGCGCACGTACCAGTGCAACACCACCGCCAGGAACAACGCCTTCTTCAACCGCAGCACGGGTAGCGTGCAGGGCATCTTCAACGCGAGCTTTCTTTTCTTTCATCTCGATTTCGGTAGCAGCACCGACCTTGATGACCGCAACGCCGCCAGCCAATTTGGCAACGCGCTCTTGCAGTTTTTCACGGTCGTAATCGGATGAAGTGGTTTCGATTTGTGAACGCACTTGGTCAACACGCGCCTTGATGTCATCAGGAGAACCCGCGCCATCAATGATGGTGGTGTTGTCTTTGGTGATATTGATGCGTTTCGCTTGACCCAGATCGTCCAGCGTGACTTTATCCAACGCCAAACCGACTTCTTCAGAAATCACAGTACCGCCGGTCAGGATAGCGATATCTTGCAACATGGCTTTACGACGGTCGCCAAAGCCCGGTGCTTTAACCGCTGCCACTTTAACGATACCACGGATGTTGTTCACCACCAGTGTCGCCAGCGCTTCGCCTTCGATGTCTTCCGCGATGATCATCAGTGGTTTGCCTGCTTTAGCAGCGCCTTCGAGGGCTGGCAGCAGTTCACGGATGTTGGAAATTTTCTTGTCGTACAACAGTACGAACGGGCTTTCCAGTTCAGCCGACATGCTTTGTTGATTGTTCACAAAGTACGGGGACAGGTAGCCACGGTCGAACTGCATACCTTCAACCACGTCCAGTTCGTTGTCCAGACCTGAGCCTTCTTCAACGGTGATGACGCCTTCTTTGCCAACTTTGTCCATTGCGGTAGCAATGATGTTGCCGATAGCATCGTCAGAGTTAGCAGAAATGCTACCGACTTGGGCAATGGCATTGGTGTCTGCGCAAGGCTTAGACATCTTGTGCAGTTCAGCAACCGCAGCGATGACTGCTTTGTCGATACCGCGCTTCAGATCCATTGGGTTCATGCCAGCGGTCACAGACTTCATGCCTTCACGCACGATAGCTTGCGCCAACACGGTTGCCGTTGTTGTGCCGTCACCTGCTGCGTCAGAAGTCTTGCTTGAAACTTCTTTAACCAGTTGTGCGCCCATGTTCTCGAACTTGTCTTCCAGTTCGATTTCTTTGGCAACAGAAACGCCGTCTTTGGTCACAGTCGGTGCGCCGAACGATTTTTCCAGCACAACGTTACGACCCTTAGGGCCAAGAGTAACTTTTACAGCGTTTGCCAGAACATTAATGCCGCGAACCATGCGAACGCGAGCGTCATCACCAAAACGTACTTCTTTAGCACTCATTTTATAATCCTCTTATTAGCCTTCGATAATTGCCAGCAGGTCTTCTTCACGCATGATGAGAACTTCATCACCGTCGATTTTCACTGTTGTACCGGCGTATTTACCGAACAGAACTTTGTCACCGACTTTAACTTGCAGCGCAACGCGCTCATTGTCATCGCCTACTTTGCCAGGGCCTACCGCGAGGACTTCGCCGCGATCAGGCTTTTCAGTAGCATTGTCAGGGATGATGATGCCGCTGGCAGTTTTGCGCTCTTCTTCCATACGGCGTACTACAACGCGGTCATGCAATGGACGGATATTCATGGTCAGTATTCTCCTCAAACCAATCGGATTAGGACATTAGGGTTGTTGTTAGCACTCAAGGCTAGTGAGTGCTAATAATAGGGATGGCTAGGGCAAAGTCAAGGGCGGTCGAGTGAATTTTTTGTATCATCGGTACGGCGAATGACTTCGCCTTCGATGTCAGCGCCGGAAGAACGGGGTGCGGACGTGGGTTGATAGCCGCCGACGGACACGACACCGTTCTTCAGCAAGAACTTCACCAGTAGGTAGCGCGTGGGGGGTAATAATAAGATTAACCCTATTATATCGGTGAAAAAGCCGGGGATAATGAACAGCAAACCACCCAGCAACATCATCATGCCTTCCAGCAAGGACTTAGCCGGGCGTTGCCCCGCTTGCACATCGCGTTGGAATTTTGCCAGCGTGGATAGCCCTTGGTGACGCAATAAATACATCCCCAAGAAGCCAGAAAGGATTAACAGCAGAATCGTCGCCAGTGCGCCAATGGCACTGCCGACTTTGATGAGCAACCACAGCTCAATGAATGGAATCACCAAAAACAGCACAGAAAACACGGGGAAGCGACGCATGACACAAGATTCCATTCAAACTAATAATTTCAACTATATCGGTCTGAACAGGGTATTTTCAAGGCAACCCCACCAAATCAGGCAGCTTTCGCGTTGAGCGCTTGCTCATTGTGAATACGTTCACGCAATTGCACCAAAGGAATCGGACGTCCACAGTAATAGCCTTGCGCGAAGTCGACGCCGATTTGACGCAAACGCACCAAGGTTTCGCCATCTTCCACCAGTTCCGCAATCGTTAATAAGTTCATCACCTGCCCCACTTCGTGCACCGCTTTCACCATCGCCGCATCGACGGGGCTGGATACCAAATTGTGGACAAAATTACCGTCAATTTTGAGATAACTGAGCGGCAATTCGCGTAAATAACTGAGTGACGAGAAGCCGCTGCCGAAATCATCGAGCACCAAATGGCAACCCAAACTGTGCAAGGCATTCATCACCCGTTTGGCGTGGACAAAATTACTGATGGCGACGGATTCGGAAATCTCAAAGCAAATCATGCCGGGGTCAATCCCAAACTGTTTGATCTGTTGTTCCACATACGGAAATAAACGCGCATCTTGCACCGACTGACCGGATAAATTGATCATCAAGCGCGTTTCCATGCAGGGGGAACCGTGAACGTTATCACTGCGGCAACCTGCCAACATTTCCAATGATTTACGGATAATCCAACGGTCAATACTGGTCATTAAATCCAAACGATCAGCAACCGGCAAAAAGCTACCCGGATTCAATAAGGCTTGGCGAAATGGCAAACGCAACAAAATTTCGTATTGGCGAAAACTTTGATTACGCTCGGAATGCAACGGCATCACCGGCTGCGCAAACAGAATGAAGCGGTCTTCGCGCAAGGCATCTTTTAACAATTTGCTCCAATCATGCACCCGCTGGTTAGACATTTGTTCACGCTTCTCTTCTTCATGAACAAACACTTGGTTACGCCCCAAGGCCTTAGCGGTGTAACACGCCTTATCAGCATCAGAAAACAACTGCTTAATCTGCAAATTGGAAGATGGCATAAACTCGATTAAGCCAACGCTGGCACCAATCGAAAAGACCTTACCTTCCCAACTAAAGCGAAAATTGCGCAATTCGGTTAAGATAGACTCCATAATGCTACGGCCTTTTTCCAAGCCGCAACCCTCTAAAAATACAGCGAATTCATCCCCACCAATACGCGCCACTTTATCGGAAACCCGAACTGAGCGCCGGAAGATTTGCGCAACCTGTTTCAGCAATTCATCCCCGGCTAAATGCATCTCTTTATACACAAATCAGTCCTCCCCCAACTCACTAGCCATCTGAATCCCATAAATACAGTCCAGCACCCTTGAGTAGCCAAGCCAGATACTTTTAGCCCCCGGTTCGCCATCGCATTTTCTGCCCAAAAAGCCCCCCAGTTCCGCTAGATTGCGGATCACTTGATTGAGGGTAGGTATGCCATCGGGTAGTGCTTTTTTGCCGAGCCGGAAAGATACTTTCCATTCCAGCGGGTCAAACACCAGATCAGCCGGAAGTTCTGGGCAGGTACGCCCCAACCGCATCAGAAACATAATCCGCCAGGCCACCATGATGTAGAGCGCGAGGGCTTTTTCGATGCGCTCTTTAGTGTCCAGTTGCAGTTTTTCGACGCGACAGCCGACTTTCAGGACATCAAAAAACATCTCGATTTCCCAACGCGCCCGATACCAGTCGATGAGTTCACAGGCGGCATCGGCGGTCTCTACACAACGGTTGGTGACTAAACGCCAAATGAGGGGCGATTTTCCGGCGGGTGGGTTGATTTCTTTGGCTTGAACCAAGGTCAATAGCATTGGATGCTTACTTTTGGGACGCAGGGTATAACGTAACACCTTGATTTCTTGTACCACTTTGCGAGGCTTTTCACCCTGCTTGCGCGGTTTGGTAAAGGTGATACGAGTCAACGCCTGTTGTTGATCAATGGCATCCCACAGTTTGAGGTCATCCCCCAAGGCGCGGTTATGTTGCGCCCGTATCAGCAGGTCAGCCGGGTAATCCAAGGCTTGCGCCCGTTTGAGTAAGTCATAAAAGTCGCTTTCACGGTCGCCCGTATAGATGAGGCGGTGTTCAGGGCAGCGTGCCGCCAGTTCGGCTACCCGTTCATACCCTTCAATCCAGCGACGGCTTTCTTTGATGCCGGGGTTGGCAAGATCCGCCGCTTTGCTCAAGCCCCGTGACCACATCCACGTATCGGTGATCCCCAATGGCAGACGGTCTGGGGTGATACACAAGGTCGGATGCAGGTACATCCCGCGTTGCTTATCGTAGGATAAACGCCCCAAACCCTCGGTTTCCTGCCCATTGAAATCCAGTTCGGTGGTGTCTTGAATACACAGGATAATCCGCGAATCTTGCTGACGGATTCGACACTCGGTCGCTTCAAAGTGGGATGCCATCAAAGCATCATGGCTCACCGCTTCATTCCAGAAGAAACGGTACGTCGCCAAGGTGCTTGACCAACTTTGGCAAGCTTTCGGGATGCTCGATTGGGGGGCTTTGAGCATGGCGTTGAGGATATGGGCAGCGCGTGTTTCGAGACGCTTGTCTCCCAAATCAAGATCGGTGAGTTCGGTAGATGACCAGTTCATGGGTGAAAATTGCTTATCTTACATCAGTTTGGGGACTTGTGTATAAGGAGATGGGCTAAATGCCCGCAGGTATCATTGATAATTTTGAAATTGTCCAAATCCACGCTGGCTAATACATGGCTACGAGTCAGTGCGGAGGTATCATGCGCCAGTTGCTCCACATACTGCTCAAAACTGGTGCGATTCATCAAATCGGTTAATGCATCACGCGATGCTTGGCGGTACAAACGGTTAATAACTTTGCGATCGGCGGTCACATCACGGAAGATAAACACAATCGCTTTACAGTTATCGAGTATGCACGTCGTGTTTAATTCGACAAAACGTTCTTCACCAACACGCGGATACAGTTTCACTTGCCCAAATTGCAGCGGATAATTAGGGTGAAGCATGTTGGTTTCAAATGCTTTTTCGCCTAAAGCGTTACCTTGTAAGTCTTCCAATTTCAACACACTGCTAACATGTTCACCTAACACTTTATCGCGCTGCCACAGTGTCAATTTCTCGGCACTGGTGTTCATGTAAGTAATAATGCCCTGTTGATTGGCAACAATCACCCCACCGGCTAAAGCATCCAAAACCCACTCAGTATTTACCTGCTCTTGGAGAGGTTTATCGACCACTGCCGTATCATTAGCCGTTAATGCTGCCAAAGGAATGCGCTGATTGAAACGCACCAACAGATAAACGGCGGCCACTTGCGCAACAAACATGCCAAACAATAAATACGGCACAAGACCGTGTGAAACAGACAGTGCATCTGTCATGGAAGTATTGTTTAGCTGACCGCTGGACACTACCCAGACAAAAACGACTGCCAACGCAACCAATGACAGGATCGGAACGACAAATCGCATCAAATCCCCCTAATAACAGGTCTTTACTATAATAGTTATGATTAAATTATCACCTTAATTATAGCCAATTTACTTGACAATTGCCACGCCGCCCGTCTGATAAAAAACCATCAAACTGAGTTGACCTGTTTTTTGCAGCGTAACTGGCTAACGGTGATTGTTTTAAATAACGGATACGTATCTTTATAAGAAACCTTGCTTGACAAGTACTTTAAATAAAGAGAATATGTGAAATTAAATCATTTAAACATAATGCAAAAGGAATGGTGTTATTCATGTCTCATGTCGATATTTCTAATCTCAGTGTTGCAGAACTTGAAAAACTCAAAGGCAGTATTGATAGTGCGATTGCCAATCGCCGTGACGGTGAACTGTTGAGTCTACGCGAAGCGATTGAAGATATGGTTGAGCGCTCAGGCTTTACGCTTGAAGAAGTTATAGAAGTCATGCAGATGCGTCCTGCTAAAAAGCGCATTGTGAAAGCAAAATACAGCAACCCCAATAATCCTGAACAAACATGGAGCGGGCGTGGCAGAAAACCCGGCTGGGTTGAAGAGTGGGTATCCACAGGTCGTGAATTGAATGATTGTTTGATTCCTGAATAATTGCAGATAAAGCATTACTTAACGAAAGCCCAAATTTTTTGGGCTTTCGTTTTTGAGTAACCGCCACTTTGTTGTATTTAGGCAACACGCCACTGCATAAAGCACAACATTTTCGTGTAAAATTATGTTACTTCCCCCTTGACAAATAAAAACATGCAAGACAACGCAAAATGCTGTCAAGATATTTTGCCGATTCCTGACATTTACTCTACTATTACTTGAATTCAATTAAACCACGCTAAGAAATGATGGATTGTCTACTTGTAATGACACTTCTGCCGGATCAGGCCAACAGCTTGTCCCCTGTGTGCAGGTTAGAGAGCGCCCAACAATGAGAAAATTACTCTGCTTCCTGTTGCTATTGGTGGCTTCAATGCAAGCTCACGCACTCAAGCAGGAAGACATGCTACCACCCGACCAAGCCTTCAAATTCAAGGCTGAAGTGATTGCACCCGATAAAATTAAAGCGACGTGGGATATTGCGCAAGGTTACTACCTTTACCGCGAACGCTTTGTGTTTGAGCCGGAAACGCCGAATTTAAGCTTTGCAGCGCCTGCCTTTCCAAGCGGTGACAGCAAAAATGACCCTACTTTTGGTCGAACCGAGGTTTATCACAACCAGGTGGTGATTGAAATTCCAATTGAGCGCAACCAAACCCGCTCGCAAGCCTTGGAGTTGGCTTTAAAGGTTCGATATCAAGGGTGTGCTGACGCTGGCCTGTGTTATCCGCCTCAGAAAAAAACGGCAACATTACAATTGGCGGCACTGGATAGTGCTGCTGAGAAGCCTGTAAAGACGTCAGACGCAACATTAACCAATATTATCAAACAAGCTCAAAAGCCCGGTACAGCAGGCGGTGCAATCCCGGTGGAACAAGCATTTGTGTTTGAGCTGAGCGCAGTTGATAAAGGCATGTTAAATGCGCATTGGATTATCCAACCGGATCACCATTTATATCGCCCGAAAATTCAATTTAGCGTTAAAGAGCCACAAGGTGTCACCCTCGGTCAACCGATTTTTCCGACCGGCAAAATGGTCGATGATGAATACTTTGGTAAGATTGAAGTGTATGAGCAAGACATTGATGTCAAAGTTCCGATACTGCAATCGACTGGGCTGCAAAAATTGGTGGTAGAAACCGAGTATCAAGGCTGTTCCGATAGCACAGGTATTTGCTACCCCCCTGTCAAACAGAGCCGCGAATTGACGCTGACGGGTTTAGCCGAGGCAAAGCCACTCACTGATGCCGAAAGCAATACAATTGCGCAAGTACCTCTCAATAAACAAGACGCGTTGACGCAACGCCTTGAGGACAGCTCACTGCCGCAAATCATTGCTATTACCTTTGGCTTGGGTTTATTGCTCGCTTTTACGCCCTGTATTTTCCCGATGGTTCCCATCCTTTCTGGGATCATCGCCGGGTATGGCAATACCTCTTCCCGCAAAGCGCTGTGGCTGTCTGTCACTTACGTCGTTTCAGGCGCCATTGCTTACGCGATTATTGGTTTCGTTTTTGGTTACTTCGGGCAAAATCTTCAAGCTGTGTTGCAACACCCCGTCGCTATCGGTTTAATGAGTGCTCTTTTTGTAGCGCTCGCACTTTCAATGTTTGGTTTTTACGACTTACAATTACCTAACAGCTTGCAAAGCCGTTTAAATGAAATCAGCAATAAACAAGAAAGCGGTAGTTTTGTTGGTGCGGCGATTATGGGTTTCCTTTCTACCTTGATTGTTGGACCGTGTGCTGGCCCCGCCATTGCGGGTATTTTAACGTTCATCACTCAAAGCAATAATGCATGGTTAGGGGCTGCGGCTTTATTCTCATTAGGCATGGGAATTGGTGTTCCCTTGATTCTGATTGGTGCATCTGCCGGGCATCTACTGCCACGCGCTGGTGTCTGGATGGATACCGTCAAAGCACTCTTCGGTATTATTATGCTGGGTGTGGCAATTTACATGCTCAGTCGCATCGTTTCTATCGAGATCACCATGGCGCTCACGGGTATTTTGCTAGTTTCATCCGGTGTTTACATGGGTGCGTTGGAAAAAATTGAAGAAGACGCTGGAGGCTGGGGACGTTTTTGGAAAAGCACGGGGATGCTGCAATTGTTTTATGGCGCGTTAATCCTGTTTGGTTTGTCCGCTGGCAGCACCAACTTACTGCAACCGCTCAAAGGCGTTTTCTCAGTGGGCGTACTTACTCATGAAGCCACTGAATCCATTGCATTTCAACGCATTCAAAGCGTTGTAGCGCTAGAGACAGCATTGCAACAAGCCAAAGATCAACAACGCCCAGTAATGTTAGATTTCTATGCTGATTGGTGCAGCTATTGCCAAACCATGGAAAAAACGACATTCAAAGATTCAACCGCAATCAAAACACTGGGGAATACGCTCTTTTTGCAAGTAGATGTCACGGCACAAAATGAGCACGATGTAGCATTGCAGAAGCGTTTCGATGTAATTGCGCCGCCCGCTTTGGTCTTTTTTGACAATACAGGCAAAGAGTTGCGAGCTTTGCGTCTCGTCGGTGATGTCACCCCAGAACAATTACGCTCACAAGCAACAACCTTCATTCAGCAAGCGGTAAAATAATCAGCATGAGTTAAGTTAATAGTGCATACAATCGTCACCCATATTAGATTGATTAAAATCAACAGAATAACGACAACAGGAGTTATTTCATGCGTGATAACAAAGACTATTACACAGAACAAGAAGACGAGATTTTCCGATTAGAGAAAACAACCGCACCCTCAGATGGTAAAAAAATTAAACCACATGTGGTGCGGCGCAATCTCGAAGACTATTTAGAGCGTAAAGCGCTAGAACGTCGTCTGAAAGATGTATTTGAAGATTAAGGCGCAGAAACGGCTTCAGGCAATTGCAAAGCACTGCGCAAATCGTCTAAATAGGTTTTCTCTGCCTCGTTCGCATTGTCGATAATAGCGGCCGAGACCAAATAGATTTCGGTTGCTACCGCTGAATCATTGTTAGCCAAGGCTGCGATTTGCTTCGCATCTAAGGGTTGAGATAATTCGTGCAGAATCATGTCATTGACAGCATCGTCAGCCTTGAGACCTTCCAATTGCTGACGAATATTGGCTAATTCCGCAGAATCCACGTGCCCATCCGCTTTAGCCGCTGCAATCATGGCTTTCAGCAGAATCTCAGCCGTCGCCCTGGGTGCAGGAGGCGCTTCTAATTGTGCAGGCTCGCCTCCCACCGTAGGGTCAACACTACCCGCATTCACTTCCCACTGGCGGTACATTTGATAAGCCAAGCCGCCTAAAGCGGCTAGACTGCCAACTTTAACCGCCGCCCCCGTGACCCGTCGCCCGGCACTGGTTCCTAACAACAGGGCTAATACACCAGCGGCTGCCGCGCCTGTTTTCATGCCAGACAACATTTGCTCACGTTGTTCGCCTTCGGCCGGAATACCGAGCTTTTGCTCTGCCATGCTCTGGCCTTGGTGCGCCAGTTCTTTGCTGGATTGCAGCATTTGATCTAAAAAATTCTTCATGTCCATCTGAGTCTCCTTATTTTAACGATAATGTAGTGGTATTCTTTTGCATCACTTCACGAATAAATTCGCGGGTGATTTTGCGTCCTTTCGTCAAACTGGTCGTATCCAAGTGATCCAACATTGCCATGAGAACAGTGATATTTTGCGGGTAATGCCGCTCAATGTATTTCATGACGTGTTCGGATAGCTCAAAGCCGCGCTGATGCGCACGCCATGCCATTGCTTGCAAACATTGTCCACCGTGAACCGGATGCACCCGATAGTCCGCGCCCCACAATAAGCGTGATAAAAAATCGGGTAACACACAGGCCATTTCACGGGGATTGGTGCGAG
Organism: Candidatus Thiothrix sulfatifontis; assembly: GCA_022828425.1. Taxonomy (NCBI): domain Bacteria; kingdom Pseudomonadati; phylum Pseudomonadota; class Gammaproteobacteria; order Thiotrichales; family Thiotrichaceae; genus Thiothrix; species Candidatus Thiothrix sulfatifontis. Next base: position 2,702,289 of record CP094685.1, read on the forward strand.
CCGCCAGCATTAGCGGCTGGTGATTAGCGCGGCAGGCATTGATTAAATTCATGAGCGCTACTTCCCAGTCACGCTGCCCGATGACGGCATCGAGTTCATCCACCGCGACCAAATGCTTACCTTCGACACCGGCTAACACACGCGTGCCGTATTGAGAGCAACGGCCTAGCGGTACGTAAGCCGCCATCAAACCGCGCTGATAATAACGTTCACAATAAGCTTGCAATAAATGCGATTTCCCGGCTTCGGCATCACCCCACAAAAAGATTTGGGGGAATTCGCGCTCAAAACCGTTTTTCAAAATTCCTAACAATTCAGCATTTTCAGGCGTCACAAAAAACGAACTGAAACGATGGCCTTCACGCATTCCCACATTCAACGTCAGTTGTTGTGTCATGCCGATTGTTTCGCCTCGTCGACGCTGCTGTCCAAATCAATGACATCCAATGGCTCAGGTTTATCAATGCTGTAAATATGGCTCTGCTTGTAAGTGCTATGAATATGCCGCATGATCACTGCTAACACTGCTGCTACTGGCAGTGCCAACAGTACCCCAAAAAATCCAAACAATTGCCCACCGGCTAATATCGCAAAAATAACAGTTACAGGGTGCAAACCAATTCGCTCCCCCACCAATAAAGGGGTGAGAATAGTGCCTTCAATCATTTGCGCAATCCCAAACACCGCCAATACCCAGAACAGCGCAAATATATCCTGAGTCTGAAATAAAATGGCAATACCGGCAATCACCACACCGACAATCAAACCAAGGTAGGGAACAAAGCTTACTAACCCAGCAATCAAGCCAATGAGTAATGCAAACTCTAGCCCCACCAAGGACAAACCAATCGAATAGAATATGGCTAATGCCAGCATTACCAACAATTGCCCACGCAGAAATGCACCCAAGACTTCATCGGACTCACGCGCCAGTTTAGCCATCAAGGGTTCAATGGAGCGCGGCAACAAATCGTCAACATAGGCCACCATCCGATCCCAATCACGCAATAAATAAAACGTAATAATCGGAATTAACGCCAAGTTTGCTATCCACCCCAACACTACAAACCCAGAGTTAGAAATGGTTTGAATCGCATTCCGAATCAACCCGCCGGTTTCTTTCCAATGCGAGGCGATCACCTTTTTAATTTGTTCGACTTCTAAGACACTGGTATCCACCCCAAATTTTTGGTGCAGATAAGGCCCTAAAACATTCACAATCCAATCGAGATAGTGAGGAACTTGATTGATAAACAGCTTAATCTGCGTTTCCAGTACCGGAACCAGAAACAGAAAAAACAGTAATAACAATAAAAATATTGTTAGAAAAACCACCGTTACCGACAATGTGCGCGACAATTTCCACGACTCAAGGCGGTCAACCAGCGGATCACCCAAATAAGCCAGCAACGCCGCTGCCACAAAAGGGGTTAAAATCGGTGAAAGTATATACAGTAGCGCCAGCGCAATGCTGCTGGTCACTAACCAAAACCAACGTCCACTATTGAGTATCATGCGTGATATTTCCTCCATGCGTAGCGGCTCCAGAGCAACACGTAAGCAAAGCCACTCAGAACCGTTGTCACTGCCACTGTCCACTGTAAGCCCAGATTAAACCAATTGGGCAAAGCATAGATTGCCACGTGCAGCAGCGTGGTTGCCAACAAAGAAATTTGTAAGCCCGTATTGAGCTTGCTGATCATCAAAGGGCGCATTTCCAACTCCCCCATCACCAAGCGATACACAATTGCGCCTAACACAATCACCATGTCACGCCCAATCACCAAGGCCACTAACCACCAAGGTAAGCTGCCTTTCAAGCCAAATACAATGAATACGGATACCACAAACAGCTTGTCAGCCACCGGGTCAAGCATTGCCCCTAAGCGCGTAAACCAGCCATAGCGCCGTGCCAAGAAGCCATCCAAGGCATCCGACAAACCCGCCAGCATCAACAGGGTCAGGGCAAAACCGTAAGATCCCTTCCACAGCAACCAACAAATCGGTGCAACGGAAAGGATGCGAATCACGGTAATAATGTTTGGAATTTGTTCCCGCACGTTAAATCCACTTTTATACACAAAGAAGGCTCCCTATGGAGCCTTCATCTTACAACGGATTATAGTCTATGTGCCGGATTTCAGACTATAACGCTTGTATTACTGTTGAACAGGAATCAACGTAATTTCAACGCGGCGGTTTTGCGCACGTCCGTAATCGCTGCTGTTATCCGCAACAGGGCGGCTTTCACCGTAACCAACAGCCTGCATACGTTGTGCAGCGACGCCGGTACTGGCCATGTAACTGCGCACGCTGTTAGCACGTTGCTGTGATAATTGCAGGTTAGCAGTGTCACTGCCGATATTATCGGTATGCCCTGCGATTTGGACACGTGTTTCTGGGAATTGATTCAAGGTGTTCGCCAAACTATTCAGCACGCCGTAAAACTGCGGCTTAACAGCAGCTTGACCAAAATCGAAAGTAATCGCATCAGGCATAGTGAGAACAATATTATTGTCCTGACGCGTCACTTCTACGCCCGTGCCTTGCATGTTTTGGCGCAATGCTGCTTCTTGTTGATCCATGTAGTTGCCGATAGCAGCACCCGCCAGACCACCGACGACTGCGCCAGCAATGGTATGACCTTTGTCTTTGTCGCCGGTATTTTTACCCACAACCGCACCACCGATAGCCCCAATCAAAGCGCCCTGTTGCGCACGCGTCATTTCACCCGTAGGGCTACAACCCGCCATCAATGCCGCAGAAACAGTACCAATCAACAGGGTACGCATGGAAATTTTCATAATGAACACCTCAATAATTTATAGTATATCGTCACGGGTTAGAACCCAGTTAGCCCACAGAGTTCCCGATAACGATTGTACGAATTTTGACGTAAACCCGCGCAGGATACTAGCCATTAAAAAGGAATCGGGCTGTTAATGCTTAAAATCTCCCCTGATTGCGGGTGTGGGAAGGCAATAGCAGCGGCGTGAAGCAGTAAACGCGCAGATAGCGCACAGACGGCGGGGCTGGCGTATAGCTCATCGCCGAGAATCGGGTGTCCGAGCGCTTGCAGGTGGACGCGGAGTTGGTGAGTGCGCCCTGTCAACGGTTCTAGGTCTACGCGGGTCGTATCCGTGGTGGTATCGTATGCCAGCACTTGATAGCGCGTTTGTGACGGTTTACCCCGTTCAAAGCTGACCATTTGGCGCGGGCGATTAGGCCAATCGGTAATCAGCGGCAAGTCGATTTCACCCTGCGTTTGCGGGATCTGCCCTGCGACGACAGCAACGTAGCGTTTGTGGACTTGGCGAGTTTGAAACAAAATGCTTAAAGCGCGTTCCATCGCTTTACCACGCGCGATTACCATAATGCCGGACGTGCCCATATCGAGGCGATGAACGGTGAGCGCGGCGGGGAGTTCGGCTTGCACGCGGGTAATCATACAGTCCTGTTTGTCGTCGCCACGACCGGGGACTGAAAGTAAACCAGCGGGTTTATCAACCACAATTAGAGAGTCGTCAAGGTGGAGGATGTTTAAGCCGGTGTGGGCTGGGGGATTATAATCAGTCACAGAAAGCCTATGTGCTAGACGCAAAAAAGGCCAGTTATTGCTAACTAGCCTTTAAATCTGGTGCGGGAAGAGAACGCAAATATATCAAGCAAGCCATTGTTAAATAAGGCGCAATCAAAACACCAAAAACAAAATAACCCGCTTTTTTACCCACTTTCCACCTCAGAAACTTAAATTAGCATCTGACTGTACCAAAACTCCCCCTCCCAGTGAACCTTGGCAATGAACCTTGTAAACATCCCCTTATTTTCTAAATAGCCTTTAGAACCTGATAGACAACCCTCTAATAAGTGCAAAAACAACCCTATTTATAGGCTTTTTGAAGGGTGTTTCAGTCTCTAACATGGGTATACCCTTTTTATAGGGGTGTGATCATTCGGTTTTTCCGATGATGCAAAAAAGCCGGGAACATGCCCGGCTCTTGATCGTCAGTTGATGCGGGTCAGGTGCTACTCCTCCTGCCAGCGCATACCGCGAACCATTGCGCCGTGCTGCAATTCCTCTACCTGAGAAAATCCGTAGTTGGTCAGAATCTCGCGTAACAGTGGCGAATGCACTAACCAGAATGTTACCTGACTGTATTCCCGCATCAGGTCTTTCATGAATGCCTTGAATTGACCTGTACCCTGTTTGCTTGCCATGATTGCCAGCAGGTCTACACCGTTACTTGTAACCTGCGCCAGCCCGCCTACTCCGTGTTGTGATTGGAATTGCATATAAGCCTTGTCCATCCCCAACAATGCGCCGATAGGGTCATCAGTCAGTAAGCCCAACGTTTTGGACTTCACCGTATCAAGCCGCTTACCCCGTAATTTCGATTTGTTCCGTTTCATTGCTTGCCCGCTTTTGTTACTTGATAATGGTTTTCAGTATTTCACTCACTCCCTTGTCAATACTTGCCTCAGTTGCATCAATCGGGAAATAAGCCGTTCCATGTATCGAGCCGAAAGCGTTTATTTCATCCATCAAATCAGCTTCCTCTTTGTCGCAAATCCAATAGCCATCTAACCAGTAGTAAACGGGTTTCATGTTTTGATCTTGCATAGTCGTATCCTCTTTAAGTTTGGGGCGATATTTCACGCCCCCGATTAATTAGCCAATCCAGATGTATTTCTTTCCGCCGTTGGTATAAGCGGGGTTCACTTGCATTAACCCTTCTTTAATCGCACGGCTGAAAAAACCCTTGCGCATTTGATCTATGCGTTTCAGGTCATTTGTTTTACTGCCAGTCATTACCGGCGCAATCCGTTTCTGAATCCATGAACGGGTGCTGTCTATGGATGCCTTGCACTCACCAGAATGAACCGCCGCCACCCATGCCGGATAGATGCTATCCATCCCCTCTCCTTGTTGGGCTTGCTGCCCTGTCACTGGTTCGCCTGAAACCCCGTGCACGGGGTTTTTGTCAGGTTTCAGCAAACCCCGTGCACGGGGTTCTACACGGGGTTTTTCAGCCTGTTCTACACGGGGTTTTTCTGCTGCTAGTGGTGGGTGTTGGCGCTCCTTGCGCGGTATCATTTCGTAGTCGTCCGCCGTCCGCACTTCGTGCTTCGGGTAGAGGATTTGTTGCGGGTAGCGCTTGCGGTTTTCTGCATCAAGGCTCTCAGTTGTGCCACGATCGGGAATAAAACCAAACGAGGTTTTCCCAGAATGGTTGCCAACGTTTGCGGTAAAGCCAATACCGGATTTTTTAAAACTGCCGTCGTTTGGGGTAGGGTAGCTATCTTGCAGGCGGTCGTTAAAATGTTCGATTTTGCCATTTTCGCGCATCTGCATTAGGTCGATAACTTCACCTTCTTTAAAGTCGGTAGCATCAAACTGTTTGCCGGTATTGTGGAAGTAATCTATTTTCAATTGCTTCAAACCACCTTCTAATAAAATAAGCTCCTTTTTAATGCGCCATTCGTTATAGATCGTTAATGAATGGCTAATTTCAAAGATCAAGGCCGCAATTAATGCAGCGATTACCGCACCAGTAGCCACGCTTGAACCAAACAATTCAGAGAATGATTTAGCAATGGGCAATGCATGGCTTTCACGCTCTTTTTCGAGTGCCGATTGTTTGGCTGTAATCGCCTCAGAATTGGCAGTAATCGCGGCTTGGCGGTCGGCTGCTGATTGCTCTTTTAGGCTATTAACTTTCGCCGTCGAATTATCGCAGTCTTTTACTAATCCCTCTGCTAATTTCCGTTTGCAGGATACCAGCTTGTATTCAGCATCAGCGATTAGAGAAGCATAGGCGCTTGTCCCGGTGGATACATTGCTATCCATGATCGACTTGCCCGCGTTGGAGCTTTCCACCGCAAAATGCGCCTTTTCCTGCTGCTGCGAACTGGCACTGGTCATTTCAAAGTAAATGCCGCTGGCAATGAAAAACGCAATGATCGCGCCCATGTATCGCGGGTCGATACCCCGTTTGCTTAATGCGCGGTAGCCTGCATGTTTGCCGAGCGCTAGGGCAGTGGGGAACACCACCAAAAACACCCCGATCACGACAATGGCAAGGTAGTTGCCTGCATTCGCTCCGAAAAACGATTGCAGCACCCACAGAGGAGCGGCATACATCGCCGCCGCGAACAGTAGGTAGATAATCCACGTTGCCACAGTGAAAAACTGTTGGGCGTAGTGGTTGGCTGTCAGCGCGTGTCTTTCTTCACTGACGGTTTTGTGTTGGTCGCTTAGCTCTGCGTGGAGGGCGTAAGCGTTGGTTAATTTATCGGTCATACATCACCCCTTATTGAATCCAGAACGTTGTTAATGCACCAGCGACAAACAGCAGTTTGAGTAAACTACCTCTGCGAGATGCGAAACAAACCAGCCCATACGCTACGCAAGCCACCACGCCGAAAATGGGCATGATCGCGGTGAATAGGCTGGTGCTGTTGGATGCGGTGATAAGGTGGGCAATGCCACACAAGCCGATGATTGCCAGTGTGATTGCGTCATAGTAGTGGGGTAGGTGGTTCATACAATGACCTCCTGCATAGCGTCATTCAGCCATACGCTGATGCCGTCGCCATCTTCATCACCAATGCAATAACGAGAACATGGCAGTTCCACAAGAATGCTTTCATCATCGTTTTGATCTTCGTCAAAGTACGTACCATCTTCGAGCCATTCGAGCATTTCTACCTGTACAACTTCGTTATCTAGGTTGATGTAATAATCGGTTTTCATACCGCATCACCTCCGGTTTTTTGAGCGTGGGAAGTTGTTCCAACGAGTCTAAAGGTAAATTTTAATATCTTGCTCATACAGCCACCTCTACCCGAAACCGCGCGTATTCTTGTGGTGGGTCTGCCAGATCGAATACGAATTCTTTTAAGCCGCTGATGCGAGAAAGCATATCGACAATTTCGCTCGCTTCCATGCCTTGTTCAACCAGCGTGCGCACTAAGCGCCCGTAAGAATGACGCGCCCAATGCAGCTTTTTGAATAGCAGCAAGCCTTTCTCACGTTTGAATTGTTCACGCTGGTACTGAAGCGCGGCCTCTAATGACTGGCGTTCACGGACTGCATCGAGAATTGTGCGCACACCTGATCGGCTTTCACAAAAGTACGCATCAGGCCGTAACATGACTTCAAGCGGGATATTGCGCCCGGTGGCTTTGCGGCTCATTTCGTGCTCAATGCGGATCCAGCCCCGATCTATGCTTTCGGGTTCCGCCATGCCACCTAATAGCTCTTTGCCTTTTTCGTATACCCGAAAAAAATCATCGGCTGTTTTACGGTTGCCGATATAGGCAGTCAAACCCGCCGGGCAATGTTCTAACGGGTCATAGGTGTGCGGGGTAATGTTGCCAATGGCTAAATCCGACCAATCGCCCGCCATGCTAAATGATTGCTTCATGTTGGGATTGCGTAGGCGGTCGGACTGGAACAGGCCGCTATTCTTGGCTTGCAGTAGCAGGCTTGGCACGGTGTAGCCCATTTCGCGGGCGTATTCGCCATGCAGGTCTAACGCCACGTCAACGCGGGAGATTCGCCAGTCGTGGTACTGCAACAAGTTGAACAATTCCAGCCACAAAGCAGGGTGTTCAAGTTGCAGCACTTTGCAACCTGTTCCGGTTAGCTCCAGCAATCCGCCTTTATTGCGGCCTGATTCAGCCTTGGCAATGTGGCCTACTGTCAGGTAGTCATTGTCCTTCCATATCAGGATAGCGGCTGAAGAGTCATAGCCGTGCATTCCTTTATCCGTCCACTTAACATCCATATCGGCATGGTTGAAAAGGCCGCCATCTGCCAGCAAATCGCCCATGGTTTGCGCGTATGCATCAAGGTCGGTAGTGGTTAGGCGCAACCAGTCAACAGCCGTCACATTCAGGTCATAGGATTTTTCGGTTTTTTGTAACTTGCTGATTTTGTGGGAATCGTCATAACCCCCCGTATTACAGTACGGGGGATATTCAGCGCCGCCAGCGTCGCCAGAAACAGCGGAAAACGCGCCGCTTTCGCGGGCGTGTTTCTCTGCCAGAATGCGGTTAATGCGGGTGAGGGAATCTTCCCATTCGTCACGGTCGAAACGCTTAGCCATGGTTGCTACCCTCAAACTTTTTCAAGAAACGTTGCGCGACGCGTACACACACCGCCGCGTCGGTTTCGTGCTCTTCTGCCAGTGCTACTAATTGGCGGATGCATTCGAGGGCATAGCCTAATTCTTGTAGGGCGCTTTCCCATGGCTTGATCAGGTAGCCGCTGAAACGGCGCTCCAGTTCCGCAATGGCTTGATTAACGTCTGCACCTTGCAGGTATTCGAGGCTCTTATTATTGAGCGCCGCCACCAGCAAACCACTGACGGCCTCTTGTGGGGTGCGCCCGCTGTTGCAAAGCTCTTGTGCGAGCTTGACTAGTGATAATGTTGGTTCGTTCATAACGCCACCTCTGCGCTTAGCACGTTGCGATTCAGCCAAGACACCCACAAACGCGCGACGAAGTGGGTGGCGTTTTCGGGGTTGGCTTCGGATTTGCGGCGCTGGATTTCTTCGTGCACCAGTGCCACACGGTCATCAAAGGGGATAGGGGCGACGATTGCGCCGGTAGTGTTAGGCTTACTCATGGCTCACCCCTTCTTTGCCGTAGTTGTGGCAGGTGGTGATGATGCTTATCACGTCATCTTGCAACTGGTGCATTAGGCGTTCGGCAATGCTTACTAGCCCGCCGGTGCGTGCATCGTGAGTGCCGCCGTCATGGATGGTTTCGAGGAGTGCTTCAAGTTCAGACACTTGGCATGAAATATCTTCAAGCGGCTGAATCAGGGCTTTCAGTGGGTTGGGGTTGGCTTGGCTCATGCAGCACCCCCATTCGTGCGGGAATCAACCCATGCGGTGATTTCACTTAGCTTCCACGCTGAAATTCTGGTGGTGAGGTGGTATTGCTTTGGGAATGCGCCGCGTCTGATGTATTCGTACACGGTGGTTTTGCTGATGCCGGTCATCTGGATGACTTCGTGCAAGCGGATGAAGCGTTCTTGATTCATGCTGCACCCCCGCACACGCTGTTCACGAAGTCGATTGCTTCTTCGAGGGTGTCAAAGTCATGGGTTTCAAGGTTGATGCCACAGCGGTTTTGGCGGATATAGGCCACGTCTACGAAGTCGCAGCGTAGCGGCTTGTTGTCGGCTTGCCCGTCGTGGTAGCCCGGCGCTATCCATGCCACGGGTGAACCGTTGCAATAGGCAATCAGGCCAGTGTCAGAGGCGATAATTTGCAGGATTTGGGCGCTAGGGTTGCGCGGTGCAAGTGGGATGGTGTGTGACGGTGTGCCACTGGACAACAGACGTGCGAGCGCCTGTAGGGGATTTGGGGCGGATGCGCCCATGCTGATAGATGCGTTCATCGTTTCGTACTCACAAGTTTTTCAAAGATTTGGCAAAAATTGCCAGGTACTCTTTTCGTTCTTGTGGAAACGACGCGCTTGTTTCGGTTTTCACCGTCTTGTAGTCCACGCATACCCGGCTTTAACCGCTTTGCGCATCCTACAGGCGAAAAAAAACCGCCGTGCGTGTGGGCGGTGTTGCCGCCACAAGTGGGAAAAGAGTCCCCAGAATTTTGCTGTTTGCTGCCTGAACTTTCAGACTGCGAGTAAATGCTAACGCCAGAATGCAGACGGATGCAAGCGACTTGCCGATAAAGTGCGGGGTTTTTTTATGGGGTAGCGTATAGTGCTACTTTATGGCGTGATTAGTTTGATTTGGTATTGATATGTGGGCGCTAAATAGCCGGTTGATGTTCCCGGCTTGCTTGATCGGGTTTCGATGGGTGGCTGTTAGTCAGGCCAGAATTCGGGGTTCATGGCTTGTTCAAAGCGCCACGGGCATTCAGGGGGAAAGGTGCTTTCAGGTAGCCCGGTTTCATCAGCAGCACCACCACGCCCTAATTCATACCCATCTAACATGAATTCATCCAACTTACCCTTTAGGCTTGGATTCTGCTTCAGATGCACGGGTATCATGCGGCGCTGTTCGCGGATGGTGTTCACCCAACTACGCCCTCTGAATTCAGGCTGGTACTGCCATTTGAGCAAGTGCATCAGCAGCACACGCAATCGGTTCAGCAGTTCCCGCTTTTCTGATGCGCCCATGCTTTCGAGTTCCTCTAACAGGTGGTCAAGGTCGAGTTCATCTAGCCGCTTATTCTTGATCAGGTCGGCTTGTTCCAGTGTCCAGCCGTAATAATCGGTTTCGTACTGTATCGCGCCCATGTTGCGCCCTCCGTTGGTTGGTGGCAGTCATTCAGGCCAGAACTCAGGGTTCATGGCTTGTTCAAAGCTCCACGGGCATTCAGGGGGAAAGGCTTTCTCATTAATGCCGGTTTCCTTCGCTGCATCACGGATAGCTAAGCGGTAAGACGCTGGCAGGGTTTCGGGAATCTTTGGTCTTAAACCGGGATTATCAGCAAGGTGGTATTCGAGTTCATCACGTTGGTTCTTAATGGTGAGTTCCCAGCTACGCCGATACGGGTAATCCGCCTGAAACTGCCATTTCAGCAGGTGTGCCAGCAATACGCGCAACCGTGACCGTAACGCCTCCTTTTGCGCCTTGCCCATGCTTTCAATCTCTTCTATCAGGTTTTCAAGGTCGAGTTCTGCTAAGCGTCTATGCCGCATCAAGTCGGCTTGCTCTTGTGTCCAGCCGTAATAATCGGTTTCGTACTGTATCGCGCCCATGTTGCGCCCTCCGTTGGTTGGTGGCAGTCATTCAGGCCAGAATTCGGGGTTCATGGCTTGTTCAAAGCGCCACGGGCAGAGTTCAGGGAAGGTTGCCAGATTTAAGCCGGTTTCTAATACCGCACTGTTCCGCGCATCGTCATACGCATCAAGATAGGTTTCGTCTAACTTGGCTTTCAGGCTTGGATTCTTGCCGATGTGTTTAGCAATGCGCCGCCGCTGTTCGTTAATGGTGCGTTGCCAGCTTGAACCCTGAAAGTTGGGTTGGTATTGCCATTTGAGCAAGTGCATCAGCAGCAGTTCAAGCCGGTTGTGTAACTGGTTAGCCTGACTTTTGCCCATGCCTTCAATCTCTTCTATCAGGTTTTCAAGGTCTAACGCGCCCACCTGCCCATGCTTCAACAGGTTGGCTTGTTCCATTGCCCATCCATAAAAGTCTGTGTCGTACTTTGTAGCCGCGCCCATGGGTACGCCTCCGTATTGGTTCAAGATTTGATTCTAGGTTGATTGCGGCATTGCTGCCAATACCCGCCCGGCGTGATCGCGTTCACCCTCAGTTATCGCGCCCGCTTCAGTTCCATCAAGGTTGCGGCGCATACCGCCTTGACCTACTGCCAGCAGGTAGGCGCGTTTGTGGGTGTGGTAGTGCAACATTTTGCTTACGACGCGCTTGGATGCGGACAAGTGCAAGTCGGCAATGTGGCGGAATATCTGCTTTTCAATGCCAAGGGCAAGCGGCAGACAGTCAAGCCATACGGGGAAATTGTTCAGGCTATCGGATAGCTCACGCGCTCTCAGGTCGCTGGGTGGCGTTTTGGGCGGTTTGGGTGGCTGTCTTGGCTTGCGCTTGGCTTTGGGCTTTGGTTTCGCGCCCGGCTTGTTGTAAGTGGGCTTGCCGATGGATACCCGCGCCGCTGGCAGTTGATCGCGGGTAATGATGCGCTTGCCGGTACGCTTCACCACGCCGTTTTCTGGTGCGGTGGTAGCGGTGGCAGGCGTGACAGGCTTGCGCGTGATGCTGATCGTTTGTCGGGGTTTGTCGGTGGTGTTACTCATGTGTTACTCGCTGGATACGTTGCAAGGTTTCCCGCTGAACGTGCTGTTGCCGTCAACAAAACGTTCAGGGTGTTGTATGGGGTGAGTGTACCAGTGATCGGACGATTGCGGATGAAAGCCGTTAGCGTCGCCCCTCTTCCCTTGCGATTTTATCAAGTTCCTCTTCCAGCCAATTCGGGTTATAGGCGGCTAGTTTGGTGTAATCATCAAGGTCTACCAGTACCGCGCTTTTGCCATTTTTGCGGGTGATGGTAATCGGCTGATGCTCATTTACGGCTTTGTCTAGCAGGGTTGCTAGGTTATTGCGGGCGTCACTGTAGGTTACTGTCTGCATGGTTTCTTTCCTTTGTTGTACAGGTGAGTGACAAGATACCAGTGTTGCGCGGTGGTGTCAGCAGCGTGTTGACTCCCTGACAAATTGCCCTTTTTCCAGCGTAAAGCACCCCAAACCCTACCAAAAGCCACGAAAACACCATAAATAGCACTTCCCCCTTCCCCCGGTGGCAAGCTCACGCCAGCAAGGGGGGGATTCACCGCCGGGGTGAAATAGTGTCGACAATTGCACGGCAAACGGGGCTTGTACAACAAACTGACAACTCACCCCAAAGCGACACGAAACGCCGGTTTTTTTGCCCACTAACTAACGCAAACCCGCAAGTCATAGACCCGTACTTATCACCCCATCTGGAGTACCTTTAAGTGGAAATATGCCGACTTATCAACGCACCATGGCAAATCCTCTCCCCTGCAAGCCGTCTTTCTCAGTAGTGGTCTAATGAATTTTAGACGCGGCTTCCCCCTTCCAAGATTCTGGACAGATTATTTTTCCTTTTTTACCAATATCACGTCTGGTTATCAGTGCGCAACCACGCACCAATAACCCAGTAGCTTGGTTGGTTTATCATGTTTATCAACTTGATCATGTTTATCATGTGTGTGGGCGATGATAAACATGATGGTCAAGCTGTTGCGCTGCGCGTTCCGCCTCTGCCCTGCTTAACCCGCCGTCATATTCCATAATCGCGGCTCGTTCCTCATAGGCTTCTTGTTGATCATCTGACACAGTTGAATAACATGATAAAGATGATCGACTTGATAAAGTTGTTAGTAGATGTTCTTTAATCCCTTCCTTATATTTCTTTATAAAATCTAATGTGTTAGCTGATAACACGCCTTTGGGTGCTTGAATATGAAGGTGGTCATCCTTGACCACCAACGCCACACCCTGCCGCTCACACGCTTGCAAGATGCTGGCAACGTTCATAGAACAAACGTTTCCTGTTCGGCTTGTTTATCATGTTTATCAACTTGATCATGTTTATCATGTGTGTGTGGTTGATCAACATGATCGGTTTTCAGATACCACTCATACTTACTATCGCCGCGCCGTCTACGGTGTTTGATACCTAACGACTTCTTAGCACGAGTCAAAGCAATGCGGGTAATCCCCTGATTGTCTGCCTCTGCGTCAATATCCGCCTTCAGCCGTGCACCAGTTGCGAGGAACTGCTTCAAGAAATCCTCTGCTTCCGCCTGCACTGGTGCGGTGTCGGCTTTGCCATCAGGTTTGATAATGGCTTGCAAGGCTTCACCATCCACCTTCTCACCCCATACAATGCCCGCCGTTTGCACCGTCACGAGATGTTCAGGGAATTCAGCTTCACGGCTTTCGACTTCGTAAAGAAAGCCTTCGTCTGATTCTGCTAGATTTGTATCGCCTTTCCAAAACAAGCGGGTTGAATCCATATCAGGCGGTTTCATCGCGTACCACACCATCCGCGCCACCTGTAGGAAAGCAGAACTGCCGATGATGCGCTCACCAATGTTTCCCGATTCGCCCGACGATTTACGGAAATGGGTTATACCCAACACTGCCATGCCGTGTTGTTGCGCCATTTCCACCACGGGTAGCAATGACATACGCACCTGTAAAGCATTGTTCATGTCTTGGGTTACGCTTACCACTGGGTCAATGATCAACAAAGCAGGCGGCTTGTCCATGCGGTGTATCGCATCCATCAGCAAGGGCATGTCTTGCGCCGGGTTGAACGGTTGCCCGCGTCCACTGGAAACCGTGTGGTCGATAAACCGCACGTTTGCCAAGTCGCCCCCCGCCGCCTTGAACCGTGGAACAATGGTGTCGTCGAGGTCATCTTCAGCCGTCCAGAAAATGACGGTGGATTTATCCGCCCGCGTACCATCTGGAAACTTGCCGCCGCTGGTAATCGTTGCCGCTAGGTCAATTGCCAGCAATGTTTTGCCCGTCTTGGGTGCACCTACCAGCAATGACAACTTGCCTTTAGGTAGCCAATACTGCCACGCCCATTCCATTTGACGCGGGGTAATGGAAAGCCAGGATACAAGCCTAACGTGGTCGTGGTCATCGGCTGTATGGCGATTACCGCGCCATTCGGCATGGTGCTGATACCCTGCCCTATCGTGCTGTTCCTTGTGTGGTGGTAATTCACCGCCGCATTCAGCGGGTTTGTAATCACTTAAGATTTCGTCTAAATCGTCCATTTACCCGCGTCCTCCAATGCAAACCTACGGTTGTATGCCAAATAAAGCAGGTAGGAGCAATCACGCGCTTGATTCTCCCAGTTGTTGGCGTATTGATTGAATAGCGCTGCGTCTTCCCGGTACTTCGCCGCCAGCTTCAGCGACACGCTACGCACACGAGCATTACGGCTGATCGACTCCATTACATATACCTGCTCTGCATCGGTAAATGGGTCATAGTTATCTTGATCGGGTTCCTTGCTATTCATCGCCCCCGCCTTCGACTTTGCGCCGTGCGTAATTAACCAAGTCGTTCAGGTCGTGAATGCCCTCTTCGTGCGCACCAGCCGGGAAGATTGGCGCATATAAGCGAATTATCGGGAACTTGCGAATAAGCCGCTGCTTATGGTCGTTGGTGTTGCTATAATTCCCGCTGTGAATTGTGTCTTGATTGCCGCCTTTAGTGGGCGGCTTTTTTTTGCGTGCCATGAAGCCTTACCCCTATTATTTGCCGCTCGTGTATTTATCCCAGCCAAAAAACTCAATTATCCCGACGCGGATACAAATCAAACCAAGTTTGATTTTTGCGAGTGCGTATTTTTTTGTTTGGCTCACATTGCACCGCCTTGCTTGCGGCTTGCCAGCCACCCCATCACGTCGGATAACATCCACGCCCGCGCCTTCTTGCCGATGAGAAAACCCGCCGGAAAACGCCCCGCCCGAATATCCTCATAAATCATTGTTTTTGATCTTTGCGTAATCTGGATGACCTCTGGCAACCGCGCTGCACGGTCATGGGGTTGGGGTACACCGCTAATTGGATGCGGATCTTGATTTATAGGCTTTAACATTTTTGTCTACTCCGTAATAGTCCCACATGGGACGGTTACAGATTGCGTGTTTCTGTTGGCTGGTAATAGATCAAATATTTAACCCATTAACCCAAAACAATACCTTAGCTATTTTTTATATTATTGATATTTAAGGAAAATAATACCTTGGATATTTACTTGTTTTTTGGTCTTCCCGGTGACTTATCCCAATTGCAAACCGCTGCAATTCTTTCTATCTCAGGTGCACTTAGATCATGCCCGCTACCTTCAAGCCAACGCTTAAGCCGCTGCTTTGGCGTGCCTTCCCCGCCCTGCCCGTTTTTCGCTACTGCCCGCCATGCAATGTTGGCAATGTCTAATTCCTTCGGGTAGTGCTCACTATCTGAATCAAAATCGCCGCCCGGATTATCTAGGGAATCATGCGCCGGTTGCTCTTGTGAGGGTACGGGATGATTTAAGAAGTTATCGCGCTCAAATCTGTTTATCTCGCTACCCATCACAAACAAAGCATCCACCAATTTGCACCGCTCCCCTTCAAATGCGCCCTGTGGTCTAACTTGTTTGGTTATTGTTTCCAGCTTTGTTTTGCCAGTGGATTTAATCACTTGTTCTATAAAAGCCTTTACGTCGGCTCTTGTTTGAAATCGCTCTTTGAACTGATAAAGCCATCTAACATCCAATCCCCCAAAGACTGGCAAGCATTCTTCATCACCTAATGGAATATGTGGAATATGCATAAACACCCCTTCACGGTGCAAACCCTCAAATGAAAACCAGCGGAAAGCCGTTGAAGGTTTCGGCTTTGTCGGGAGCTACCCTATCCGCTGGAAGTGAAAGTATAGCGGATGGTGGTTAGGTGGCGGCATAGGTGCGGAATGGGATTACTTTTGCACCGTGTTGCTGTGAGTCGAGGAAATCCGCCCACCATTGCATAAGCCTAACCCGCTCTTCCCAGAAACGCGCCATGTGATTGTAAGCACCCTTAACCGCGTTCGGCTCTTTGTGTGCCAGTTGCTTTTCAATGGCTTCAGAACGAAAGCCCGCATCATAGAAATTACTGGATGCCAACGCCCGGAAACCATGCACGGTGGTTTTCTCCTTCCAGCCGATACGCCGGATAAGTTGAAGCATGGCGTTCTCACTCATTGGCACGGTACGCCGCTGGGTGTAGAACAGAAAGTCTGAATCGCCAGTAAGCGGCTGAAGTTCGCGCAATAGGTCAAGGGCTTGACGCGATAACGGCACGGTGTGTGGTAGCTTCATTTTCATGCGCTCACCCGGAATATTCCATACTGCCTTTTCCCAGTCGATTTCTGACCATTGCGCCCCCCGCACCTCTTCGGTTCTAACGAAGGTCAGCAGGGTGAAACGGATTGCCAGCTTCAGCACCATGCTGCTATCGGCTTCAAGATCACGGAAGAATTGCGGGAGGTCGGCATTCGATAAGGCGGCATGGTGTTGTTGCTTGTACGCCTTCAATGCGCCGCGTAAATCTGAAGCGGGGTTATGCCGTGCTTTGCCGGTTACGATTGCATAGCGGTACACCGCTGCAATGAATTGCTTAATGCGGCTGGCATACTCAAACGCACCACGGGATTCTATCTTTCTGCACACATCCAGTATATCGGGAGGTTCAAGCGCTGTTATCGGTCGCTCACCAATGTATGGAAACACATCCAGCTCTAAGCGCCTCAGTATCTTAGCGGCATTGGTCGGCTTCCACTTCTCATAGTTGTTAGCGTGCCATTCACGCGCCACTATCTCAAAGGTATTAGCCGCTACCCTGCCCTGTTTGATCAATTCGTCTTTCTTGTGGGTGTTGGGGTCTATGAAGCGCTTCAGCAAATCCCGTGCTTCATCTGCGGCATGGCGGGCTTGCTTAATGGATACCTTCGGGTACTCACCAATGGTCAGAATGCTTTCCTTGCGGGTATCCGGTTGGCGGTACTTCAATAACCACACTTTTTTACCCGCTTGACCGCTCTTGCGGTTGGGGCGGATTTCCAGATACAGCCATTCACCATCCGGCAGTCGGTAGGGCTTTTCTTGTGGTTTGGCGTTCTTGATATTCACGTCTTTCAGCATGGTGGATACCTGCGGGTAAAAAAAATTATTCTTACCCGCTTTTTACCCGGATGTCACGATTCTTTACCGTACCAACTAGAACGTCAGAAACGAGAAAGCCCGCATTCTAGCGGGCTTTTCGTGAGTCTAGGATTCAAATCTGGTGCCGGGAAGAGGACTCGAACCTCCACGGGGTTGCCCCCACTAATACCTGAAACTAGCGCGTCTACCAATTCCGCCATCTCGGCAATTCACAAAACGGTAATGCCTTGTGAGACGCGAAATATATAGCGCTCACTGCATCTTGTCAAACACCAAACCGCGTTTTTATTGCATTTTTTTGGTACAATGCCAACATACAACAGCACAAACCCCAAAAGGACACAATTTGAAGTTTAACGATCCCCATAGTCAGCGCGAAGCCGAAAAATACGATAACCCCATTCCCAGCCGTGAAATCATCTTATCTGTGCTGACGGAAGGCGGGCAGCCGCTGGACTTTGTGACCCTTGCAGACGCGTTGCATCTACACGACGAACGTGATGTCGATGCCCTGAAAAAACGCCTACGCGCCATGGAACGCGACGGGCAATTACTCTACAACCGCCGTCGCGAATACGTCCCAATCGAACGTACCGACCTGATTGCCGGGCGCGTCATCGGACACCCCGACGGCTTCGGCTTTCTGAAACCGGATGACGGCACACCCGACCTCTTCCTGCACGCCAAGCAAATGCAACTCCTGATGCACGGCGACCGCGCCCTGTGCAGCGTGCGCGGTCTTGACCCCAAAGGTCGCCGCGAAGGTGCAGTCGTCGAAGTCTTGGAACGCGGCACCACCCAAGTCGTCGGGCGCTATTTCATGGAAGGCAATATCGGCTTTGTCACGCCTGACAATTCGCGCATCAGCCAAGACATCATGATTCCGCCGGATGCCGCAGGCAACGCCAAACCCGGTCAAATCGTCGTCGCCGCGATTGTTGAACAACCCTCCAAACGCGCCCAACCCACCGGCAAAATCGTCGAAGTACTCGGCGACCACATGGCTCCCGGCATGGAAATCGACGTCGCCATCCGCAGCCACCAACTGCCGCACGGCTGGTCAAGCGACATCACCGAAGAAGCGGATAAATTCGGCTACGAAGTGCCCGAAGCGGACAAAGCCGACCCACGCCGCGAAGACCTACGCGACACCCCGTTCGTCACCATCGACGGCGAAGATGCCAAAGACTTCGACGACGCAGTGTACTGCGAACGCGACGGCAACGGCTGGCGTTTACTGGTCGCGATTGCCGACGTATCGCACTACGTGCAAGCCGATTCCGCCATTGGGCGCGAAGCCACCGAACGCGGCACATCGGTGTATTTCCCCGGCAAAGTCATCCCGATGTTGCCCGAAATATTGTCTAACGGCTTGTGCTCCCTCAACCCACACGTTGACCGGCTGTGCATGATTTGCGACATCCAAATCGGTGCACGCGGCAAACTGATCAGCTACCAATTCGTCGAAGGCATTATGCACTCCGCCGCCCGCCTCACTTACACCGAGATGGCGAAAATCGTGGTCGAGCGCAATATGGATGCCCGCCGCCAACACCCGCAAGAACTCTGCGAACACCTCGACGACCTGTATTCGCTCTACCACGTCCTGCGCAAAGCGCGTGACCGCCGTGGTGCAATCGACTTTGAAACCGCTGAAACGCGCATCGTGTTTGATGCCGAACGCAAAATCGAAGCCATTGTTCCAACCGAACGCAATGACGCGCACAAGCTGATCGAAGAGTGCATGATCCTCGCCAACGTCTGCGCCGCAACCTACCTCAGCAAGTACAAAATCCCCGCATTACACCGCGCCCACAAAGGCCCCACGCCGGAAAAGCTCGCGGATTTGCGCCAATTCCTCGCCAGCCTCGCCCTGAGTTTGGGTGGTGGCGACGAACCCACCCCGAACGATTACACCGCGCTGTTGAATAGCCTAGGCGACCGCCCAGACCGTAATATGATTCAAACCGTGTTGCTGCGCTCCATGTCACAAGCGGTCTACAGCCCCGACTCCAACGGGCATTTCGGCTTGGCACAACCGTTTTACGCGCATTTCACCTCACCGATCCGGCGCTACCCCGACTTGCTGGTACACCGTGCCATCCGCCACTTAGTGCGCGGCGGCAAAGTCAAAGACTATCACTATTCGCACAAAGACATGGTAGCCCTCGGCGAACACTGTTCCATGACCGAACGCCGTGCCGACGATGCGACCCGCGACGTGACCGCATGGCTGAAATGCGAATACATGCAGGAACACATTGGCGAAACCTTCGGTGGCGTCATTACCAGCGTGATGGGCTTTGGTTTATTCGTCGAACTCAAAGACATTTTCGTGGAAGGCTTGATTCACATCACTGCATTAACCAGCGATTACTACCACTTTGATGCCGCGCATCACCAATTGACCGGCGAAAACTCTGGGCGCATTTACCGCCTTGGCGATGCCATCAACGTCACCGTGGCACGTGTCGATTTGGACGAACGCAAAATCGACTTCGTACTCGC
The DNA here is from genome assembly GCA_022828425.1 of Candidatus Thiothrix sulfatifontis. Lineage (NCBI taxonomy): Bacteria > Pseudomonadati > Pseudomonadota > Gammaproteobacteria > Thiotrichales > Thiotrichaceae > Thiothrix > Candidatus Thiothrix sulfatifontis. The sequence goes on from CP094685.1 coordinate 2,722,032, forward strand.
CAAAGTCGAGGGTGAAACGGAAGCAACGCGCACCAAAAAGCCCAGCAGCCGCAGCCGTAAACCCGCCAGCAAAACGGAACGCGAGCCAAAGTCTGACCCGACCGCCAGCCAGAAACCTGCCAGTCCCAAAAAACCGGCCAACAGAAAACCCCGCAAGAAGAAACCGACCACCTAATGTCAAAATCCATTATTTGCGGCGTACATGCCGTTGAAAGCGCCTTGCGCAACGATACCGAAAACCTCGGACAAATCTGGCTGGACAAACGCAGCCGCAACGACCGCCTGAAAAAACTGGAAAAGATGGCGGAAGAAAACGGAATGCGCGTCATCCTCATTGACGAGGACAAACTCGACAAGATGGCAGGCAATAACCGCCACCAAGGGATTGTTGCCGAGTATTACAAACTCAAAGCGTGGACAGAAAATGACTTCTACGACATGCTCGACGGCATGAGCGAACCGCCGTTTTTGCTGGTATTGGATGGCGTGACTGACCCGCACAATCTGGGCGCGTGTTTGCGTACCGCTGAAGGGGCTGGCGTACACGCCGTGATTGCACCCAAGGATAATGCTGCCAGCATTACCCCGACTGTGCGTAAAGTCGCCTCCGGTGCGGCGGAAATCATCCCATTTATCCCCGTCACCAACCTTGCCCGCACGTTGGAAACGCTGAAAAGTCGCGGCATTTGGCTGACAGGTACGAGTGATAAAGCCAAGCAAACCTTGTATCAAGCCGATCTAAAAGGGCCGATGGCGCTGGTGATGGGTGCAGAAGGTGCGGGGATTCGCCGCCTCACGGAAGAATCGTGCGACTACCTGATTTCGATCCCGATGGCGGGGCAAGTGTCGAGCTTGAACGTGTCGGTTGCGACCGGCGTATGCTTGTACGAAGCGCTACGCCAGCGGCAAAAGTCATAACTCATGGTTCAGAATAGTAGTCGTACTTTTTCAGCATCTCGCTGGTAAACCGCCACGCTTCGTTGTACGACAAGCCGCTATTGTCGGGAATAATGACTTTCACGTACAAATCCGTGCCATGCTGGGTTTTC